>CAYVEW010000005.1:0-62802 GCA_964450375.1 uncultured Bacteroidales bacterium
AGAGTTATTAGTAACAAAAATACATTGCCTATTCTTGATAATTTCCTATTTCAGTTAAGTGATAACGAACTGAAAATAACAGCATCGGATCTGGAAACCACTTTAATTACTAACATTCGTTTAGAAAATGTTACCGACGAAGGTAGTATTGCAATTCCTGCAAGAATTTTAACAGACACATTAAAAGAGTTTCCTGATCAACCCTTAACGTTTGATATCAACACAGATACATTCGGAGTTGTTATCACAACTGAAAATGGTAAGTATAATGTTGTGGGACAAAACGGTGAAGATTTTCCACAACTTCCGGTGATTAAGGAAGATCAGAAAACGTCCATTCAATTAGCAGCAGATGTGTTGCTTAGCGGAATTGCAAAAACTTTGTTTGCTACAGCCGACGATGAATTGCGCCCGGTGATGAACGGTATTTTTATCGAACTGTATTCTGATAATATGACCTTTGTTGCTTCGGATGCACACAAATTAGTTCGTTACAGAAGAATGGATGTGAAAGCTGAAAATGAATCAGCCTTTATTTTACCTAAAAAACCCGCTGGTTTACTAAAAGCGATTCTTCCGAAAGAAGAAAACGAAGTAATGATTGAGTTCGACGATAAAAATGCATTCTTTACTTTATCAAATTACAAATTAGTTTCCCGATTGGTAGAAGGTAATTATCCTAGCTATAACTCAGTTATTCCAACCAATAACCCAAATAAATTAACCATTGACCGATTAGAGTTGTACAACGCCTTAAAACGTGTTGCCTTGTTCTCAAATCAGGCAAGTAATTTGGTTAAACTGGAAATTAAAGGAAACCAATTGAATGTTTCGGCACAAGATATTGATTTTTCAATATCGGCAAACGAACGTTTAAATTGCCAGTACGAAGGTGATGACATGGAAATTGGATTTAAATCATCCTTTTTAATCGAAATTTTATCAAATATCACATCATCCGATGTATTGGTTGAACTTTCCGATCCTTCGCGTGCCGGAATACTATTCCCTGCCGAAAAAGATAACAGCGATGAAGATGTACTGATGCTGCTTATGCCAATGATGATTAATGTATAAAAATCAATAAATATAAATTTGAGAAGAGTTTCAAACGAAACTCTTTTTTTTTCAATACCGATAACAAAAAGCACAATGGAATTAAATTTAAAAAAACCTGTGGTATTTTTCGATTTGGAAACTACCGGAGTTGATGTTGTAAACGATAGAATTGTAGAAATTTCACTTCTGAAAGTATTTCCCGACGGAAAAGAAGAATCGAAAACCATGCGAATTAATCCCGAAATGCCCATTCCTAAGCAGGCATCGGATATACATGGAATTACTGATGATGATGTGAAAAACGAACCAACTTTTAATTTTGTGGCAAAAGAAGTTGCTAAATTTATTGAAGGTTGCGATCTGGCCGGATATAACTCAAATAAATTTGATATTCCTTTATTGGCAGAAGAATTTTTGCGCGTTGGTGTTGATGTGGATTTGAAAAAGCACCGTTTTATTGATGTGCAGGTAATTTTCCATAAAATGGAGCAACGTACCTTAACTGCTGCCTATAAATTTTATTGTCAGAAAAGTCTCGACGATGCCCATAGTGCAGAAGCCGATACTAAGGCAACCTACGAAATTTTCAAGGCGCAAATTGAACGTTACGAAGAGCTGAAAAACGATATGGAAGAATTGTCCAAATTTTCTTCGCATAACAAAAATGTTGATTTTGCAGGCCGTATTGTATTAAACGATAAGGGTGAAGAAATTTTTAACTTTGGTAAATATAAAGGACAAACCGTAGAATCGGTGTTGGAAAAAGATCAGGGATATTTTGGCTGGATGTTAAATAGTGATTTTCCTTTATATACTAAAAAGGTTTTAACGGCCATCAAACTACGAAAATTTAACGCATAAATTGATGTCATCCTGAGCCTGTCGAAGGATGGTAATGATTGTTACATATTTCGACAAGCTCAATATGACAATCAGATTAATTTTTATTAAAAATGAAAATAATTGCTATTGGCAGAAATTATATCGATCATGCTAAGGAACTGAATAATCCGGTTCCGAAAGAGCCCATATTCTTTTTAATGCCCGATTCGGCGCTTTTAAAAAATAATCAACCTTTTTTTTATCCCGATTTTTCAAATGATATTCACTACGAAGTGGAAATTGTTATAAAACTGGATCGATTAGGTAAAAATGTGGCATCCAGATTTGCTCATCGCTATTATAGCGAGATAGGTATTGGAATAGATTTTACTGCCCGCGATTTGCAAAAAAAATGTAAAGAGAAAGGTTTGCCATGGGAAATAGCTAAATCGTTCGATGGCGCAGCTGTAATTAGTAAATTGAATCCCTTGGAAAAGTTTGGGGATATAAATGATATAAACTTCCGATTGGAAAAAAACGGAGAGATTGTCCAGCAGGCAAATACCAGTGAAATGATTTTTAAGGTAGATGATTTAATTGAGCATGTTACCCGTTTCATGACAATTAAAATAGGAGATTTGATGTATACCGGAACTCCGGCTGGTGTTGGGCCGGTAAAAATAGGCGACCGGCTAACTGCATTTATCGAAGATGAAAAGCTTCTCGATTTTGTTATAAAATAGTTTGTGGATTACAATGATTAAAGCAACTGACAATAACAAAAATCAGATTATTGATATACTAACAAAATCATTTAACCACAATAAAAGTACAAATTGGGCAGTAAAAAAGGATAACAAAAGAGTAATGCGAATTGCTGGCTTAATGCGTTATGCCTGCGATTTGTGCCAGACTCAGAATGGTGCTTTTTTGTCCGACGATCGAACGGGTGCGGTTTTATTTGATTTCCCGAAAACTTCAAAATACACCATCGGCAGATTGAGCAATGATATCCGTTTTATATTTAATGTGATTGGCCCCGAAAGGCTTCTCAAAGTTTTAAAAAGAGAAAACTATATTAAAAAGTTTCATCCTAACGAATCGTATATTTATTTGTGGTTTCTGGGGGTTTTACCCGAAAGTCAGGGCAAAGGAACCGGCAGTGAAATGCTTTCAGAATTAACCGATTTAGCAGATAAAAGGAAACTTTCTATCTACCTTGAAACATCAAATCCCAGAAATCTGGAATTATATAATCGATTTGGTTTTTCGGTGTATCACGAGTGGAATTCTGATTTTATTGGATTTCCAGTCTGGTTTATGCGCCGCTAAAAGAAAAGCTTATAATTCTTCTTTTAAATCCTGAAAGAATTTTCTTGTTATTAAATATTTCTGCTGATGTTTCGAATAAAGCTTACTAAAGTTTTGATACGTGCTTTTAAAGTTTATAAATCGTTTATCCAGGTTATTAATTACTGATTCCGGAAGCTGATTCAGGGTAATTCCCCGTAATAAATAAATCTCCGTGTAGCGAACTATTCCAACTTTACCAAAAGCATCCAAATCATCTGCATTGCAAAGTATGGAAAATACGGAGTTAGGTTCTGTATTATTTTGTTTATAGTCTTTATCATCGTGATTTTCAATTGCGAAAAGTATTTCTTCAAATCTATCAGGTTTTGGCAGTTTGTTTTCTTCAAAATACTGAATACATATTTTTTTTCCTTCATTGCCATGATTTTCGCTCAAGGTTTTCGTCAGTCCCGTATCGTGAAAAAGAGAAGCAATAAGACAGGACTCAATAAGTTCGTAATCGATCTGATAAGAATTACAGATGGCTCCAAGGATTTCTTTTGAATATTCCCAAACTCTTAAATGATGCGAATGATCGTGCGAAGGTATATTCGTTCCATTGAATATGCTGGCGCAGTAATTGCTTAAAACTGCTAAGTATTTTTTTTCGGCTTGCTGTATGTTCTTTTTGAGTTCTTTCACAGCTCAAATTTACAATTTGTGAAAATAAAAAAGCAGAAAAGAACACTTTTCTGCTTTTTTAAGGAATTATTCCAATATTAGTTTTGCGACTGTGTTTCTTTCGTCATTTGAATAGCCATATCTAATATTGTTGTATCGTCAATTGTTACAATGCCTCCATCTGGGCCTTGACTTAAATGGATTCCTGCAGATTCTCCATCGCTGTAATTTGTTCCTCCAAAATAATTCCTGACAGTTTCCTCATTCATATCTAATTTATTAGCAATTCGTTTGATTGCTCCATGAGGAAGCTGATCCTTGATTTTTCGTAACTCGTTGAATGTTAATGTCATAACTCTTATGTTTTAAATTTGACATGAACCATAAAAATACAGATTATTGACCGTAGAAAAAAATTTAATGTTGATTTAAAATCAATTTTAGCAAAATTTAACATTAAAATTTGATGGTATTTAAATCCCGAACAATGTATACATCATAATCTCCCAGAAATTGGAAACCTAATTTTTTATAAATATCAATTGCTTTCTTATTTGACTGATGAACTTCCAGCTTAATCTGATATCCTTTTTCTTTTGCAAATTTTAATGATTCCATTGTGAGCAGCTTTCCGTATCCTTTATTTTGATAGTTAGGCAAAACGCCAATGTGGTGTAAATGGATTCGTCGTCCGTCAAATGTCATCCACGATGAGCCTATTATTTCGCCGCTTACAGTGTTTTCAAGTACGATTAATTTTCCTCCAATCTGAATGCTATGTTCAATTATCTGAGCATTGTCCCCACGTTTAGTATTTCCCAATTCGGTTTCCTGCCATAGGATGCTCAATTTCTCAAAATCATCTTTGTGGTAATCACGAATTCTTATATTTTTCATCATTTAAACTACTTTCATGACATATAATTGCCCCGATCTGTAATCAATTACTTTTACTTTTTCTCCTTTTGATATAAAACCCACTTCTGATTTGGCATCGTAAGTTTCATCTTCGATTTCTACTTTCCCGCTGGGGCGTAAATCGGTAAATGCGGTGCCTTGTTTTCCGATCATCTCTTTTTGCATGGTATCAACTCCAACATATCCTTCTTCTTTTTTTTGTGTTGAGTTTAATACAATCCACGAAAAGGTATTAGATGTTAATGCCTTTTTACTTAAATACAGCGATAAAATAAACGATATAAAAATGGATATGACCACAATCAATAGGGCTTGTAGTACTTCCGTAACGGCTTGTGCAGCATGGAATTCAAATTCAAAAATAATATTATCAACCATGCTTAATACCAGTCCGGTTAAAGCTAAAATTAAACCACCAATACCGGCAATTCCAAAACCCGGAATGACAAATATCTCCAGAATAATAAGGATCAGTCCCACAGCGAAAAGTACCATTTCCCAGTTTTCTGCTAAGCCTTCCAGGTATAAAGGGGCAAAATAAAGTATGGCTGCAAAAATGGCAGCTGCTAACGGAAATCCAATTCCGGGACTTTGCAGTTCAAAATAAATACCTCCAACAATTAACATGATTAAAATTCCCTGTATTGCAGGACTTATAAGAAATGCAATAAATCCTTCCAGTTTAGTTGGCTCGTATTTTTTTATTTCATAATGATCTATCTTGGCATGTTTAAGCAGGTCTTTTATATCGTTGACAATGGCTTCGCAATATCCATTTTCCAGGGCTTCGTTTGCCGTAAAAGCAACAATCTGGCCGGTGTCCGAAACACCTTCAATATACATTCTGGGGTCTACCATTGCTTCGGCTATTAAGGGGTCGCGTCTCCATTTTAAAATGGTATCACCCTGTTCGTTTATAATAGTATCTTTTCCATGTGCTTCGGCTGTTGCCCGCATTGTAGAACGCATATACGACTGGTATTTTTCGGGCATAATTTTCCCTGTTTGATCTACAACTGAAGCTGAACCAATTTTAGCTCCTGGTTTCATATAAATTCGATCTGCAGCAATTGAGATCAAAGCCCCTGCTGATGCTGCATTATTCTCAATAAATGCATAAACCGGTATCTTACTTTCCAGAATTTTTGTGCGGATGGAATCGGCCATGTTAACCATTCCGCCATAGGTATTAACATTTATTACAATATAATCGGCATCCAGTTTATTGGCTTCTTCAAAACTTTTTTGGGTTTGCCTCCACATGCCGGGTTCAATATCCTTGTTGATGTTGAACACATAAACAATGTTTGTCACAGAGTCTTTTACACTAATGGTATCGTTAATAGCCATAAGTGATGCATTAAGGCTTAAGCTTATGATTAAACTGAATAAGATAAATGTTTTTTTCATTTTTTTAGTTGATAGGTCGTAAATATTGAATAATATATTATTGAAATTCTTTTGCATATTCTAAAAATAAATTCATTCCGTCTCTCTTCTTTTGATCCAGGTTAAAATCAATATTTTTTATCAGATAATCTTTCGCATCTATATGTTCCGAAAGATATGAAAGATCTGAACTTTTAATGGCATCATCGATGTGTTCAATGCCAAACCTTAACGCTTTGTTAAACTCTTCTTTAAATGTACTGCCAATATCTTTATTGCTAACCCAGGCTGCAAAAACAAAAGGCAGATTCGTAAATTTAATCCATTCATCGGCTAAATCATATACATACGGAAAGTTATTTTCAACATTCATTGCTTTATCACCAATGATTACGGCAGCCTGTTCTGAATTAATTCTGTTTTGGAAACCTTCGTTCGTATCTGTCCACTTTACATCAATCTTCCAAAAATGTTTTGCCAGTATTCTTGTTAACATAACCGAGGAGCGGGAGTGGTAGTCGAGCAAAATGCTTTTTACTTCCTGTAGTGGTTTGAATGATGCAAGAATAACCGAGCGAACAGTTCCCGAAGCTCCAATGCAATAATCAGATAAGATTTCGGAATGTTTTAATTTTGGGATGACAGCAACCGGCACAAGCCCAATATCAACTTCGTTATTTAGCAGTTTATATGCACAAATAGCCGGAATATCTTTTGATAAATCAATGTGGTTTATAATGTCACTGTTTTCCAGTCCGTATACAAATGGTAATGTATTGGTATACGATACAGCTGAAATTTTAACTTTTGTCATTTTTTTTAAGATTAACCTTAACAAAGATACAAATGCTGCAAATATTATAATAGTATTATAAATTGTTTTTGTTTATTTTGCACTTGTATATTATTCTGAAATAAAAACAAATCGAAATGAGTAAATTAAATTCGCTTACTGCAATTTCACCAATCGATGGTAGATATAGAAATAAAGTTGATGAGTTGGGTGTTTTCTTTTCCGAGTTCGGGTTAATTAAATACCGTGTACTGGTTGAAATAGAATATTTTATCGCTTTATGTGAATTGCCCTTGCCACAGCTTAAAGATTTTGATAAGGGTTTATTTAATGATTTGCGCATGATTTATCAGAATTTTACCGAGGATGATGCTCAAAAGATTAAGGATATTGAAAAAGTAACCAATCATGATGTAAAAGCAGTAGAATATTTTATCAAAGAAAAGTTTGATGATTTAAAACTGGAGCCTTATAAAGAGTTCATTCATTTTGGTTTAACATCTCAAGATATAAACAATACAGCTACACCATATTCATTAAAAGATGCGGTAAATGCCGTTTATTATCCTGTTTTAGATGAGTTGTTAAATAAACTAAAAAACCTGGCAGATGAGTGGAAAGCAATTTCAATGCTAGCCCGGACACATGGGCAACCAGCATCGCCAACTCGCTTAGGGAAAGAAATACAAGTATTCATTACCCGAATCGAAACACAAATGGAGCAGCTCAGGTCGATTCCTTTTTCAGCTAAATTTGGTGGAGCAACAGGTAATTTTAATGCACATCATGTGGCTTATCCCGAGATTGACTGGAAAAGTTTTGGAAATCATTTTGTGAATGATACTTTAAAATTACATCGATCGGAACCTACAACCCAGATTGAGCATTACGACAACATAGCAGCTACTTTCGATGCAATGAAACGTATTAACTCCATTTTAGTTGATATTGCACGCGATTTCTGGACTTATATTTCAATGAACTATTTTAAGCAAAAGATTAAGAAGGGCGAAGTGGGTTCGTCGGCAATGCCACACAAAGTTAATCCCATCGACTTTGAAAATGCCGAAGGCAATTTGGGAATTGCCAATGCGCTTTTCGAACATCTGGCAGCAAAGCTTCCAATTTCTCGTTTACAAAGAGATTTAACCGATTCTACCGTATTAAGAAATATTGGAGTGCCGGTTTCGCATTCGATTATTGCTTTTAAGTCTTTATTGAAAGGATTAAGTAAAGTTATTGTAAATGAAGCTGCCATTCAGGCCGATCTGGAAGATAACTGGGCTGTGGTTGCCGAAGCAATTCAAACCATTCTTCGCCGCGAAGCTTACCCGAAACCATACGAAGCGTTAAAAGACTTAACTCGAACCGGCGAAAAAATTACAAGGGAAAGTATTCATCAGTTTATTGAAGGATTGGATTTGTCGGAAGATATTAAGAATGAGCTAAATAAAATAACTCCTTATAATTATACAGGGATTTAATTAAGCGTTTAATTTTCAATCTTTTTAATTACCTTTGGTTTAAACCCGGACAACTTATGTTAAGAAAGTTTGGAGGTATCATTCAGTATGTAATTCCCTATTGGTTAAAAGCTTTTTTTAGTATCGTTTTTAATTTAATTGCGGCATTGTTTTCTGTGGTATCATTTACCATGGTTATTCCCTTTTTGGGAATTCTTTTTTCAACACAATCCTTTAATGAAGTTGCGGTTCCTTTTCAACTTAATGTAGATAGTTTTCAGCATAACTTCAACTATTATTTGGGCCAGTTAACACAGCAAAAAGGAGAAATGGGAGCGCTTAGCTTTATTATTCTGGTAGTACTGGGTGCTACACTTTTAAAAAACGTATTTCTTTTTTTAGCTAAGTCACAAACAATAAAAATCCGCACACGCGTAGTTCGCGATATACGAAATAAATTACTTAATAAGGTGTTGGATTTTGATCTGAGTTATTTTTCCAACGAAAAACGGGGCGATATTGTATCGAAAATTATTGTAGATGTTCGGGAAATTGAAGCATCCATAATTAGTTCATTTGAGATGATTTTTAAGGACCCTGTATTGATTGGTGTTTATTTGTATGTGCTTTTTATTATGAGCGCCAAATTAACACTGATTGTTATTCTAATTTTTCCCTTATCAGCATTTGTAATTGGGAGAATTGGCCGGAGTTTAAAGCAAACAACTCTGCGTGGGCAACGTAAAATGGGAGTGTTGATGGGTATGCTCGATGAAATTTTATCAGGGATAAAAATTATTAAAGCATTTAGTGCAGAAAAATTGATTGAAACCAGGTTTCGTGAAAAAAACAATCTTCTTTCTTCGCTATTAAGTAAAACCTGGCATAAAAGATCACTTTCTATTCCTATAAGCGATATCATTGGTACCATTTCCATATTAGTTATTATGTTTTTTGGTGGTAAAATGGTACTTGGTGCCGAAAACTCCATGAGTTCAAAAGTATTTATCGGATACCTGGCTGTATTTACACAGGTTGTTGGCCCTGCTAAATCGTTTACCGGTGGGTATTATAATATTTTAAAAGGAATGGCTTCGGTGGATAGAATAAACTCCATTTTAGATCAGAAATTTAAGATTTTTGAAATAGCCGATGCATTAGAAATTAACGAATTAAAAGAAAAAATCGAATACAAAGATGTAAGCTTTCATTACGAAACCGAAAGCCGTCATGTATTAAAGAAAATCAACTTAAGCATAAAAAGGGGCGAAACAGTTGCCTTAGTGGGTCAATCCGGATCGGGAAAATCGACCATTGTGGATTTGCTGCCGCGTTTTTTTGATCCGATAAAAGGTGAAGTAATTATTGATGATATAAACATTAAAAGGTATAAAATAGATTCTTTGCGGAATTTATTTGGTTATGTTAGTCAGCAACCCGTGCTGTTTAACGACAGCCTTTATAATAATATTTTATTCGGAAACCCAGATGCAACGTTGGAGCAGGTTGAAAATGCAGCCCGGCTGGCATTTGCACATGATTTTATTATGGAAAAGGAAAATGCTTACCAAACCAATATTGGCGAAGGCGGAGATAATTTATCCCTTGGTGAGAAACAGCGTATTAGCATAGCGCGGGCGATTCTAAAAAACCCACCCGTTTTAATTCTCGATGAGGCAACATCGGCTCTGGATTATGAATCGGAGTTAATAGTGCAAAAGGCATTGCAGAATTTAATGAAAAACAGAACATCCATTGTAATCGCTCACCGATTATTTACCATTAAAAACGCCGATAAAATAATCGTACTTGAGCAGGGAAAAATTATTGAGCAGGGAACACATGATGAGCTCGTTAAAAACAATGGAAAATATAAGAAACTTACCGAATTAGAATACCTGTAATCAAAATCGTAAATTGTGTCGAAGAAAGTTGTAATTGGATTAAGTGGCGGATTAGACAGCACCATGGCTGCTTTTATATTAAAGGAGCAGGGGTATGATGTAAGCGGATTACATTTTTCTTTTACCGACGAAAAATATCCCGATGAAATTGCCGACCTTTCGGATAAACTAAATATTCCGGTTGATACCATATATATAAAAGATGATTTTGAAATAGTAAAGCAGCATTTTGCGCAAGAATACCTTAAGGGCAGAACGCCAAGTCCCTGCACTTTCTGTAACCGGGTAATAAAATGGAAAAAGCTTCTGGATTATGCTGACCAAAATCAATGCGATTACATTGCAACAGGACATTACATCAGAAAAGAGCAGCAAAACGGTTATCATTATCTTAAAAAGGGAGTCGATCCAATTAAGGATCAGTCTTATTTTTTATGGGAGCTTGATTCCAACGTGATTAAGCGTATGTTAAATCCCCTGGGTGATTTAACCAAGGATCAGGTGCGCGAGTTAGCCATAAAACATGGCTTTACTAATTTGGCCAGGAAAAAGGAGAGCATGGGTGTGTGTTTTCTTCATCAAACAGATTATCGCGAGTTTTTAAAAAATTACATTCCAGATGAAATAAAGAAGATTCCAAAAGGAGTGGTGGTGGATCAAAATGGAAAACAAATTGGAATACACAATGGATATATACATTATACTATAGGACAAAAAAGAGACTTGCATTTGATGGATAATCGAAAAGTATATGTTACAAATATCGATGCCACACAAAATGTAATTACGGTTCATACGAAGGAATCGTTAAATCATCATCATATTCTTATACGAAACATTCAAATTTTAAATCCGCACGATATTGAAAAAGGTACCGAATTACAGGTAAATATTCGAGGTTATGGATTAAATCCGGAGAATCCGGTAGTCGTATTGGAAAAGCAGTCAGATCATATTTTACTTAAGCTAACAAGTCCTGCCTGGGCTGTAGCTCCCGGGCAACCAGTTGTTTTTTACAGAAATGATCTGGTTTTGGGAGGTGGCATCGCTGAAAAAAGCTGGTGATGTTTAGAATAAAAGTGAATAAAAAAAAGCAACCATTAACGGTTGCTTTTGTGATTTTGGCGGAGAAAGAGGGATTCGAACCCCCGGTACCTTGCGGTACAACGGTTTTCAAGACCGCCGCATTCGACCACTCTGCCATTTCTCCGTCGGCAAAAGTATACTAATTTTTTATTTGTACAAAGTTTTACAAAAAAAATAATTGAATAAATTAATAATGTAGGTTTAACCTGCTGAATGTGTAATTTTTATACGTTTTTAAGCAAAAACAACCAATTTTATGTTCAATTATTAACATTTTTCCGTTTTTTATGAATAATTCACTAATTTTTTTGCTATAACATTTGCTAAGCTTGAGAAATAGTCTATATTTGTATGTAGAAGATTAAAAAAAAATAATTTTACTAACCCTAAAAATTTTTTATTATGAACAAAGCAGAATTAATTGATGCAATTGCTGGTGGAGCTAACTTAACAAAAGCTGATGCTAAAAAAGCTTTAGATGCTTTCATTAAAAGTACTACTGACTCATTAAAAAAAGGTGATAGAGTTGCTTTAGTTGGTTTTGGATCTTTCTCTGTAGCTAAGAGAAATGCTAGAACAGGAAGAAACCCACAAACAGGTAAACCAATTACTATTAAAGCTAAAAATGTAGTTAAATTTAAAGCTGGTAGCGATTTAGCTGACTCTGTTCAATAAAAACATTGTTAGAATACCTATGGGGAGTGCACCAAATTGTTGTACTCCCTTTTTTATTTCATGCACTTACTTATTGGAATGAAAGAATTAGTAGAATATCTGCAAGAATTTGTAACAGAAAGAAGAGCCCAATTATTCAATAGCATAATAGAAAATCGAACCCGATACATTACCATTGTATTGGAGGATATTTACCAGTCGCAAAATGCAAGTGCCGTACTACGAACATCCGATTGTTTTGGAATTCAGGATGTACACATCATCGAAAACAACAATAAGTACAATATAAATCCGGATGTAGTTCTGGGGGCTTCGCAATGGCTCAATCTCTTTAAGTACAATCAAACCCAAAACAATACCTTAGATGCTATCGCAAACCTGAGGAAACAAGGGTATCGCATTGTGGCAACTACTCCCCATACAGAGGATACTGATCTTCCTGATTTTGATTTAAATAGAGGAAAGGTAGCACTTTTTTTTGGTGCCGAACAGCATGGCTTGTCGGATTTAATGATAGATAATGCCGATGAATATCTGAAAATTCCTATGTACGGTTTTACAGAAAGTTTCAATATTTCAGTATCGGCTGCAATAATAATACATGCTTTACGCGAAAAATTAAATCATTCAGATATTAACTGGCAATTATCTGAACAGGAGAAATTAGAAATAAAACTGGAATGGCTAAAACTAACAATCAAAAGCTCAGATATGCTCATAAAAAAGTTTTTATCTAATAAAAAGAACTTTTAATCATTAAATTTCGTATATTAATGTAAATTTTTTCTTTAATTACTGCTCTATTCTGTTTATTATTTTCTATTTTTATGACATTAAGTATATGCTAATATGAATTGTATCGTAATTGATGATGACGCCCTTTCCAGAAGAGTAATAGAAGAGTTTATTACTCGTACCGATTTTCTTGAACTGAAATACTCATTTCAAACAGCGGTTGACTCTATAAATGTAATTAATCAGGAACAAGATAATATTGACCTGATTTTTTTAGATATAGAAATGCCTGAAATGGATGGAATAGACTTTTTAAATACTTTAAAAAACCTACCACAGGTTATTATTGTATCATCCAAAGAAAAATATGCGCTGGAAGCTTTCGATTACGATGTAACAGATTATTTGCTTAAACCGGTTAATTATGGAAGGTTTTATAAGGCCGCACTAAAAGCAAAAAATATACAGGAATCAAGAAATAAACAAACGGTTGATGAGATTTTTATTAAGAAAAATTCAGCCCTTGTTCGTCTAAAATACGAAGATATTTTATGGGTGGAAGCATTAGAAAATTATGTAATATTAAATGCTTTTAACGAAAAGTTCACCATTCACTTTACAATGAAATCCATTGAAAACCAGCTGCCTGTAAAGCAGTTTAAGCGGGTGCACCGATCATATATTGTGAATGTTAGAAAAATTGACAGAATAGAAGATAACTCAGTATACATAAAGCATAACGAAGGATTAAAGGGGATACCCATTGGCAAAGCATATAAAGATAAATTTATGAATGATATAAATCTAATGGGTAAATAAGTGATTCGTTTTTTATAGTTTTGTAAATTGGGTTTTAACCCAATTTTTTTTGTTTAAAAAGTACGATTTATGATTTCGCAACGACAACTTTTTTTAGATCACGTAGGACAAACATCAGACTTTCCTCTTCAGCTCGAAATAGAAAGGGGACATGGAATATATATGTATGACACATCCGGAAAGTCATATATTGATTTAATCTCGGGAGTTTCTGTAAGTAATGTCGGGCATACGCATCCAAAAGTAGTTCAGGCTGTTAAAGATCAAGCCGAAAAATACATGCATCTTATGGTGTATGGAGAATATATTCAATCGCCACAAGTAAATTTTGCTCAGAAAATCAGTAGTTTATTACCCGAAAAATTAGAATCAACCTATTTTGTTAATTCAGGAAGTGAAGCCATTGAAGGAGCTTTAAAACTAGCCAAACGATATACCGGGCGAACAGAAATAATAGCTTATCGTAATGCTTACCATGGGAGTACTCATGGGGCTTTAAGCGTGATGGGAAATGAAGAATTTAAAAATGCTTTCAGGCCACTTTTACCGGATGTCAAGCACATTCGTTTTAATGATGAAGAAGATTTAAACCACATATCTGAAAAAACAGCATGTGTTCTAATAGAGCCAGTTCAGGGAGAAGCCGGAATACGATTACCCGAAAATGATTACCTAAAGAAGTTAAGAAAGAAATGCGACGAAACAGGTACTTTATTAATTTTTGATGAAATTCAAACAGGTTTTGGACGAACAGGAAGCTTATTTGCTTTAAATGAGTTTGATGTGACTCCCGATATTATGACCATCGCAAAAGGAATGGGCGGCGGAATGCCAATTGGGGCATTTATTTCTTCGAATGAAATTATGTCTTGTTTAAAAACAAACCCGATTTTGGGACATATAACCACTTTTGGCGGACATCCGGTTTCGTGTGCTGCTGCATGTGCGTCATTAGATGTATTGTTAAACGAAAATTTAATAGCTGAAGTAAAACGAAAGGGACAAGTGTTTAAACAATATCTTAATCATAAAGCCATAAAGGAAATAAGGGGAGTTGGATTATTTATGGCTGTTGAGCTGGAAGATTTTAACCAGGTGAAAACAGTTATTGATCAGGCAATTGAATATGGGCTTGTAACCGACTGGTTTTTATTTCACGATAGTGCTTTTCGTATTGCGCCACCACTTATAATAACTGATGAGCAGATAAAAGAAGCATGTGATATTTTAAACAAGTCAATCGAGAAATCATTAAAATAATTTTTTAAAAAGTGAGTTTATAATACATATGATTTTGAAAATAAAATATCCGATGATGGTCATACTGATGCTTATTCTTATGATAAGTAGAATGACATCAACTGCTTCGAATGATAAACCAATGGAATTAAAATCGTACGAAGATAGTTTAAAATACTATTTTTCTCAACTGGCAGCAGAACGGAACGATTTGGCGAAGGAAAATATCAATGCCAAACTTATCGCCTATTTTACGATTGCTTTAAATACTGACAACTCATTTGATTATAATTTTGATTCGTTAAAAAATGTCGGCATTATTAAATCGCCCGACGAAAAACTGCGTATTATAACATGGAATTTGCCATACAACGATCGTACACATAAGTATTTTGGGTTTATACAATACAAAAAGTCGCGTCGCGAAACCTTAACCTTTCAGTTGAATGATGAATCGGATTTCATCGAAAAACCTGAGTTTGCAGTTTTAGACCATAACAAATGGTACGGTGCCTTGTATTATCAGATCATCGATAATAAATATCGTGGCACAACTTATTATACATTGCTGGGGATTGATCTACATGATATATTAACCAAGAAGAAAATAATTGAAGTTTTATATTTTGATTCCAACGATCAACCTGTATTTGGCAAGACCGTTTTTAAAAACGTTCGCGAATCGGTTACGCGGGTTATTTTCGAATACAGCGCGCAGGCAGATATGGCATTAACATACGATGAAGAAAAAGAAATGATAATTTATGATCATTTATCTCCGCACAGGCCAAGTCTTAAGGGACAATACGAGTTTTACGGTCCTGACTTTTCGTACGATGGATTAAAATTCGAACGTGGAATATGGAATTTTTACCCCGATCTGGATGTCAGGAATTATTCTATTGAATAAACAACAAAGATGATTTTCGTTTCTTACTTGATTTATTATTAGATTAATACTAAATTTAAGAAACATTTTTTACAGCCTTGCGATTACAAAAACAACATACACTCGTTTATTTCATCGATAATGATGATTCATATATCCGTGATATTCTTTCTACTTTCGAAGAAGTGAATGAATTCAATATAAAGATATTTTCCCGAAGTAAAGATTTCTTTGAAGAGTTTGAGCAAATGGAGTTTAATAAAAGGAAGATTATTATTGTTTTTGTTTCTACCGAGTTGGAATACGATGAAGAAAATAACCAGGTAAATCCTTTAACCGTATTAAGAAAAATTAAACAGCTGGATCCTAACGCAGAAGTTATTTTATATTCCGATGATGATAATATCAATATTGTTTCGTCGGCATTCCACTATGGAGTGTATACATTTATTAAAAAGAATGAGAATATCGTTTTACGAATCGAGAATAATATCAAAGGAATAATCAGTCAAAAGAACTTTTTATTAAAGCGCGAAGCCAGCAGGCGAATTACACTTGTTTTTTTGCTATTTATTGCATTAACTGCTGTCAGTTTACTTATTCTGTATTTTTTATTTCCACACTGGTTTTTATCCTAAAAAAAGTATTTTTAACTGTTATTTTTTCATAAAAATCCACGCGAAGTATTTTTATTATGCCTAATTGACAGTTTTTTGTTTGTGGCATATATATTGACCCAATGCACTTGTTAAAATTGATGTTGAACCCGTCTGTTGTTCCAATAACTATCGGGATGCAGGCAAAAAAAAATATAACAATGCAAAAAGGTAAAATAGGTGTTACTACCGAAAACATCTTTCCGATTATCAAAAAGTTTTTATACTCAGACCACGAAATCTTTCTTCGTGAGTTGGTTTCCAATGCCATAGACGCATCGCAAAAAATGAAAAAGCTTGCATCTTTGGGTGAGTTTAAAGGTGAGCTTGGTGACCTAAAAGTAAAGATTTCTTTAGATGAAAAGAAAAAGAAATTGACAGTGAGTGATCGAGGTATTGGTATGACCGAAGAGGAAATTGATAAGTACATTAACCAGATTGCTTTTTCGAGTGCCGAAGAGTTTCTTAATAAATTTAAAGATCAAACTGCCATTATTGGAAAATTCGGACTCGGTTTTTATTCGGCTTTTATGGTTTCTAAAAAAGTAGAAATCATTACAAAATCATATAAAGAAGGTGCAAAAGCTATAAAATGGTCGTGCGATGGAAGTCCGGAATATACTATTGAAGAAGTAGAAAAAGAAGATCGTGGAACTGATATTATCCTGTATATTGATGATGAATCGAAGGAATTTGCCGAAGAAAAAAGAATTAACGAATTACTAAATAAATACTGTCGGTTCCTGCCTTTTGAAATTTCTTTTGGTAAAGAAAAAGACTGGAAAGATGGCAAGGAAATAGAAACCGATAAGGATCATATTATTAATGATACAAATCCAATTTGGACAAAAACTCCTGGTGATTTAAAAGAAGAGGATTATAAAGAATTTTATCAAAAGCTTTATCCTTTTACCGATGAGCCTTTATTTCATATACATTTAAATGTTGATTATCCGTTCAATTTAACCGGGGTATTGTATTTTCCAAAGATCAAGAATAATATAGAGATTCAAAAAAATAAAATTCAGCTGTATGCAAATCAGGTTTTTGTAACCGATTCGGTTGAAGGAATTGTTCCCGAATTTTTAACCTTGTTGCATGGCGTGCTCGATTCTCCGGATATTCCCCTAAATGTTTCGCGTAGTTATTTGCAAAGTGATTCGAATGTAAAAAAGATTTCAAATCATATTACCAAAAAAGTGGGCGACCGTTTGGAAGAAATCTTTAAAAACGATCGGGAGCAATTCGAGAAAAAATGGGACGATTTAAAGGTGTTTATTGAATATGGAATGCTTACCGAAGAAAAATTCTACGACAAAGCATCGAAGTTCGTTTTATTTAAAAATGCCGATGGTAAATATTTTACACTCGAAGAATACGAAAAGCTAATTAAAGAAAACCAAACAGATAAGGATAAAAACCTGATTTATCTGTATGCAACCGATAAAGATAAGCAGTTTACATTTATTGAAAATGCCAAAGCAAAGGGCTACGATGTGTTAATTATGGATGGCCAGTTAGATACGCACTTCATAAATCATATTGAGCAAAAAATGACTAATGCCAGGTTCTTACGGGTAGATTCGGATGTGATAGATAAATTAATTAATAAAGAAGATAGAGAAGAATCGAAACTGTCTGATGAAGAAAAACAACAGCTTACACATATGTTTGAAAGCCAGTTGCCAAAAGGGGCAAGTTATTCTGTTGTATTCGAAAACTTAAAAGAAACAGATGATCCGATTCTTATTACCCAATCGGAATTTATGCGCCGAATGAAAGATATGGCTGCAATGGGTGGCGGAGGAATGAATTTTTATGGCGAATTGCCAGACAGCTATAACCTGGTAATTAATTCAAATCATCGTTTGGTGGAAAAAATTGTTGAGCAGAAAGAGAAGAAAGTAGGAACCAAGGTTTCTAAACTTAACGAAGAGTTGAAACCATACATCGAAGAAAAGAATAACCTTGAAAAAGCTAAAGAAGGTAAAAAAGAAGAAGAAATACCACAAGCCGATAAAGATAATTTAGCTGATATCGAAAAGAAAATCGATGAACTAAGTACGAATAAAAAAGATATTCTTTCGAAGTACGGCTCTGAAAATAAATATGTAAAGCAGTTGATTGACTTAGCTTTGCTGGCAAATAATATGCTTAAAGGCGAAGACTTAACCCGCTTCGTAAAACGTAGTGTAGATTTAATTAAATAAGCATTTAATTCTAATAAAAAGCCTGTTGTATGTTCAACAGGCTTTTTTTATAATATTTTTTTAGTAATTTAGATTTAAATTTGAAAAATTGAATCGAAAAGTACTCTATACAATTACTTCACTGCTTTTGTTATTTATTCTGACAAGAAATGGTATGTCTCAGAATATGGCAGAAATTCCTACATTTGGAATAAAAGCCGGGGTTTTATTATCAACAGTTACAGGCGATGAAGCCATTGACCGCTATGCTAAAAAGCTGGGAACACAAATCGGCTTAAGTGGTGCATATTATTTTTCTCCACATTTATCTGTTTGTGCCGAATTAAATTATGAGTTAAAAGGAGCCAAGTTCAGCAACCACGACATGAAAATGCATTTGCATTATGTGACTCTTCCATTATACCTAAAATTTGGCGTTTCAAGCGATCCGGAAATTTACTTCTATGGTGGTGCTTATGGTTCGTATTTGCTTTCTGCCAAAACCGAGGGGAAGTATGAAATTATTATTGGTGAAGATTATATAAATCAATCCATAAACGAAGATATTTATTCCAACCTAACCAAATTTGATGTGGGCATTTTAGCCGGAGTAGGAGCACAGGGGCGTTTTAACCGTTGGTTGGATATTTTTATTGATTTACGTTATACCCAGGGATTTTTTAATTTAGATAATCAGTCGGCACTTTACCGATATAACTTCAATCATACGGAATTTTGGCCCGAACAAAGCATTGATAAGCCCAAAAACAGAGCTTTTATGTTAACAGTTGGGTTTATTTACTTTTTTGATCCTCGCTAATCGGGCTGGTTTGTGGTATTCCATTCCAGGTATAAATCGTCAACGGAATAGTAAAGCGCTCCTTCTTTTATCATTGCTTCCGCACACGGATTGGTCATTTCAACGAAACATAATTCACCTTCCAGTAGGTCGGCAGGATCATCTTTACGTGTTAATTTCACTTCTCCTTCGATGGCAACAAAAAATCTGGTCGTAAATTCCGGAGAGTTTGATTCATCCATGGTATTCTTTTCCTGAATAATTAAAAAGGATGTAATTTCTTCACTCATATTTCGAATGCCCGATGTATTGGTTAAAAAATTACTAAGGTGTGGATATTCCCGAGAGATAACAGTAGTAATTGTGTTTTGCTGGGCCCAGTTGTATCCCATGGTTGTTTCAATCGGGTTGCAATTCGGAACAAATGATTTGGTACTTAAAGGTAAATTAAATTTAAGTGCTGTAATAAGCGTAGCGTTATGAACTGTGTCAATTGCTACAAGCATTGCAGCTCCTGAGCTTCCGAAATCGTCGTAACCCATTGTTTTATGAAAAGTAATCTCGTAATCGGTATATTCTAAATCTTCAAGGCAAGTATAAAAAATGTCCAGGTCTTCTTCGCATCCCGAAAAAATTGTAAATAAGATAATAAAAACTGAAATTATAATTTTGTTCATCAAATGGTATCCTTTACTTTATTAATTTTATGTAAGTTTTTATTGGTTGCTTCTGTTAACTGCCATCATTATTTCTTTCAAAAATAGTGTCGGGCTAATTAGATTAAGTACCTTATTCAACTGCCCGATTCTGACAGTTGCTTTAATCTAATTTCTTAGACGGTTAAAAATACCGAAGGGTTGCTATAATAGTTTATTTTTCAGCAAATAATAACTATTTTCTAATTATTAAGTAATTCCTGGAATAATTTTAGGAATTGGGCAGCATGAAATCCGTCAACCAGTCCGTGATGTCCATTAATGGCAATGTTCATTATTTTTTTATTTCCGGTTTCTTCAAATTTACCAAAAGTGATTTTTGGGACACTATCTTTAAACTTGTAATTACGTGCATGTGTTAAACCTGTGATTTTAAACCACGGAACCGATGAATAATGCACCACATCTTTTCGTATGGTATCTTTATTAACTCCCAATCCTGATATGCTTTTTACTCTTTTTTCTTCCGCTTTAAATGCATCGCTAAAAGCCTTCAGATCATCGGAATATTCAATAAACGACATGGCGTACAAATGATCTTTATTAATTATTGTAGCCGATGCATTTATTTTATCGAAACAAATAACCTGCTCATCTTCAATTCTGTACCTGAACTCTTCAATGGAATTAATTGCTTTTAAGGATTTATGCAAATAGGTATGGTAAAATGGAATATTTTCTTTTTTGGATTTGATGTATGCACTGGTGCAATCAATTTCGGAAACAATGCCCCAAAAAGGCTCGTCGAAATTTTTAAACCATTCATAATGTTCTTTCCTAATCCAGGAATTTATATCAATGTATTTAGGCATCTATAAAAAATTTAAGATTTTTGTTATCTTATCAAGACTTAAAAATTCGTTATCGTTAAGATCATCATCGGAAACATGTTCAAAAGTCCAGGTTGTGTGATAAGGAATGTGTATTGCTTTACTTCCAATCTTCAGTACCGGCAGAATATCTGATTTTAGCGAATTGCCAACCATAATGAATTCCGATGGATGAATATCTAAATGCTTTATAAGTTTAAGATAGTCGGATTCCTTTTTATCGCTCATAATTTCGATATGATGGAAATATTTCTCTAAACCCGATTTTTTTAGTTTACGCTCCTGATCGAGCAAATCGCCTTTTGTTGCAACAATTAAACGATAGTCTTTTTTACTTAACCGATCCAATACTGTTTTAATTCCATCAAGCAATTCAATGTTTTTATTTAATAACTCTTTTCCTAAATCGATAATATTTAAAATGGTATCATTTGGTATTTGGTAATCGCTTACTTTTATGGCTGTTTCGATTAAAGATAAGATAAAAGCTTTTACTCCATAACCATATATGCTTAGGTTGTTTATTTCTGTCTCAAAGAGTTTTTCAGAAGCTTTCTTCTCCGGCACATAGCGGCTAACCAATTCGCAAAATTTGGTTTCAATTTCTTTAAAATAGGGCTCGTTAACCCATAAAGTATCATCGGCATCAAAACCAATTACTTTAATATTTGTAAACATAAAATTGTACTTATCTTGAATTAATATAATTGCCTGATTTCCTTTTTAATTAAATCCAGAGCCAGGTTGATGGGCGATTTTTCCTGAATCATTACATCTTCCAATATGGCTTTGCTTAATTCAAAAGCAGGAGCATTGGGATTTACCCGTTTAGCAGTTGAGTTAATTAGCTGAATAATAGTGGTTCGGGCATTTTTAATAATTTCCCACACTTGTGGCGATACATAAATTTGTTGCGACACATTGTGGTCGAATTCTGCCCTGATTTGATTGAGTAACTCAGAGTGCAACTGTTTGGCAGTCATTTTTGGTGTGCCAATTCGCATGATTAATGCTTCGGGCGATATTCTTTCCAAAAGTAACGTTAGCCTTTCGTAGGCTTGCAAACGAATCGGTGTAATGGTTTGTTGGTTCTTAAATATAATTTCGTGATTTCTCCTGTTTTGATCATTCGAAACCATTTGTTTTATAATGATCCAACTGGTAATAAGAACAACAATTGCAGGAAGTGTGTATTTTAAAATCTCTAATATTTCGTTCATAACTGGTTAATTAATTTCATTTACTTACAGTTTAAAAGATGTTGCTATACAACACAAATTAATCATCTTAATTATTTTATCTTTGCAATATAAAATAAAATAGTTTCAAAGTATAAGTATCGAAACAGATTTGATCAAAATTAATAAATAATTGTGAAAGGTCGTTCAAATACCGATTTAAAGTAAAATAATATGGAAAATGTTTCATTAAGAGTAGCCAGTTTAGCGGTATCGCAAACTTTAGAAATGAGTCAGAAGAGCAGAGATCTGCAAGCTCAAGGCTACGATATCATTAATTTAAGTGTTGGTGAACCTGATTTTAACACGCCGGAGCATATTAAGGAAGCTGCTATAAAGGCAATTAACGAAAATTATAGTCATTATACCCCTGTTCCCGGATATCCGGCATTATTGGAAGCAATTTCCAACAAACTGAAAAGAGAAAACAACCTGGATTATGCAAAAGACCAGATTGTGGTATCGTGTGGTGCAAAGCATTCACTGGCTAATGTAATTTTATCTTTGGTTAATAAAGGTGATGAGGTAATTGTACCAGCTCCTTATTGGGTAAGTTATGTGGAGATGGTTAAGCTGGCCGAAGGAGTGAATGTGGTTGTAGAAACAGGTATTGATCATGATTTTAAAATTACACCTGAGCAATTAAAAAACGCAATTACGCCTAAAACAAAGGCGGTATTTTTATGTTCTCCATCAAATCCTACCGGTAGCTTATATTCAAAAGATGAATTAAAGGCTCTTGCTGAAGTTATTGCAAATGCTGATCACGATATTTATATCTTGTCGGATGAAATTTATGAACACATTAATTTTGTTGGGAAGCATGAAAGTATAGCGCAGTTTGATTTTATTCGCGATAAAGTTATTATTATCAATGGTGTATCGAAAGGATACGCAATGACCGGTTGGCGCATTGGATTTATTGCAGCTCCTAAATGGATCGCGAAAGCTTGCACAAAAATTCAAGGACAGGTTACTTCTGGCGTTACATCCATATCGCAAATGGCATCGATTGCTGCATTTAATACCGAGAGCAATTGTATTACAGATATGGTTAAGGCTTTTAAACGCCGAAGAGATTTGGTGGTGGAATTAATGAAAGATATTCCGGGATTAAAGAATAATGTTCCCGAAGGTGCTTTTTATCTATTCCCTGAAGCAAAATCATATTTTGGAAAAACGGATGGAAAGCGAACCATTAAGGATGCAAATGATTTATGCATATATATTCTAGAAGAAGCACACGTTGCAACTGTTTCGGGAGATGCTTTTGGTTCTCCGGATTATATTCGGTTTTCGTATGCAACATCAGACGAAAGATTGAAGGAAGCATTACAACGAATGAAAACAGCCTTAGATAAACTGAAGTAATTAAAAATCCGGGAGTTACCCGGATTTTTTTAATCTTGTTTTTCTATATGCTTGCAAATAGTGGCGTACAATTCTTTTATGTTAATAGGTTTTGAAATATAATCGTCGCAACCGGCTTTAAAACTTTTTTCTTTTTCCGACGACATGGTAAAGGCTGTTTGAACAATAATCGGAATATTCGGATTGATTTGTTTTATTTGCGTAGTAGCTTCTATTCCATCCATTACAGGCATTCTAATATCCATTAAAATCGCATCAATATCGGGATTCATTTTAAAGAATTTTACTGCATCTTTTCCATTTTCGGCATGTATAATTTCTACGTTTGTTTTTTGCAAGGATTTCTTTAGAAGTAGAAAGTTAGCTTCATCATCTTCGGCAATTAAAATGGTTTTTCCTGTCCAGTCATAATCTAATTTTGATTTTATATCTAGTTTATCAAAAGATATTTTAAAGCCAATAACCAAAATATCATCGAGTTGTTTGCGATCTCCTTTCCATTGTTCAAATGTGCGTTCCAGAATATACCTTTGTTCATCAAGCGATTTTTCGCAATTTTCAAGGAGCAGGTTTCTAAAATTTGTAGCCAGGAATTTTCTTCCGGATTCGCCGCCAAACTGATCTGAAAAGCCATCGGAAAAAATATAAATTAAATCGTCTTGTTCAAGTTTAATTTCATGATTTTCAAATGATTCTTTAGCACGCCTATGTATTCCTATGGGCATTCTGTCGGCTTTGTATTCAATTAATTGGTTATTTCGGATTAAATAGAGTGGGTTATTGGCCCCTGCATATTCAATTACCTTTTTTTTGTGATTAATAATACAAAGAGCTACATCCATTCCATCCCGGCTTTCACCTAAGGAACCTGTTTGCCGCAACGAACTTATAATGTGCATCCGAAGTTCGTTTAGTATTTCATTGGCATGCACATTAGGATTTTTATTCACTATTTCATTTAAAAAGGTAATTCCCAACATGCTCATTAGCGCACCGGGGACTCCATGTCCGGTGCAGTCTGCTGCAGCAATAAAAATTTTTTCGTCGACTTGCTTGGTCCAGTAAAAATCGCCACTAACAATATCGCGGGGTTTATAAAAAATAAAATGCTCCGATAAAAGGTGTTGTATAAATCTGTTTGGAGGAAGAACAGCAGATTGAATTCGTTTAGCGTAAATAATACTGTCTTCAATTTTTTTCTTTTGTATTTGCACTAAATCGTGCTGCTTTTTTATTTTGTGCTTTTGTTCGGCAATTTTATCTCCCTGTTTCATGATGAAATTCAGGTCGGTTTCCATCAATTCCTTTTGTTTTGAAATTTCAGTCTTTTCAATAGCTAAATTGTCTCTTTCTTTCTGGATCTTAGCTCGTTGGTTCTGGATTAGATCACCTTGCTTGATATAAAAATCCATTTCTTTTTCAAGCTCAGCTATTCGTTTTAAGTTTTCTGCTAATTCTTTTTCGTATTTTTTTTCTTCCGATTTTATTTTCGATATATCATTGGCAAGTAATACGTATCCCAGGTTTTCTTCTTTTTCGTTTTTTATTTCCGAAATTCGTGCCTGAAAATAGAAGTTATCTACTTTATTGGGTACTGTAAATTCAAACTCCTGGTTAATGGAAGTATCTTTTAATTTAATAAGAAATCGTTCAAGTTTTCGATGAAAATCATCGCTAATAAAAGCTTTACTATAATGTTTGCCAATTATGGATTTCGGATCAATATCAATCAAATTATTCGATGAAGGAAACTGAACATTAACATATTCACCTTCGGGATTTAAAATAAACAAGAAATCACTCAGGGATGAGATGGTAAAAAATATATCTTTCTTACTTAATTCGGTCTTGATAAATTCAAGGTCTTTATTTGATCCATCTTTTAGCATAGTTTAATTCATTAAAATGTTTTTTACTTTTCGTAAAACGTTATTTACATCAATGGGTTTATTTAACAGGCCAACCGCACCTGCATTAATTGCCTTTTCATTTATTCCGTCATCGTTTCTTGCAGTTATAAACAAAACCGGAATGTGATTTGTTTCCGGACAATTTTTTATTTCATTCAACAACGAAAAACCATCCTGATCAGGCATCATAATATCCAGCAAAATTAAACCGGGTTTTTCGACCTTTAATATTTTAAGCGCTTCTTTAGCACTGAAGGCAATGGTTGAATCAATACCTTCCAAATCCAGAATACTCTGTAAAAGAAAATTATTGGTGTTTGAATCGTCGATTATTAACACTTTCTTATTCATCACTACAAGATCTATTTTTTATTATTTATGTAATCGAGTAATCGTTTTTTGTTACTTTCAAAACCAATTGCCTGGCTCACTGTGGTGTAATAATCCGTTGGATCCATCACAAAATCATAAGCATAAAAAGCAATATCTAACCTGGAATTTTCGTAATCAAATAAATCGATGATCCCTTTAATTTGCTCAGATGTAAAACATTTCTTTGTTTGAATAAGATGTTTTGCAGAATTTAGCTTTGTTGAGTTAAATTTTTCGTTCCGAATTGTGCTTATTACTTGATTATACTCACTTTCGCTTACTTTACAGCTGTTGTCGGCGGTTGAGCCTTGCGAACTTAAAAAGTTCATGAATTCACTTCTTACTTTCGGAGTACTGAAAACTTGTTTCATTTCGATGTAATTGTCCAAATCGTAAACCGAATTTAAAGCTTCTTTTGCAAAAGAGAGTCGAAAGTATTCTTTATTTAATAGCGAAGCAATTTTCATTAAATGAGCAGTGGCGAGACAATGATTTCTAACAAAATCAATTGCATTATTATAACGCGCTTCATCATCTTTAATTTCATATATTTTTTTAACGGCCAGATCAAAACGATGTTCAGGAATTAAGTCGTGGCAGTTTTTGTTTCCGGAATATAACCTGTACGAAGGATATTTATAATCGGGGAATTGAATGCCGTTAGTTGTTTCTTCGCTGGTGTCGTTATTTTCCTGGTTTAAGCCTTGGATAAAGTCATGCAATCTGAAAACTACTGAGTAATAAAGGAATGCATCATACACATCGTAAAAATTCTCTTTATCTGTTGTGTTAGGATAAGCTATTTTTGCAAACTCATATCGATCGTAATCGTTTTCGAACAATGCTGCCAGCTCTTTTACCTGTGCGCTCGAAAAACAGTAGTTTGTTGCTATTTGTTTTGCGGTAGTAAGTTTGGTATTTTCGGTAGGCCTGTTTTTTATTTGATTGTATTTCTGTTGAAATTGCTGATTTGGTAAAGGCTGGGTGCAATTTTGTGCATATACTATTCCTCCCAATGCTGTTAATAGAATAAAAACAACAAGTTTTTTCATAAGCTCGAATGTTAATTTTGTTGATTAAACTATTTGTAAAAAAACAAATAGCGAGAATTTTTATAATTCTTCGTATTCAATATATTTAAATGGGATACCAATTATAGATTCAAAGTATTGTCCTGATTCCAATACATCCAGATCGCCTTCTTCGTAAAACCAGTTAACCAGAATATTAGAATTGTTGGGGTTATTCTCCAATAAACGAAGCATTTCTAAAATGAATTTAGATGAACTGGTGTTAAAGTATTCTAATTTAATGTCAACACGAATCTCAGAAGCAGTAAATTCTCTTGTCCAGTCGAGAAGTGGTTTGAAAAATGATGCAGCATCTTCAGGTATCGATCGCCCCTCAATTTTCAGAACACCATTAGCACTTAATGCAACGGAAGGAGTTTTTTCTGTTTCCTTTATAATTAAATCTTTCATATCCTAATCTAAATGTTTAACCCAATTTAAGAATTTTCTTTTTCTTTTAAAAGCAAAAATCAATACTAATTTACAACATATTTACAATAATTTGCAAATTACTTGACCGAATGTTAAAAATATTACATAATTAACCAATTTTTATCAAGAAAAGAAACCAAAATTAATATAATTTTGTTCGGTAAATGAAGAAAAAACTGAAAAGAAATGAAAAAAGGCCAAATACTAAAATTTGTAATTATTGTTTTTATAGTTAGTTTGTTAATTGTTATTGTATTAGGCACAAAGTTTTACAAACGAGTTTACGAGGGGAACAGCACAAAAGAAAATTACTTATATATTCCTACAGGATCTGCATTTAACGATGTACTTAAAATTATTGAACGGGATAGTATATTGGAAAATATTGATTCGTTCAGGTGGCTGGCTTTAAAGAAAAACTATCATAATCATGTGTATGCCGGAAAATATCGCATAGATAGCAACATGAATAATAATGATTTGATTAATATGCTGCGTTCGGGTTATCAGGATCCGGTTAAGTTAATCTTTAACAGTGTTAGAACCAGAGAACAACTGGCAGGTAAAATCTCGGAGCAAATCGAAGCCGATTCCATTTCTTTACTTAATGTTTTTAATAATGATTCCATTGTAAAAGCTTATGGCTTAAAACCGGAAACCTTTACGGCGATATTCTTACCGAATACTTATGAATTTTGGTGGAATACCACAGCCGCAGGATTCGTTAATCGAATGCACAAAGAGTACGAGCGATTCTGGAACCAGGAACGTTTAGCGAAGGCAAAAAAACTTAACCTGACACCCGAGGAAGTTGTTACGCTGGCTTCTATTGTGGATGAAGAAACACTGTATAACGACGAAATGGCAAAAGTTGCCGGAGTTTACATTAACCGTTTGCGAAAGCGAATGCATTTGCAAGCCGATCCTACTTTAAAGTTTGCTTTAGGCGATTTTACCATTAAACGGGTGTTAAATATTCACAAACAAATTGATTCGCCTTATAATACTTACAAAAGATACGGATTGCCACCCGGGCCCATTTCAATTCCTTCCATTGCTGCAATTGATGCAGTATTGAATTATGAACAACATAGCTATTTATATTTCTGTGCTAAACCAGATTTTTCGGGCTATCATAACTTTGCAAAAACCCTTTCGCAACATAACATTAATGCCCGCGAATATCAGCGAGCATTAAATAAGGAAAGGATCTGGAGATAATTTAAGGTAATTTAAAAATGATAGGGAAAGTGAGCACTACATCAGCAGGCTCTCCATCTTTTTTACCCGGTTTCCATTTAGGGGAACTATAAACCAGTCGTAATGCTTCCTGATCGAGCGATGGGTGCACTCCGCGAGCAACTTTAGCATCTTTAATGTAGCCATTCTTAGCTACTGTAAACTGTACATAAACAGTTCCTTTAATTCCTTTTGTTAAGGCTTCTTGAGGATAGTTTATATTGTTATTTAAGTATTTTTTAAAATCTTTGATTTCACCAATGAATTTAGGCATATCATCAACCACAAAATAGATTTCTTCAGCATTGTTTTGGTTTAAATCCTTATTTTCTTCTTGGGATGTGGGAGTTATAACTTCTTCTTCAGGTTCTGTTCGGTAGAATTTATCTACAAAGGATAAAAGAACAACAGATTCGGATGTTACTGATGAATTGTTTTTAACGATTATATGATATACAGCAGTATTGCTTATATCGAATAAGTTGTATGATATTTCATTATTTATGTTGATCGATTTAGGCTTTAATCTTTTTTCAGATTTACTTTCAATGAGTTGTAATTCAAATTGGCCGGGTGTATTTTGAAAAACTGACAACGAATACGTGTTGTTTTTAGATAATACAACGGAGTATCTGGCATCTTTATGGGGTTCGATCTTATTAGTAAAATCCTTTAAATATGTATCCTTGCTTACATTTAACAGTTTTTCAAGTTTTGGATTTTGCACAATGGTTTCGTGTTGTTCTAATTTTTTGGCTGTGCTTAATAAAATGGTGCTCGAAATAGCTTTATCTGATGTGTTCTTAACATTTAAGATGTATTTTTGCTCCTTATTGCTTTTTGTGGAGAAATTAAAGATTCCAACTGTTTCGTCCTTTGTGCTGTAAATAGTATATCCATAATTATTAAATAAGGTAAGCCGAAACTGTTTATAATCTTTCATATTTGCAAACCATTCATAGATTGTTCGTTTCTCTAGCTCAATAATAAACTGGGTTTCTTCGCCGGGTTTTAGCTTAAAAGCAAAGTCTTTTATATAGGTGTTTTTACCGGCAGCCTTTAGCAATTCTTTTAAATCGGGGTGTTCTCCCGGAGTAAAAGAGTAAGTGGCATGTACATAAAAAACAGTTATTAGGATTAAAATATATTTTTTCATGATTTTAAGTTTTAGTGAATAATAATTTTGCTTCCATCCGCGGAGATTTGGCAGTTGAACTGTAATTGAATTTTATCCAGAATATAATCAATTTCTAAGTTGGTGTACTGAGCGCTTATTTTTTGTGTACTCAGCTTTTTATTTTCAACTTGCATTGGAATGTTAAAATGTTTTGAGATGTCTTCGATTACTGAATATAAAGGCGTCTGGTCAAATTTCAACACTCCGGTATGCCAGGCCAGATAATTCTTATTGGTTTGTTGCTCAACGGCCACAAAATTTGCAGTTGGGTTATATGTAGCTTTATCTCCCTTCTGCAAATTTAATTGCGTGGATGGCGGTAAATCCGGATTGTATAAATTGATTTCACCATCTTCAAGATTTGCAACTAACTGACCAGGTGTATTTGTATTAATCGTAAAATTGGCTTTTTTACCCGTAAATTGAATTCCGTTCGATACAATAGTTACTTTCTTATCCTGATTCATATTGAAATAGGCTTCTCCTTCGAACTGAATTTCTGAATTTCGTTTTAAATGCATTGGGATTTTTATGGTACTTCCTGAGTTTAAATATACTGTAAACTGCTCGTTTACATGAAGTGTAACTTTTTCTCCCTGCTCAACCGTTATTTCGGCATACCGAACGGGTTTTGTAAATGATCGATATTCAATGATTGCGAACAGGAGTATTGTTGTTAAAATAACCGTATATGCTGGTTTTAAAATCGGTTTAAAGTTTAAATAAGGTAATAATGTTCTTAAATTTTGAATAAAACGATTGGTAGTATTTAGTTTTTTGTTGATCTGTTGGTACGATTTCAGTATATCAGAATCATCAGCTTTGAAATTAAGCTCAGAAAACAAAAGATTGTTCGATTCCATTAGTTGATCCAAATCAAACTGATCTTTTTTATTTTGTTTCAATGTATTTCTCAAATTTTTCATTGTACTTATATAACGTTTCTTAAAATTCATAACCCTAAAATTTTAAGTGATCTTTAAAAGGTTCTAAATAAACCCGCATTTTTTTATAAGCGATTGTAAGTTGATTTTCAACTGTTTTTGTAGAGATATTAAGATATTGCGCAATTTCTTTAACACTTAAGCCTTCCTGTTTTGCAAGCCGAAATATTTCTTTCGCTTTTTTGGGCAGCTGGTCAATAGCCGATTCCAGTATGGCTTTTATCTTGTAATGATCGGTGGGCTCCGCTTTATCGTTTGTTAGAATTTCAGGGGTTACAGCATTTTCATACTTTTTGCGGGTATTTATTTTTCTGATTTCATCAATAATTTCGTTGCGTGTATAGGTGAAAAGAAGCTTTCCGATTTCATCATCAGAATTCAGGTTTTTAGAATTTTTCCAAATCTTAATAAAACTATTTTGGACTGATTCTTCGGCAATACTGCTGGAGTTACAAAAGTTACAGGCAAATCGATAGAGTGGTTTATAATATTTAAAAAACAGCGAATCGAAAGCAAGTTTGTTTCCTTGCCTGATTTTCTGAATTAAAATATGATCGGGAGTATGCTGCATTAATTTTTTAGTGTAAAACGAATCTCAAGTTATATCCCCCTAAAAAACTTAGAAGTTTAATCCGATCTTCGAGTAGATCCTGATAAGAATCTTTTCTTCATTCTCCCAGCACAATTCTTGTGCAGCTTGATGGGTGTTCTCTTTCCACTTCGAATATCTTTTTTCTAAATGGAATATTTCGTTGATTTTTGTTGCCAAAGCATGTGGGTTTTTATGATCGTAAACACTACCTATTTCATATTCGTTTACAATTTTTTGCATTTCGGGGAAAGGAGACACCAGAACAGGTATTCGGGCTTGAATGTAGTCGAATAACTTATTTGGAAGAGCAAAATAATAATTTAAACCCAGATTTTCTTCCAAAGCAACACCCAAATCGGCTTTTTTTGTGTGTGCCGATAACTCTTCAAAGGGTATTTGCCCCAAAAACTCAACTTTTTTGTTTAAAGATTTTGATCTGACCCTGTTTTTTAGATCATCTGCAACATCGCCTGTTCCAATAATTTTTAGGATTGCATGATCGATGTGCTCCATGGCATCAATCAAATGCTCCAGGCCGCGCCCAAGATTTAACGATCCCTGGTATAAAATCGTTTTGATATTATTTTCGTTGGATGTTTTTACAGATTCTGCCGGAATATAATTCGGAACATTTCGCACCACAGCTAAATTTATTCCATATAAGTTGTAATAGGTTTTTGCAATAGATTCAGATACCGTATAGGCATTTTTAAGCTTAGGCAAGATCATTTTTTCTATTGTTTGCCATACCTTTTTTGGAAACTTTCGGCCAAGCAGTTCGGGTACTTCGGTAAAATATTCGTGACTGTCGTAAACCAGGTGCTTGAATTTAATTCTGCTTGCTAAAAATGATGCCGGAAGCGTATCTAAATCATTGGCAACAACAATATCGAAACGATGAAATAGCAGGAATAGAAATAATCTAAAATTATATTCCATGTAAAATGCAGGTCCTTTTTTAAAAAGTAATCGAAATCGTCGGGTTTGGTATGTGCGGTTTAATAATGGGGTTTTATGATGTTTAATTCGTCCAAGCACTGTAACATCAGCATTGGCTTTTAATAAAGTTGATGCTACTTTATGTACCCGATTATCAGTAACTAAATCGTTTGTTACAGCTATGTAGATTTGTTTCTTTCTCACAAGGAATCAATAATATTCAATTTTTTGTTAATCAATATGTATATTTGAGCTTTAAAATAACAACATATGTTTGAAATAAAAGAAAATATATCGTTAAAAAATTATAATACTTTCGGAATTGATGTTCAATGCCGCTATTTTGTTAATTGTTCATCGACTGATGATCTTATCGATTTTTTTAAATCACATGGAGACGAAGCCCTTCCACTTTTTATTTTAGGTGGTGGAAGTAATGTTTTATTTACCCAAAATTACGAAGGCTATATTTTACATCTGAATAGTAAGGGGATAGAAGTTTTAAAAAAAACAAGTGATGATGTTTATATAAAAGCAAGCGCCGGAGAAGATTGGGATGAGTTTGTTGGCTTTTGTGTAGATAATAATTGGGGCGGAGTAGAGAATTTATCTTTGATTCCGGGAAATGTTGGAACCTGCCCGATTCAGAATATCGGTGCTTATGGTGTTGAAGTGAAGGACGTGATTGAAGAAGTAGAAACAATAGAAATAAAGACACTGAAAAAACATCGGTTTACGAATTCAGAGTGCGAATTTGGTTACAGAGACAGTATTTTTAAACAAAAGCTAAAAGGGGAGCACATCATTACAAATGTTACATTTAAGTTAAAAATCGTACCTGATTTTAAACTGGATTATGGTAATCTAAGAGATGGTTTAAAGCGCTTTGAGAAAGTAGATTTACGTTCGGTTAGGCAATCGGTTATTAATATTCGAAACTCTAAGTTGCCAAAGCCTGAAGAAATTGGTAATTCGGGTAGTTTCTTTAAAAATCCGGTAGTAGATTCTGTAAAAGCACAAAAAATTAAAGAAGAACATTTAGAGATGCCTTCCTATCAGCAAGGCAATGGGATGGTTAAAATACCAGCCGGATGGCTTATTGAAACTGCCGGTTGGAAGGGGAAACGAATAGGTGATGCCGGGGTGCACGAACGACAAGCATTGGTTTTGGTTAATTACGGTAATGCAAGTGGTAAAGAGATTCTCTCACTGGCAAATAAGATTAAGCAATCGGTAAAAGAACAATTTGATATTGAGCTTGAGATGGAAGTGAATATTGTTTAAAGTTTAAAGCTCAAAGCTCAAAGCTCAAAGCTCAAAGCTCTTAGCTCACAGCTCATAACTCATAACTCACAGCTCTTAGCTCACAGCTCATAACTCATAACTCACAGCTCTTAGAGCACAGCTCTTAGCTCACAGCTCATAACTCATAATCATTATAACTAACAATATCAGAAATATCTTTTCGTCGTTTTTCGCGGGTTTCTTTTGAAGGATAACCAATTGTGATAATCAAGGGAACTCTTTTTGCTTTGGGAATATTTAATAGTTTTTTCACTTTCACTTCATCGAACCAGCCCAGCATACAACTTCCTATTCCTTCAGCTGCTGCTTGCAAACATATATGTTCTGCTGCAATTCCAATATCGATTAACGGAAAATGCTTTCCTTTAATTAAGCTGCCGGCACTGGATGTAAAATTTGCTTTTTCTTCTACAATCACGATATGAACCGGAGCTTGTTTGGTAAAGTGATTCATTCCCAGTACCGTGCTTGATGTGCAATCGGCAATCTGATTTTTTAAATCTGGATCGTTTATTACAATAAACTTCCAGGGTTGGGCATTGCATGCCGATGGAGCCAGGCGACCTGCTTCCAATACACGTTTCAGTTTTTCTTCTTCAATGGGTTTAGACAAATAAGCCCGGTCGCTTTGGCGGTTTCTGATAATCTCTAATTGCAATTCTCCGTTGATCATATGCTTACTATTATTTTGTCGATTTTAAAATATGAATTTAATTTACTGTAATGACTTTAATTCACTCGATTCAAAAATGTGCTTTTGCTTCTGTGCAAATTGTTTTTGATTAGTTAAAATTTGGATCATTGCTTTGGCAACAGTTTTTGCATGTATTGCTTTGTAGTTTCTTAATTTCCCAATTAATAAGAAACCAAAAAGCTTCATTACAACTTTACCAATTGATTCGGCGGGCCTAGACTCGTTTCTTTTGCCCAATAACATTGATGGACGAACAAATGCAGTGTATTTAAAATCCAGTTCAAGTATATTATTTTCCATTAAGCCTTTTGTACGCAAATAGTAATTAGAGCTTTTCGCATTTGCCCCTATTGATGAAATTGCAATGAATGAATCGCATTGGTTTACAGCACATATTTTAGCGATGTTTAGTGGTAAATCGTGATCAATTTCAAAGAACTTTGCTTTACTACCGGCTTTTTTAATTGTAGTGCCCAGGCAACAAAACACTTCATCGCCTGTAAACTCATGTGCAAATTCGTCCATTTTATTAAAATCAACCAGGTGTTCTTCAATTTTATCATTGCTATACTCTTGTGAAGTTCTGTTAAAGACTTTTATTACAGAATAATCATTGTTTTGTGTTAGTTCATTGATCAGGTAACTTCCCGTTAATCCTGTAGCTCCGAATACAAGTGCTGTTTTTTGCATGGCTTTCTAATTTTGAATTGCAAGTTAAAGAATAAAAAAAAATCCCCAATGGATATGAGGATTTTTATTCTGAATAAGTTCTGCAATAGCTTAAAAAACTTGTAGAACTGGTATGATAAAATAATTTCTAATAACCTGCTGCCTGTCCGTCTTTTCTTGATTCCGAAGCACCGTAATACACTCCGTTTACTTCGTCCCACATAATGGCCTGGTAACCGCCATAACCTCCAAGGTCGAATGTTATTTTATGGCCTTTTTTCATCAATTCGCGAATGACTTCATAATCAATACCTGACTCTAGATACAAGGTGCCTCCATCGGTCATTATTTCGCCTGTTGGTTGAGAGCTGCCTCCGTGTCTTATTCTTGGGGCATCTCCGGCTTCCTGTAGATTCATTCCAAAATCAACCATATTAATTACAATTTGGGCATGACCTTGCGGTTGCATTGAACCACCCATTACACCAAAGCTGATATAAGGTTTTCCGTCTTTGGTAACAAAAGCAGGAATAATGGTGTGGAAAGGACGTTTTCCTGGTTCGTAGCAGTTCATGTGATTTTTATCCAGACTAAATAATTCGCCACGGTCTTGTAAAATAAATCCAAGGCCTTTGGGTGTCATCCCGGAACCCATTCCGCGGTAATTACTCTGAATTAAGGAAACCATATTTCCCCATTTGTCGGCAACAGTCATGTATATGGTATTGCCTTGTTCCAGTTCACCTGCAGGATAATTTCTGGCAGCTCTGTCCGGGTTAATTAGTTTTCTGCGTTCGTTCGCATATTCTTTTGAAATTAATTCTTCAACAGGAATATCATTAAAATCCATATCGGAATAATATTTTGCCCGATCTTCGAAAGCTAATTTTTTTGCTTCGGTAAAAGCATGAATGTATTCAGTACTTCCGAATCCCATGGATGCTATATCGTAAGCTTCTAAAATATTTAATATTTGCAATGCAGCTGTTCCCTGTCCGTTAGGTGGAAGCTCCCATACATCGTATCCACGATAATTCGCTGAGATTGGTTCAATCCATTCAGATTTGTGGTTTGCAAGATCTTCGTACGATAAAAAGCCACCCTGTTCTTTTATGTAGCGGTCAATTTCTTTGGCGATGGATCCTTTGTAAAATTCGTCGCGGCCACCTTTGGCAATTTTTTCCAAGGTGTTGGCTAAATAAGGATTTTTAAAGATTTCACCTTTTTGGGGTGCTTTACCATTGATGGTGAATGTTTCGGTAAAATTAGGATATTTACTCAGTCGGGGAACACTTAAATTCCAGTAAAAGGCAATCAGTTCGCTTACAGGAAAACCTTCGCGAGCATAAGTAATTGCAGGGTTCAGAATTTCAGTCATTTTCATGCTGCCGAATTTCTTGTGCATTTCGAACCAACCATCTACACAACCAGGAACAGAAACGGGAAGCGGTCCATAAGCCGGTATTTTTTCGTATCCATTATCAATGAAATAATCTAATGTTAAAGATTTTGGTGAGCGCCCACTGGCATTTAATCCATAAAGTTTTTGGGTTTTTGCATCCCATATAATGGCGAACAAATCGCCACCCATTCCATTTCCGGTAGGTTCCATTAAACCCAGAGTTGCATTTGCTGCAATGGCAGCATCAATAGCATTCCCGCCGGCCTTTAATATATCAAGTGCAACCTGTGTTGCTAAAGGCTGACTGGTAGCAGCCATTCCGTGTTTGGCAATTACTTCTGAACGGGTAGCAAAAGTTTTACCTGTAATTCTGTCTTGTGCACACATATAATTTATGCTTAAGATGGTTACAAAAAGCGATAGTAGGATTTTTTTCATGATCTGTAGATGAATTTTGAGTTATAAAACTTTGACAAGTTAATAAATCAAAAGTTTAATTACCAGTTATTGCCGGTTTAAGCTAAGTGTTGGCAAATGACAGTAATCTTTCATCTACCCAAACATCAGCAATTTCCAGTATGTTACAAAATGTTTATTATGGATTTTGCCTTTAAATATTATTATTGATTTTACGTTGCACTTTCTCTTTTATTATTTCCTGTATTTTACGATTTTCGATTTTGCTTTCGAGCCACGAAACAATATCGAAGTAGATAAACGACCTGCGCTCGTAGAATTTATCATTTAAAGGAATTAGCTGCTCTCGTAAATCTTTGAAAGCATCTGTTAACTGATCTCGCGTAATAGAGCTCAGTTTTCTTAAAAATTTCATAATGATTTTCTGAAACAGGTGCAAATCATTTTTCTTTATCAGGAATCGATAAGTTGAACGGATATAATAATCGACTAAATCGATATTGCCCAGTTCGTAATGACTGATCAGGTTCAGAATGCGCGCAAAGCCATGAATGTCGGAACGTAAATCAACATCTTTCATATTAATGATTTTATTCAACCAAAAAACTACCTGCCGGTAATTATCGTCGCCAAAGTACATGCAGGCAAATTTGTAATAAAAAATGGTGATGTAATTTGTATCGAGTAGATGTTCAAAATCTTCCAGGCTATCGGCTATTTCAGGAATTATTTTTGATCCTTCGGTAAATTCGCCCAACATAAAATAGCGGTTTATTTTATGTGTAGCCGAATATTTAAATAACAATAATCGAATGTTTTCGGTTAGTTTAAAATCAGTATTGTTTTTTATGGCATCCAACTTTTGAATGGTTATAATAAACTCATCGTATTTATGCAATTTATTTTGTGCCACCAGCAAATTATTGATCGCACGAATGTACATTTCCAGTTTGGGAACAATTACATCGGGCTGATCATCAAATAAGCCAAGCCATTTTTTTGCATATTCATAGCCACGCTCAAAATCCTGAATAAAAAAGTAATATCCTACAAACGAATTGTATAAATACATTTTTTCGTCGAACGAAAGCTTATCTTCCTGAAAAACCGGAAGTGTTGAATATAAAAAGCTGTTAACCAGCTCAAAGTCTTTGTGGTTACGTAAAAAGCCGATTTTCAGATAGAAGGAGTACAGTTTAATGGTTAAGTTTGAAAAGGTGCTGATGTTATTAATTTTTTCGTTGATATGATCTGAAGCTTTAATTAAAGAGCTTACTTTATCTTCAATATTTGTACGGATGTATTTTGTAACCAATCTTTTTTCGAATTCGGTTATTTCCAGTAAAAGCAGGTTTTTGTCGTGCTTCTCGGCAGTTTGCTTTGCTTTCTCGAGCATCTTCACACACTGGTCGTACATGCATTTATTGTAAAGGATAGTGGAATGATCTAATAGCTCGCGTATTTGTATATCAATATCCTCGTCGGGATTAAAACTGCGCAGGCTTTTAAGAACCTGCCGGAATAAATGTGCCTTTAAATTCGATATTTGTTGTGCTTTGATGCCAGGTTCTTTTTCAATTATTTTCGACTCGTTGTATACTTTTTGTTTGTCGATTAAGTCGAAAAGCTTAATAAACTTAGCATCTTCGAATGCTTTTTGTTTCGATGTATATACTTTAAAATATCTTTTCTCTGCTTTGGTAAGCGATTTAATTAACTGAAATAAGGGGTCGTTATTATTGTTAGCCATTGTAATTTTAAAATTGATGTGTTTCGATATAATGTTTTAATAATCAAATATTAATAAAAATTTTAAAAGAGCTTAAATACCTATTAGGCATCGTAAATATGCAAATAATTTGTTTTAATACTAAAAATACTAAAAATACTTTTGGTCGGTCGAGTAAGGAATGTTGATGAAACAAAAGTAAACAAAAATTTAAAAAACCAAATTTTATTACAATGAGTTTTTCTAAAGTATCTACCTTAACATCAGGCGTTTTAGCTATTGCTAACAATGCTATGATTAATAATAAAGAAAATATTGTTTTGGACAGCGTGAATTCGTATCCGGGAAACGTGGAAAATATTCTGGTTATCGATAAGAATTTTAATGATATAGCTAATTACGATGATTTAATTGAATCGATTTATCAAATGGGTTTTCGGATTATTATATCGGATACTTTTACCAATATTTTTACCGCCAAAGCAATAAGTTACGGGATTTTAACTATTGAAGTAACACGTGCTTTTATTGATAAGCTGGTTGATTTAAGCAAATCATCGTCGATTAAATTATTTGTTGATGTACAGGGGCAGGAGGTGATGATTATTAATTCGGGCGAAAAAGAATTTTTTGAGTTAAGCGATTATTGCAAGGAAAATCTTGATAGTGGCAGGGATGATGTGGAGAATTTGTATTCGGTATGGGATGATATGCATAATTATTATAAAAAGGAAGAAGTATTCGATTACGCTATAGAATAACATAAACGTTTTTTTTGATTTTCATTATTGTAGTTTTTGCGAACAATGGAGTCGGCTAATTTTAGCCGGCTTCTTTTTTTAAAAAGTAATGACCAGAGCTAATTGCGGGACTTGTGTTTTAGGATCCACCCGAACATCAACATTTAACGAAGTTATTTTTGGTAATTTCTGGTTTAAAATTCCCTGGTTAAAATCGTGCAACGAACGGTAAAGGAAAGTTTTCGAGAGCACATGATAGGTTAGGGTACCCGTTAAAAATACAATGATGGATGCGGTTAAATAACCGCTTTCTTCTTCGGTGTAGATACTTTCATCAATGGTTGAAACGCCTGTGCTGCTATCTTTTTTACCCGGATCGTAAGTATAGTGTTTGTAAGCCAGCAGCGGAGCAATAACCCACATTTGAGCCAAACCTGCTAATCGGGTGTATTTATATAAGTTAATATTTTGTGTAGCGATGGAATCAGAAAGCAAATAAGGCTTCACATTCCCACCTAACATACCAACCCGTTCCCAGTTTTCTCCCTGGTTGGTTGAGAACTCTTGTTTAACCAAAAACAGCGGTGTTAATAAAATCCATTTGGTATTGTTTCGATAGTAAATGGAGTCAATCGACTTTTCTTTAATTGTAATCTGAGAATAAGTTGATTGCAAGAAAAAAGCAGATAATATAGATATCAAAAAAAGTTTCTTCACCATGTTCAATTTATTAAAAGTTAAAGGTATAAAAAGCATTTAGATTGACTATACCATTTCTCTTAATTTATGACGAAATTTCTTTGCAAATATTATATGTCCAATAAAATTTCATCAGCACTTTTTTCTCCTAAAAGCATTTTATAAGGCGATTCCAGTAGTTCTTTTAATTTAACAAGAAATCCCACAGAATCTTTACCATCAATCGTTCTATGGTCGTATGATAAAGCTATATACATCATGGGTCTGATTTCTACTTTGCCATTTACTGCAATGGGACGTTCCTGAATGTTGTGCATTCCTAAAATTCCCGATTGTGGTGGGTTTAAAATAGGCGTAGAAAGTAATGATCCGAATACACCACCATTGGTTATGGTGAATGTACCACCCGTTAAATCATCCAGTGAGATTTTTCCTGATCGACCCTTATCGGCTAATCGTTTTATCTCAATTTCCAGTTCGGCTAAATTCTTAGTTTCTGCATTTCGAACAACAGGAACCATTAATCCTTTGGGTGTTTGAACTGCGATTCCTATATCTGCATATTCAGGATATATAATATCTTCACCATCGATTTGTGAGTTTACCGAAGGGAAAGCTTTTAAAGCAATGGTAACCGCTTTTGTAAAGAACGACATAAAACCTAGCTTGGTTCCATGCTTTTCTACAAATTGTTTCTGGAACTTAGATCTTAAATTCATTATTTCAGTCATATCTACTTCGTTAAAAGTAGTTAGCATGGCTGTTTCGTTTTTTACCGAAACTAAACGCTCGCTTAATTTCTTGCGAAGTTGTGACATTTTCTTACGTTCAATTTCTCGGCTTGCTTCAGTTCTTTGTTCTATGTTATGTTTTGTTGTCTTTTGAGAAAGAACTTGCTCGACTTCGGTTCTTCCAATACGCTTTAGCCCATTGATAACATCATCTAAATTGATATTATTTTCGCTCATAAGCTTTTGTGCTACTGGTGAAATTTTAATATTTTTATATTCCTCTGATTTATCAACTGGAATATTTTCTTTTTGCTCTGTTTTTTGTGGCTTTTCTTTTGATTCGTTCTGTTCCGACTTTTCTTCTGTAGGTTTAACTTCTTTTTTCTCTGGAGCTTTAGCACTTTCGTCAATCTTACAAGCAATAGCACCAACTTTTATGGTTTCACCAGCTTGGGCAAGAATTTCAATGGTGCCACTTTCAGATGCCATCAGTGGCAGTGTGGCTTTATCAGATTCTATCTCAGCAATTTCCTGATCTTTTTCTACATAATCGCCATTATCGACCAGCCAGTTCGATATTTCTACTTCGGTTATTGATTCTCCGGGACTTGGTATTTTTATTTCAATCATAATCTAGTTTAAAGTTTAAAGTTCAATGTTTCAAATCTGGAATCTGAAATCTGAAATCAAAGATACGTATGTTGTTCTCTGATTTCAATTCGTTCACTTCCTTTTTCGCATTGTAAACCACAATATTTGTTTTTCAGCTCGCAGGTACATTTCCTGAAAATCTTACCAATAATTTCTTCCTGGCCTAAAACATGTAATTTATTTAACCCCACAGCCGGACTTCCACTTGCCAGGCGAGCAACTACCTGCAAATTATTCATTTTCATTTTTTCATTTACATAGCGCCATGCTCCCATGTTTTCGGGTTCTTCCTGTGCCCAAATCCACCTTCGGGTATTTGGATATTTCTTAATAATTTCCTGTATTTGTTTTTCGGGCCAGGGGTGTAGCTGTTCAATCCTTACCAGTGCTATATCGCGTGCATTAAATTCTTCTTTTTTGGCCAGTAAATCGTAATAAATTTTTCCGGTACAAAAAACAACTCTTCTCACTTCATTTTGATCTACCTGATTATCATCAATAACTTCCTGAAAACGGCCAGTTGATAAATCGTTTAAAGATGAAGTGCACTTCGGATGACGAAGCAGGCTTTTGGGAGTAAAAATAATTAAAGGAATGGTAAAATCGCGATGCACTTGTCGGCGCAAAACATGAAAAAAGTTTGCGGGTGTGGTGGCATTCACAACTTGCATATTATTATTGGCACAAAGTGATAGAAAACGTTCCATCCGTGCACTGGAGTGTTCCGGTCCCTGACCTTCGTAACCGTGTGGAAGAAACAAGGTCAAGCCATTCATTAATCCCCACTTTTCTTCGGCCGAACTAATGTATTGATCAATAATAACCTGGGCAACATTGTTAAAATCACCAAACTGGGCTTCCCAAATGGTTAAACCGTTTGGAACCGATAAAGCATAACCATATTCAAAACCCAATACACCGTATTCTGATAACGGCGAATTAAATACATGAAACGGAGCCTGATCTTCGCTCACATGTTTTAAAGGAATGTATTTTTGGTCGGTATCTTCTATGGTTAAAGTCGAATGTCGGTGCGAAAAAGTACCACGTTCTGAATCCTGCCCGCTTAATCTCACCGGATAACCTTCGGTAACCAGGCTGCCATAAGCAAGCAACTCAGCCATTGCCCAGTCGAGTTTCTCGTTTTTAATCATCTCGTTACGATCGTCCAGCAATTTTTGTGCTTTTTTAAAGATCTTTAAATCTTTTGGCAAGTGATTCAATTTATGAGCAATTGCTTTTAATAAGATTTTTTCTACACCAGTTTCCGGCGATACGTCAAACTCAGCATCTTCGGCATGGTGATATTTCTGCCAATCTTCAATTAAAAATTGCTTGATATGAAGTTTCTCGGATTTTTTTGCTATTTCAAGTTTTTCTTCGAGCAACTGATTGTATTCTTTTTCGATGCTTTTTATATCATCTTTGGAGTAGATCTTTTCATCCATTAAGAAACTCGCATAAATATCTCTAGGGTTTGGATGCTTACTTATTTCTTTATATAACAATGGTTGGGTAAATCGAGGTTCGTCGCCTTCGTTATGGCCAAACTTACGATAACAAAGAATATCGATAAAAACATCGGTATGAAACGTAAATCGGTACTCCATAGCCAAACGAATGGTATAAATCAGTGCTTCCACATCATCTCCATTTACATGGAAAATAGGTGCTTTTATCACTTTGCCAATATCGGTGCAATATGTGCTCGAACGGGCATCCAGGTAATTGGTGGTAAAGCCAACCTGGTTGTTAATTACCAAATGAATGGTTCCTCCTGTTCGGTATCCTTTTAATTGTGACATCTGGATGGTTTCATACACAACACCCTGGCTTGCGATGGCAGCATCGCCATGAATAATTATAGGAGCCAGCTTATCGTAATTGTGTTGATATTTATCCCATATTTTTGCTTTGGCAATTCCTTGCACAATGGGGCCAACCGTTTCTAAATGCGATGGATTCGGTGCTAAATTTAGCCTTACCTTTTTGCCACTATCCGTGCTCACGGTATTGCCATAACCCAGGTGATATTTTACATCTCCTAAGGCAATTTCTTCTTCGTATTCTTCTCCTAGAAATTCAGCAAAAATATCTTCTACCGGTTTTTCCAAAATATTGGCAAGCACATTTAAACGCCCTCGGTGCGACATTCCGATGATGAATTCTTCAATACCTAATTCAGCCCCTTTTTCAATAACAGCATCCAGCGCAGGGATTAAAGACTCAGCTCCTTCGAGCGAGAATCGCTTTTGTCCGACGAATTTTTTATGTATAAAATTTTCGAAACCAACAGCTTGTTTTAGGTGATGATAAATATGTTTGCGCTCTTTATCGGTAAAAGAAGGAATGTTTTTTACCGGTTCCATTTTTTGCTGTAGCCAGCTTACAATTTCAGGATTTCGAATAAACATGTATTCAGCTCCAATAGATTGACAGTAAGTTGTTTCCAGGTGTTCTATGATTTTTTCCAAAGTGGCAGGGCCTATCCCTATTTTTTTTCCGGCCTGGAAGCTTTTCTTCAGATCTTCTTTGGTGAGTCCGTAGTTCTCAATGGCCAAAGTTGGTGAATAAGTGCGTCTGCTCCGAACAGGGTTTGTTTTGGTAAAAAGATGCCCGCGTTTTCGGTATCCTTCAATCAGGTTAATTACTTTAAATTCATTGTCGAATAGTTCGTCGGAAGAATTACCGACAGGAAAATTTTTTTGAGCAAATTCAAAGCCTTCAAAAAACTTTTGCCATTGTGAATCTACTGAGTCCGGATCCGATTGATATTGTTCGTATAATTTATCTATTGAGTCGATTTCTGAATTACCAATAAAAGAGAATTTGTCCATGATTTGTTTTTTAAATCAGACTAAAGAATAAAACATGTTTTTTGTTTAACTTCTGTCTTTCTAATTATAAACTTATTGTTAATCATCAAAATAAGTAAAATCAAACTATACAGTATATTTTTTATTGTTTTAACTGCAAAATACAGATTTTATAGCATTGAACAAAAAATAAAAAGGAATGTTTACAAGTAACAAACAATTTATTTAACAAAATTTAATTGGTCTTTAATTTCAAATTATAAGTAAATGATTATAGGAATATTAAAAGAACCGGATTTTGACAAGCGTGTTTCGATCTTACCTGAAAATATTGAGAAACTTGTTCAGCTAAAAGTATCTGTTGAAGTTGAAAGTGATGCAGGTATTAATGCATTTTATTCTAATCAGGATTATGTGGATGTGGGGGCAAAAATAGCAGATAGAGAAGAGATACTATCCCAAGCCGATTTGATTATAAGTATTAATCCACTGGACAAGAAGGAATATTCGCTTTTAAAACCAAAGCAAGCTGTTTTAACAGCTTTTAGTCCGCTTATAAATAAAGAACAGGTAGAAGATTTTTTAAGGGGCGACATAACATCTTTTAGTATGGATATGGTTCCCCGAACCACCAGGGCTCAATCGATGGATATATTATCGTCGATGGCAACAGTAGCAGGATATAAAGCGGTGTTGTTAGCAGCGAATCATTTGCCATCATTTTTTCCGATGTTTATGACCGCTGCCGGTACAATCCGACCATCGAAAGTATTGGTTCTCGGAGCAGGAGTGGCAGGTTTACAGGCAATTGCTACTGCAAAAAAGTTAGGGGCTGTGGTTGAAGCTTTTGACGTTCGACCTGCGGTAAAGGAAGAAGTACAAAGTTTAGGTGGTAAATTTATTGAAGTGGAAGGCGCAAAAGACGATGCTGCTGCAGGCGGATATGCAGTTGAGCAAACCGAGGAGTATAAACAGAAACAACAACAGCTTATACAGGATCATGTAAAAAAGGCAAATGTGGTAATTACTACAGCACAAATTCCCGGACGAAAGGCTCCGGTTTTAATCACTAAAAACACAGTAGAGAATATGTTGCCGGGTTCCGTTATTGTTGATTTAGCTGCATCTACCGGTGGAAACTGTGAGCTAACAAAAAATAACGAAATTGTAGAAATTAACCAGATAAAGATTATCGGGAACTCAAATTTGTCAAGCGAAATCCCTGCCGATGCCAGTAAAATGTATGGAAACAATATCATCAACTTTTTAAAACTAATCATTAATGATGAGGGAAATTTAAAGTTGGATTTTACCGATGAGATTGTTGCAGGAACTTGTATTACACATCATAAAGAGATTATTAACGAACGTGTTAAATCAACAAATTAAATAAAAATGGAAGCAATTCTTGAATTTATATACGTAAATGCCGAAGCAATTTTTATTGTTATACTATCAGTATTTTTAGGCATTGAAGTAATATCGCATGTGCCTGCGGTGTTGCATACTCCCTTAATGTCTGGTGCCAATGCAATTCACGGAGTAGTTATTATAGGGGCTATTATTGTATTGGGTCATGCAGAAACAACACTTAATCTTATTCTGGGATTTTTAGCTGTTTTTCTTGGAACGCTTAATGTAGTCGGGGGATTTGTGGTAACCGACCGAATGTTAGATATGTTTAAAAAGAAACCTAAAAAATAACTAAGCCATGGATAAGATTATTGAGTTTTCAAAACACGTTCAGTTTACATTTGGCGATTCAGTTCTGGAAATTATCTACCTGATTGCCTCGATATTATTTATTTTAGGTTTAAAAATGCTGAGTCATCCCGATTCGGCAAAACGTGGCAACATCTGGGCCGCAGCTGGAATGATTATAGCAATTGTTGGTACTCTTTTTTTACACCGGCAAAATGGCAGGGAAATAGGTAATTTCGGATACATTTTTGCGGCCATTGCTTTGGGAACGGTTTTTGGCTGGATTGTTGCTCGAAGAGTAAAAATGACCAAAATGCCCGAACTTGTTTCGTTTTTTAACGGAATGGGTGGTGCTGCAGCTGCATTAATTTCCTTAATGGAATTCCCACATATTAACAAACAACTTTTATTGGAGCATGGAATGCTTAACTGGCAAGCTTTAGTTATTTTCCTGGGCTTAGTTATTGGTAGTGTCTCTTTTGCTGGTAGCCTGATTGCTTATGGCAAGCTTGATGGTAAAATTAAGGATGTCAGATCGAAAATATTACGTTACATCAATATTTTATTACTATTGATTATTGTAGGTTTTATTGCTTATTTAATGACTCGTGGCCAGGTGAATCCTTTGGATTTGGAGCCATTAATCTACATTCTGTTGGCTATTTCGCTGGTATACGGAGTTCTCTTTGTTCTGCCTATTGGAGGTGCTGATATGCCGGTGGTAATATCGCTATTAAATTCGTTTACAGGAGTAGCAGCAGCTATGGGTGGATTCTTATATGATAACCTCGTAATGTTAACGGGTGGTATATTGGTTGGATCGGCAGGAACCATTTTAACCGTTCTGATGTGTAAAGCAATGAACCGATCATTATTCAATGTAATTATTGGTGCTTTTGGCGGAGGTGGCGAAGCAATCGAATCGGAGCAAGGATCAATTAAGGAAGTATCAATAACGGATGCATCCATTTTATTGAGTTACTCGCAGAAGGTAATGATTGTTCCGGGTTACGGACTGGCAGTTGCCCAGGCTCAACATTTGGCTTTTGAATTAGATAAGTTATTGTCGGAAAAAGGTGTTGATGTTAAATATGCTATTCATCCTGTAGCCGGACGAATGCCAGGGCACATGAATGTTCTTTTGGCTGAAGCTGATGTGCCTTACGAGAAACTTCTGGAAAGTGACGAAGCAAATGGTGAGATGGAAAATGTTGATGTGGTTGTTGTGATCGGAGCCAATGATGTGGTAAATCCGGCTGCCGAAAACGATCCGACAAGTCCGATTTATGGAATGCCTATTGTAAAAGCCCTGAAAGCCAAAAATATTATTGTTATGAAACGCGGAATGGGTAAAGGATATGCTGCAATAGAAAATAATCTGTTCTATCACGATAAAACGCGGATGCTATTCGGAAATGCAAAAGACAGCTTACAGAAAATTGTTAATGAAGTAAAGAATTTATAATGAAATAAAACTTATTTAGAAGCCCGAATTTTTTTCGGGCTTTTTTTATATTCATTGGTTTTGATTTTATAATTCTTATTTTTACTACAGTTTATTTAATACAAGTAAGATTATGCGTTATATATCTACTCTAATCGTATTGCTGTTCATGGCAATTGGTGGATTTTCTCAAGATTTTAAATATGAAGAGTTGCCCGATGGATCAAGGGTTTTTCATGAAGGTAAGTTAGAATTTAAAGAAGGTATACCATTTCTGACATTGAAAGGTAACATTTTCGAAGTAGGAATACAGTATGGCGTTTTAGCAAATGATTTATTATTAGAAATGGACCATACCGTTGATAGTTTAATTGATTCATATATTGGAACTTTCTTTCTAAAAAGATGGGTGGCCAATATGGTATTGAATAAAAAAATCAGAAAAATAGAGCGCACAATGCCAGAAGAATATTTGATTGAGCTTGAAGGAATTGAAGAAGGAAGTGATTTAAGATATAAAGACCTGCAGATTATTGCCTATTTTCCTCAATTGTTTTTTGATATCAGTTGTACATCATTTATTATGAAAAACGAAAACGGCCTTGTACATGGAAGAAATCTTGATTGGCCAGGAATTGGTGTTTTGTCAGATCACGCTTTGATTGTAAATTATCATAAACAACATAAAAACCCATTAACTGTTCTAACTTATATTGGATATCCCGGAGTTTATACAGGGATGAATCATTCAGGACTAAGTATGTCGATTAACATGAATGGAACCCCTGCAGAAAATAATAAGAAAATAAGCGATTATAATACCGGAATGCCTCTTGCATATAAATTAAGAAATATTCTTGAAAACGCGGATGATTTAAATGGAGTAGATAAGGAGTTTAAAGAGTATAGTTCGCATGCCTGGTTTATTACAGTTGGAAGCAAAAAAGATAATTCTGGTGCGGTGTACGAGCTGACCCGCGGAGAAGTAATTAAAAATAAAATGAACAATGATTTTCTATATGTTGAGAATCTTTCGTTATCCGATAAAGGAAGATATCAGTACAGTCCTATCTGGATGTTTAGTGTTTCCAATATTTCGCGCGAACGAAAAATTAACGAATTATACGAGCGTATTAAGACGGATGACTTAATATCGAAAAGTTATCAGATATTAACTAATACCGAAAATCATCATTTAAATCACGATCCATTATACAGCTACTCTATAAACAATGCCATAACCATTAAAAGTTGTATTATGGATAATCAAAGTAATATAGTTTATTTTACTTACGGCGATGGATTAGCAGCATTTAATGAGTATCTGAAATACGATATTAATACCGGGAATGTATCTGTTTATGAAAATAAGAAGAAAATACCTAACGAAGATTATTATAATGAGGCCCGTAAATATCACAGCTGGTATGCTAACGAAATATCTCATAAAAAGAAATTAGAACAAGAAGATTACCAGGCTTTGCTTACAAAAGTGGAAAGCCTTGAGCTGGGGCCGGCCCACAAAGCTTTATTACTCTCATATTATAATTCACAACTTGAAAATCATGAGTTAGCATTTATCAATGCAGAGAAATATATTCTGGAACTGCCCGATTATTATCACACATACTACAACAAATACCGAATAATGAAAAACAAAGGCGATTATTTAGAAGCTATTGTAGCATTGGAAGAAATGTTGCAGACATCTACCATAACGCCTTATTATACTTATTTGGCTAAAATAAATATGATTGAGATGTACGATAAATTGTTAGGCCAAAAAACAGATTCGGTTTATATTGGTAAAATCAATCGCTTGGCCGATGAGATTCGTGATGACCTAAAGCAATATTTTATAGATAAACGAACTCAGAAAGACCTGGACTTAATTCAATCCATCGAAAATAAGTACACGAAATAGATGAACGATAAGATTAAATATACTGCAGAAATATTATTAAAATCGAATAGTACAATTGCTTATACAGGCGCGGGCATTTCGGTTGAAAGTGGGATTCCTCCATTTCGTGGCGATAATGGTTTGTGGAATAAATACGACCCGAATGTGCTGGATTTAGACCAGTTTTATTCTCATCCACATGAGTCGTGGAAAGTAATAAAGGAAATTTTTTATGATTTCTTTGGAAATGCAAAACCCAACGCTGCGCATTATGGGTTGGCCGACTTGGAAAAGAAAGGATTACTGCATGCCATTGTTACCCAAAATATTGATAATTTACATACCGATGCAGGTAGCAAGGAAGTATACGAGTTTCATGGAAACTCAAGAATGCTGGTTTGTACAACATGTTTAAAGCATTTTGTGGCATCGGAAAAAATGAATGAAGATATTCCGGTGTGCGATCAATGTGGTAAAGTGCTAAAACCCGATTTTATATTTTTTGGAGAGATGATTCCCGAAATAGCTTACCGAAAATCGGTTGAAGCAGCTCGAAAAGCAAAAGTGGTAATTGTTGTAGGATCTACAGGCGAAGTATATCCTGCTGCAAAGATTCCGGTTATCGCAAGGCAGAATGGTGCTAAAATTATTGAGATAAATCCTGAAGAGTCATTATTTACAAATCAAATAACAGATGTATTTTTACAGGGGAAGGCATCGGAAGTAATCCCCGAATTATTAATTGGAATAAAAGAAAAATTATGATTAAATTTAAACTGGAAGGATCGGACTATATAGAGCTAATTAAGCTGTTGAAAGTTACCAATATATGCGGAAGCGGGGGAGAAGCGAAACACCTGGTTGATGAGGGAGAAGTGAAACTCAATGGTGAGCTGGAAAGCAGAAAAAGAGCAAAACTAAGAATAGGCGATAAGATTGAAGTATTTAACGAAATAATAATCATTGAATAAAACCTAAAATATGTCATTTCTAGAATTAGCAAAAAAACGGTATTCGTCGAGAAAGTATTTAGACAAACCAATCGAGAAGGAATTGTTATTAAAAGTTTTAGAAGCCGGACGCATAGCTCCTTCGGCTAAAAACAAACAACCCTGGCATTTTGTGGTAATTACCCAGACCGAAGCACTGGAGAAAATCAGAGCCTGTTACGAAAGCGAATGGTTAAAGGCTGCAAAATGTATTATAGTGGTTTGTGGCGATCATCGCGAAGCATGGCGCAGAGCCGATGGAAAAATACACACCGACATTGATGTAGCAATTGCAGTTGATCATATGACACTTGCAGCTACAGATATAGGTCTTTCAAGTTGTTGGATTTGTAAATTCGATGTGATGAAATGTGTAAAAGCCCTGGATTTACCCGAAGGTGTTGAGCCTGTTGCCTTGTTACCTATTGGTTATCCGGCCGATGAAGCAGATGTAAACCGACACGAGCAATTACGTAAACCACTGGATGAAATTGTTCATTGGGATAAGTTTTATTATAAGCCATTTAAACGGGCAAAAAATTTGTTGTAAATGTAAATAGGGCTATTCAAAATAGCCCTATTTTTATATCTCTTAGGTAAAAATCGGAAAATCAGAAGCAATTAAATTAGTGGGTTTTTACATAATCTTTCATCAACCCCAAGTCAATTAAACCGATACCTTGCTTTACCAAAATTTTGCGATCTTCTTCGAATAAATTATTAAATTCATCTTGATTATTATTTAAAAGCTTTAATGCTGTTTGGTAACTTTCAATGGCATCTTTCAAATCATTATTACACCAATAGGCATGACCTAACTGAACATATTCGTGTGCATTTTTTTGCTCTTCGGGTATTTTCTGATAATAATTAATGGCCGTTTCAAATTTTCCAAGTATCAGCGAAATCCAGGCAATGGGGCGTTGTATTTTATCATTGGAAGGAGCCAGGTATTCTACCTTAAAATAGTAGTTTAAGGCTTCTTCGTATTTTTCTAAACGTACTAATGAGTGTCCGATATAAGCCTGAATATATAAATTTTCTGGTTCAAGCTTTTCGGCTTCTTTGTAATATTCCAGTGCTTTACTATTCTCATTCAAGTATCGGTAGCAAAGGGCAATCTTTTTTGTAATCCAGGCTTTTTTAGCATCCAGCAATTCGGCTTTCTTATAGTATTCGAGCGCTTGCTGATAATTCCCGGTTCGTTGATAACAATAGCCTATTTTTTCATATAGTTCGATATTACTTTCTTCAGTTTTTTCAATAAAACTAAAAAGCTGGGCTGCTTGATTAAAGTGTTGGTTTTCAAGGAAAAATTCAGCGATATTGCGTGTTACTTGTTTGTTTGTTACAATTTTATTCAGGAAATTCCAGTTTTGAATATCAAATTCCCATTTAAAAATATCGGAGAACTCGGTTTTATAAGGATGTAACTTATAAAACCGGTATAAATCCTGAAGGTATTGGGTAAATATGTTTTTGGTAGCTGCAAAGTCGTTAAAAAGATTCTCGTCCTTGGCAACTTCTTCCATACTTTTCATTTCTTCATTGAACATATTCATCATCATCGATTTGTGCGTTTCAGGTATCATTTGCAGGTTTAAGCAAAACGAATATTTATCAGAATTGCACATGTGGAATGATTTTTCCAGTTGTTCAACAAAGGGTTGCAGGTTGGTTTCTTCCTTTTCAACAATTAAGTCGATGTATTCATTTTCTTTATAAAAAGGTGCAAACCAATTTCCAAATTCATTAAAGAATGGAAAATTTTTAAGTTTAGAAAAAGCACTCATAAATACATCCGAACCTTCAATTTGCATTTGCGAGAAATCTTGCAGTTTATCGAAAAGATCCGGAGAATCTTCGAAAACTTTTTCCCAATCGGGGTTTTTATCTTCAAAAAATTTATCAGAAACAATATTTTCCAGGTCTAAATTCTCTTCAATTTTAGGTTGCATTTTCATCATTTCAGGCAAAATCTCTTCTTCCCACTTTTTGGTAATTTTCTCGGTGTCTTTCGACTTAAATATCTGAATGATAATGGCTTCAATTTCACGATCGATTTCTTCAATTTTCGAAAGCTTAGCTAAATCTTTCACCAGATCGGGGTATAGAACAATTCTTTTATCGTATTTGTATAATCCTAACACAATGCCAACCAAAGCCCGCTGCCAAACCTGATTTTCCTTTTTAATGTAGAATTTCAATAAAGCCTTAAATTTATTCACATCAAATACTCGAATTAAACTCAGCGTAATTGCACTTACCAATACACTTTTATCGTGCCACGGAATTTTATCCGAGTTGGATATGATCTCCAGGGTTTTATTCTCAACAGCCTTGTAATAATCTGTCAACCATAAGAAATTGAATAAATTTTTCAATGAATCTTGCCTCGAAACAAATTCTGAATCTGCACCGGATGATGTTTCTATTTTATTTTCTTTCAGGATTTTATCCAGTTCACTGTCGAAAGTCAGGTTTTTTATTAACGAAAATGTTTCTTCCGATTGAGCTTCCATGTTTCTTTCAATCGACCATTTTAATTTATATATCCGTAATGATGATTTTTCGGTTAACAAGCATTCTTTTATACTATCTGCAATCTCCAGTAAAGTGCGCTGTACATAAAAATAAATATTATCGCGTTCAGGATCGTTAATTCCAGAGAAAGAGTGTCTTAATATATTATTGTAAGTATCTCTTACGGTTTCTATTTTCGTTTGATGATATTGTTTTTTTGTTTCAACGGCATATTCCAATAACAAATTAATTGCTGCAGTAATTTCATTGGTTAATATCAATTGTGAAACTTTATAATGCTGTGTCAGAATTATTTTATATTCCATATTTTTTCAAGTTTGACTAAAAGGTTCAAATATCATTCCGAATCATCATAGCTGACAATATAGTAAAACTTAAGCCTGTTTTATGTTAAACTGTCATATAAATTTAAAGATAATAAGCAAAAAATTAAGGATAGTATAAAAATGTATTAAAAAGTCAACTTAAACAGAATGTTATTTAATACTTAAATTACTCTTATAAAACATTTACAATGGTTTATATAATTTTTACTTTTGATAATAGTTAGCGATGTTTTAATTAATGGTCTCGTTATGAACACTACTATTTACCAAAAAAAGTTAAACGAAGCAACTAGAGTTGTGGAAGGCTTAAAAGATAGTTTAATGGTAATCATCTGGGAAGAAGATCCGTTTGAGTTCTGCAGTTCGCGTGCTTTACTTCCTTTCATTCAGGAAGAAGCAGAATATAATGTCAGAAGCTTAGGCCTTAGTAAACAAGATCAGGAACACTTTATTGAAAAAGTTAAACAGGTATTGGGCGAATTCTGCGAAATGTAATAGCATTCGTAAAACTTTCTTGGCCGGCTTCGTTTATCCTATAAGGTTATAAGAAATTTGCACATTTGAAAAATAGTAAGTGTATCTATAATTTTTCGCTCAATGCGCAACTAATTTAATCGAAATCACATCTGTATAAGCAGAATAGAATCAAGAGTTTTATAATAAGCTTTGCTGGTTAATATAATTTTTCTTAACTTTAGTTTACTTTAACTTTTTGGTCTGAAATTTGTTAAACGGTAACAAACAATATATTTTATTATGAAATTAACATGTTATAAGAACGGAAAAGAAATATCCCTAAGAGACCCTTTGGATTTAGATTACATTGAATATGATGTAATTAAGGATTTTCTAAAAGTAATTGAGCACCTGGAAACAAATCCTAAAGCGAGAGTAGAGCTGGATTTAACAGAGCCTTTTATTCCTAAATATAATCTGGTTAATTGCAGTAATGTTTTTACAGAAAGATTTAATCAAATCGTAAGAAGCAGAAAATTAGCTTAGAATGAAACGATCTGATAAAGCACTTCAATTTTATTCCAAAGGATTTAATTGCGCACAATCCGTTATTGCATCATTTGCAGATGTTTTAGAAGTGAACGAAGAAACGGCAATTCGCATGGCTTCAGGTTTTGGTGGTGGTATGGGGCGAATGCAGGACACATGCGGGGCCATTACCGGTGCATTTATGGTTATTGGCTATTTGCGTGGAAAACACAAAACAGACGATGAGCATTCAAATGAAATGACTAATAAGCTAATCCAGGATTTCTCAAAGAAGTTTACCGAAAAGCATGGCAGTATAAACTGTAAATCATTAATTAACTACGATTTAAATAGCACCGAAGGATTAAAAGCAGCAAAAGATGCCGATGTGTTTAATAAGAAATGTGCATTCTTTGTTAAAACTGCTGTTGAAATGCTTGAAGAAACAGTTATAAAATGAAATTATTAGAATAAATTGAAAAAAGCGAAGCCGAAACTTCGCTTTTTTTTATTCATATCGTAATGATGATGCCGGATTTAAACGGGCTGCTTTTATCGTTCGGTAACTAATGGTTAATATGGCAATACTTATTGCTATGATAAAACCGGTTAAGAAATCAAATATATTTAATGAAACCTTGTAGTAATAATTTTGCAGCCAATTCTGTGAAATGTAGTATACCAATGGCCATGCAATAAGCGTTGAAAAGGCAACCAGTACAACAATTTCTTTTGAAATAATAAAGAAAATATTTGCAACTGTAGCTCCCATTGCTTTCCTGATTCCAATTTCCTTTGTGCGTTGCTCTACCGTAAACGAAGTAAGTCCAAATAGCCCAAGCGAAGCAATTACAATTGCTAAAATGGTAAATACAATGGATAGTTTGGCATTTTGTTGTTCTTTTATGTAGTTATGTTTTAAATCTTCGTCCATAAAAAAGTATTGCAATGGCTCATTTAAGGTAAACTCTTTCCATACTTCTTCAATTTTCTTTACTGTATTTGATGGTGCGTCTTTTGCCAGGCGTATACTTACGAAACCCCATAATATCTGGTCGTTTTTAAAACGAAACATATATGGCTCAATCCGGCTGTGTAAGGATCTGAAATGGAAATCTTCCACCACTCCGATTATGGGCATAAACCGAACATCATCCGGATTATCTGTTTGTATGTTAAACCTGGTTTCAAATGGCTTTTTCAATCCAAAATTTTGAACGGCACTATAATTTACAATACATGCTTCTTGATCAGTGGCATGTTCCGGATCGAATAAGCGGCCATCTTTTAACTTAATTTTAAAGGTATCAAAGTAATCATAATCAACCCAATTTGTTTCTAATATAAAAGATTCCTGATCTCTGCCTTCCATGGTATAACCATTACCATTATTATTATTCATTGGAGCTGCCGTTGATGCACTTGCATTTATGACACCCGGTAATTTTATCAGTTCTTCTTTAAAGGTTTTAACTTTAGATCCCAGTACAGATGCTCTTCTAATAACCATTAAACGTTCTTTATCAAATCCCATATCTTTGTTAAGCATATAGTTAATTTGTTTAAATATGATTAAGGTTCCAATAATTAATATGATCGATATGGTAAACTGCAAAACAACCAAAACACTCCTTAGTTTCCCGTTCTTCATGCTGTCTTTAACGCTTCCTTTTAATACCGATACGGGTTTAAACCTCGACAGGTAAAATGCGGGATAACTCCCTGAGAGTAATCCTACAATAACTGAAATAGCTATTAAACCAGGTATGGTGTACCAGTTGGCAAAGTATTTGAGCTCTAAGTGTGAATTTAGAATAGAGTTAAAAAACGGGAGAGTTAGTTCAATAATCACGATAGCAATTGCAAGCGATAAAAAAGATAATACCAGTGATTCGGTTAAAAACTGGCTGATTAGCATTCTTTTCGACGAACCACTAACTTTTTTTATACCCACTTCTTTAGCTCTTTTTGCAGCTTGAGCGGTTGATAAGTTCATAAAATTAATGGCAGCAATTACTATAATTAAGATTGCAATGCCACCAAAAATGTATAAAAATTTCGGATCGCTTGCAGGTTTAACTTCATGTTCAATGCTGGGATCCAAATGTATGTCGGTTAATTTCTGAAGTTTTAAAGCATATTCGTTTCCCTTGTTTAAAAAATCGTCGAATGAAATTCCAAAATACTGTTCAATTACAGGACCCACATATTTTACCAACATGGGATGAAACTTATCATTAACTGATTGTTCCATTGTGCCATCTCGCAGAAGTACATAAGTCGAGAAGCTGTTCGAAAGCCATTGGTTATCATTAGCACGTCCGTTAGTAACAAAAGACCCAAGCATATTTGCATGGAAATGCGATAAGTCCTGAATATCCTGCATAACACCTGTTATTTTATATAAGGCGGTATCGGTACCTACTTTTATCATCTTATCAATCGGATCTTCATTTCCAAATATTTTCTTTGCTGTAGACTCGGATATGACCAGTTTGTAAGGTGCATTTAAAACAGTTTCCTTGTTTCCTTTAATTAACGGAATGGAAAATATTTTAAAAAATGCCGAATCTGCTTGAGCAAAAGAGCTTTCTGTAAAGTTCTGTTCGTTATATTTTACTACGGTTTCGCCCCAGAAATTCATTCTGCAAAAATCTTCTACTTCCGGAAACTCATCTTTCATGGTTGGAGCAATGGGGGTAGCTGTAGATGAAACATGAGCTTCTTGACCGCCTATTTTACCATGTAAGTTCACTCTGAATATTCGGTCTTTTTTTTCGTGAAACTGATCGTAACTTAATTCATTAATAACAAATAAGGATATTAATAAACTGCATGCAATACCTATGGATAAACCAATAATATTTATCAGAACATAAGCTTTTTGTCTGTTTAATGCCCTGATACTGTGTTTTAAAATATTTTTTATCATAGTAAAGAGTTGTACTTTTAGTTTAAAATTATTTGTATTAGTAATCTGTTATTATAGAAATAAGACGATTTAATAAGATTCTGGTTACAGTTTTTAAATTTTTTTTATTTGAGTGCAATAATTTGAGATTAATCCGTCAGGGATAATATGAATGCACAAAAAGAAAATAAAAGTTTAAGGTGGTTCATTTCATCCGAATATCGAAACATAGTAAAGTATGTAAAAAGATATTTGAATGAGAAATACTATGAGGTAAGCGCCGAAGATGTTGTGCAGGATGTTGCCGTTAACCTATTTTCGAAATTAGATTTAGATGAGCAATTGGAAAATATAGCTGCTTATGTTTACCGATCTGTTAAAAATAAAATAACGGATGTTCGAAGGAAGAAAAACAATGAAGTCCCTTTTGAACGTTTTACTGATGATGAAGGAAATGAATTTATATTAAACAAAGCAGCCGTTTCGTCGGAATTGATTTTTAAAGAAATTGATGACTCGAAATTTTATAACACAATAAACACTGCATTAAGCAAATTAAATCCGAATCAGCAAATGGTATTTGTAGCTACCGAATTCGAAGGATACACATTTGAAGAATTATCGGACGAATTAGATATACCCATTGGGACACTCTTGTCGTGGAAACACCGTGGAGTTAAAAGATTAAAAGAACTCATCAGGCCTGATGATTTATACAGAGAAACAATTGAATAATTTTTAAAAAATAAAAAATAAAAAGACATGGAACGAGTATATTCAAACGAACGAACCAATCCACTTTTAAAAGGATTAAAATTTATAGGATTTATCATATTAGGAGCTTTGGCAGCAGCCGGATTTGCTTTTTTATTCGGGTATTTTGTCATGTTGTTATGGAACTGGTTAATGCCCGAAATTTTCGGATTGATAACCATAAGTTTTTGGCAGGCAGCAGGAATCGTTTTACTTGCCCGGCTCATATTTGGCGGGTTTAAACATGGGCATGACCATTCCAAAAAGCATTCGCCAAGAGAAGAATTTACCAGCAGATGGAAGCGCGAATTTAAAAAAGAGCATAAAACCGGTAATTGGAGATACTTTGATGATTACTGGTGGCAAGAAGGAGAAAAATCTTTTAATGATTATGTTGAACGCCGAAAGGAACAAGAACAATAATTAATTAAAAGATGGTGTCCAAAAATGAATGATTTCGCCACAAACCAGCCTGCCGGCATAGCAGGGGCTCAAAGACATAATATTTCACAAAGAGCTAATTTGTTGATAGCATGCGCTTTGTGATTCTTAATTCTTAGCGTCTTAGTGGCTAACTTAATAATTCATTGGTTTTTGAACATCCCCGTGTTTATTTATAGAAATGCTTCCTTTTTACCAAATTCCTTTTTTAATAAGTTATCATAAGTATGTTGTGTTTAATATTTGTTTATTTTTATAAAAAAGACTTTTGGTGTGATCAAGTGTTTATATAAAAAACTAATTCCGGAAAAAACCAGAATTGAGCTTATCTACTTAAAAAACAGGATTAAAGCATGGTTTCTGAAAGGGGATAAGTATTACTGCAATTGTTGTAATAAAAGTTTTCGTCAATTTCTTCCTAAAGGTAATGTGCCGCGCGATCATGCGATGTGTCCAAACTGCATGTCGTTAGAACGTACAAGACTGTTAATGGAGTATTTAAAGAATGAAACTGGAGTTTTTACAAATAGACTGAAAGTATTGCATTTTGCTCCTGAAAAATGCTTGTTCGATCAGTTAATCAAACAAAATATAGAATACATCGATGGCGACTTAAACCCTTTGTTTGCAAGAAATGTAATCGATATAACAAACATCCCGTATCCTGATAATTATTTTGATCTAATTATTTGTTCGCACGTATTAGGGCATGTTTCAGATGAAAAAAAGGCATTAGCTGAACTAAAGCGTGTTCTTTCGGGCAGTGGATTTGCTATTATCATGTCGCTTATTGATTTTAATAGTGCTGAAACTTACGAGAATCCCGCAATAGTAACAAAAGCAGAAAAGCTGGAACATTATGGAGAGCCTGATTTGGAAAGGTTATACGGTAGAGATTTCCCGAATCGACTCGAAGATTCAGGTTTTCGGGTAGAAATAATTGATTACCGAAACAAGTTAGAGCCTGGCTTAAAAGCTAAGCTTAATACAGGCGATGGAAGCCGGGAAGTCATTTTTAGATGTGCTAAATAATAATAATATGGCAAAGATTTATTTTTCAGAAAATCAAAAAGTTAACTTGGGGTGGAAATGGATTTTTTTTATTTCTCTTTATGTGGCTTTAATTTGGGCTTTGTTGGAAAATACAAATCCTGATTCTAATTCTAATCCTGATCTGCAAGCAGTTATAGCCATCTCTTTTAGTATGGTGGCTATTGTTATTTTTAATGTGTTAACTGTTTTAATGCATCTGGAAACCACCATCGACGAAAATAAAATATCCGTGCGTTTCAAACCCTTTCATCGAAAACCTAAATCTTTTCGTTGGGATGAGATCGAAGATTTTTATATTCGTTATTATAAACCTGTAAGAGATTATGGTTCTTATGGAATCCAAAGAAATATTAAACACGGACTGGCTTATATTGTGTCTGGAAAATACGGACTACAGTTATTACTTAAAAGTGGTAAGAAAGTATTAATAGGTACACAAAAAATCAAAGAATTAGAAAGAATAGTTGATTTAATTAAAACAAAACGATAGATTATCGGTATATAAAAGTCAAATAAACAGAGTATGATTTAACATTAAAATGCTTAAATTGTTCTTGTAAATAGTATATAGAAAATTTATAAAAGTAATTTGTAAACTCTTATGAGCGAATTAATTATTGTTGGCCTGCTGCAGAATATCGCAATTCTCTTAGCATTTAGTATGCTTTACGATTACGTTTGGGTAAAGGCCGAAGAAAATAAAAGTATTCTTACCAAAGTTATTACAGGAATTGTTCTCGGATTCATAGGTATTGTACTTATGCTTACACCATGGACCTTGTATCCGGGCGTGGTTTTCGATACCAGGTCAATTATGCTTGCTGTTTCGGGTTTATTTTTTGGTGGTATTCCAACTGCGGTTGCTATTCTTTTAACATCGGCTTACCGAATTTTTATGGGTGGCGATGGCATGCTCATGGGTATAGCAGTAATTCTTACTTCAGGTATTATTGGGATTGTATGGGGTAAATTAAGTAATGAAAAAAAATACACCAAGCCACTACAGCTTTATTACCTTGGATTTGCAGCACACATAACCATGTTGCTCTGTACTTTATTTCTTCCTTCGGACAAAGCATTGGACACTTTAAAAACAATTGCCATTCCGGTAATGGTGTTATATCCCTTAGGTACCATGTTGTTGGGGCGTATATTAGCAAAACAAAAACAAAGCTGGATAAATAAAAAAGCTTTACACGAAAGTGAGCAACGATGGTTATTTGCTTTGGAAGGAAGTGGCGACGGTGTGTGGGACTGGAATATTAAAACCAACGAAGTTTATTATTCGAAGCAATGGAAAACCATGTTGGGGTACGAAGAGCATGAAATTGAAGATTCCTTGGCGGAATGGGATAAACGTGTTCATCCTGATGATAAGGATGATGTTTATAAGGACTTAAAGCTACATATGGATGGAAAAACAGATCATTATTCGAATGAGCATCGGGTATTGTGTAAAGATGGAAGCTATAAGTGGATTTTAGACAGAGGGAAAATAATGGAGCGTGATGAAAATAATAAACCTTTACGCATTATTGGTACACATAAAGATATTTCTGAAAGTAAGAAGTACGAAGAAAAACTAAAACAGAGTAACGAAGAATATATCTCCTTAAACGAAGAATATATATCACAAAACGAAGAGTTGGAAGAGAACCTGGAAAGGACAGAAAAATTAATAGCTGAGCTTGAAGTTGCTAAAAAACGAGCCGAAGAAAGCGATCGATTAAAATCGGCCTTCCTGGCTAATATGAGTCATGAGATTCGAACACCAATGAATTCAATTATTGGATTTTCTGAACTTTTGGGTAAAGGAGCGAGCCAGAAAAAAGCAAACACGTATCTTAATTTTATAAAAAGTGCGGGTAAAAACCTGCTCAGGCTTATTGATGACATTATTGATATTTCGAAAATTGAATCGAACTTATTAAGTATCGAAGAGGATTGGTGCAATGTGAGCCAACTTCTTGAAGAGTCGGTGCTTTATTATAAGCAAACGGATATCTTTAAATCAAAGGATAAAGTAAAACTGGAATTTGAGCCTAATAATAAATTAGCAGATCTTATCTTAAAAACAGACCCCATTAGGCTAAGGCAAGTAGTAAACAACTTGATTTCCAATGCCGTTAAAAATACGGATCGTGGATATGTTAAGGTATCGTATTTCATTAACCAAAGCAATGATCAATTACTTATTAAGGTTCAGGATACCGGAATTGGAATAAGAAAGGAAGATCAGCAAAAAATTTTCAACCGGTTTATTCAATCCGATTCCGATAAGGCAAGGATGAAAATGGGAACCGGGCTGGGGCTTAGCATTAGTAAAGGATTACTCGATTTAATGAAAGGAGGCATTGAAGTTGAATCGGAATTGGGCAAAGGTTCTGTTTTTACCATTTCGCTGCCATTAATTACATTAAACGATCAGCGTAAAACAGAACATTTGGATCCGGCAGTTGAATCGGAGTATGATTTTTCGGATAAACTCATTTACATTGCCGAAGATGATATCGCATCCTATTTATTAATTGAAGAAGTGCTGGCCGAAACCGGAGCTCAATTAAAGCATGCAATCAATGGGTCTGTTTTACTCGATTTAATGAATGAAAAGCAACCCGATTTAATACTTTTGGATATTAATATGCCGGTAATGAATGGTTTTGAGTTTTTAGAAAAACTAAAGCAGTTAAAACTAGATATTCCTATAGTTGCACAAACCGCTTACGCCATGAAAAATGAGCGCGAACAGTGTTTAAATGCCGGCTGTACAAGTTACATTTCCAAACCCATCCATGCAGATGAGTTGTTGGATATTTTAGCATGGAACTTTAAGTAATAGGGAATTTGATCAAAAAAAACGATTGATAAAAAGGCCTGCAAAAAGGTAGAAAATATAGAATGCATTCCAGTTTTCTAATTTTTTGCAGGCCTTCAGTAATACTTTCTTAGAATAATTTATCTAATACTTCTTTGATTGTTTCTAAATCGGGATTTATTTCAAAAACATGCGAAGGTTTTAAATAAACAATTTTATTTTCTCGTTTAAATTTCTCTTCGCCACCACCGGTAATATTCAGCATAATTAAAGCATCTTTTTCAACAGTTCCATTTTCAACAGCTTTCATTAAGCTTGCTGTGGCAACGGCCGATGCAGGATGAATATCATTACCTTCCAGTTTTTCGAACAACTCACCAGCTTCTTTTAGTTCCTGATTATTTGCAGTAAGAACATCGCCACCAGCATCTTTCATAGCATCGTATAATCCGCCAATAATAGGGTATGGGGGCTTTCTGTTCGATAAAACTTTTGCAATTATGGTTTCTACTTTTTTACGGGCATCATGATCGTCCATTGGCAGGAGTTCTCTCGAGTCTGCTCGCCATGCTTCCTGCAAGATTACAAATGGTTCGTTTTGCGATACCATCAGTTTCATTTTGTTCGTTCCAAAACGCCCGTCTTCAAGTAAACGAAGGTTTGCTTCCCAGGCGGCTATTGCTCCCGTACCACTACCTACAGCCTGGAAATAATAATCAGGAATTTTACCAATTTCATCGGCTGCCGATAAAACGGTTGTTGCCATTCCGTCGCGTCGGGCAACATTTTTCGCCCCACCTTCGGCAAAGAAATTATCTAACTGGCATGCCAGGTTAGATAAATGTA
>CAYVEW010000006.1:0-56728 GCA_964450375.1 uncultured Bacteroidales bacterium
CAAAGTATATGGCAAAAACGCTATCCCGAAAGTGAATTCAACTATTACTTTTTAGCCGATGCCATTGATAAACAGTACGAATCGGAAAAAGGCCTGCAATCAAAGATAATATTATCTACCCTATTAGCCATTGTAATTGGTTGCATGGGACTTTTGGGCCTTTCTGTTTATATTTTACAACAACGAACCAAAGAAATCGGAGTACGTAAAGTGAATGGTGCTACGGTAAATAACCTGGTTTTTCTTTTCTCAAAACAATATATCAAATGGATTAGCATTTCGGCCTTAATCGTTTGTCCTATTAGTTTCTTTTTATTTAAAAACTGGCTAAACAACTTCGCCATTAAAATCAACATCAATTATTTTTGGGGAATATTTATTATTGCCTGGCTTGCAATTACACTTATTTCTCTTGTTACAGTTATTGGCCAGACCATAAAATATGCCAGATTAAATCCGGTAGATGTGCTGAAATATGAATAAGCATTATAAAAAAAGACTTCAGGAATACCCGAAGTCTTTTTTCTGATCATTTTTGTGCTGTTTTCGAGAGATTATTTCTTAACATATTTACTGTTAATCTGATCGACATATCGTTTTTTTGCTTTTACAGGATCTGTACCCATTGGAACAAAAATCGTTGTTTTAAAATCGATAACAACCGCTTGCATTTGTCCTAAATCCGGCGATTTAAAAACAACTTGTTTCTTTTCATACATTGTATTATCCCTTTCTATTAATTTATTATCCTGAGTAGAAAAACCAAGGCCTATTATTGCAGGCCTCCATTAAGTAACATATAATTACTGGAAAAGTTCAGAAATGCAAAGATAGTGTAATTTATTGACATTCAATAATTTTTACAGGCATTTGTGATAACTATACCGGATTTAAAGGCACCCGAACCAATTTGGTAAAATTATCTGCTCAATACAATTTAATTATTCTATAAAATAGTAAAAAATAAAAGTTTTTACTAATTTAGGTAAGCAACTAAAATGATTAAGCATGCAAGTAAAAGGCACAAGTATTAAAACAACCCGCGATTTTGTAAAAGCTAAATTTCCAACCAGATATAACGAATGGATCAAAGCCCTTCCGGCAGATTCGCAAAAAATGTATACCAATATGGTAAATGTTAGCGAATGGTATGATATAAAACCTGCCTATACCGACCCTTTGGATAAAATTGTTGAGCTGTTTTATAAGAATAACGCTCAAAAAGGGGGCGAAGAAATGGGAAAGTATAGTGCCGAAATCGGGTTAAAAGGTGTATACAAGGTTTTTCTGTTGGTTGCAAGCCCACAGTACTTAATGAAAAGAGCAACACGCACCATGGAAACCTTTTATCAGCCATCGGAAATTGCAGTAACAGAACAAAATGGCATTTACACCGTAAGCATTAAAAAATTCAAGGGAATTACCGAAGCCCTGGAATACAGAATAGCCGGATGGATAGCAAAAGCTCTTGAATTGTGTAAATGTAAAAACATACAGTACAAGTTGAATTCCCAAATATCGAAAGGCGACCTAACAACTGCCATTGAGTTCCGGTGGAACTCGTAACGATAATTAACACATCTCTGTGAGTTTTAAGTATATTTATGTACATTTGCATATATTTATATACTTGCATTATGGAATTTGAAAAATTAAAACTAGAGTCTGACAAAAACTGGTTCCAAAGATTATATCAATCGCAACGTTTGCGCAAAACTATATTGTTTATTATTTTGGGTGCTTTGGCCGGATTTATAATAACCTACTTTACCGAAGGAAGAGTTCTATCGGAAATCAATTCAAAAGATATTTTAACCAATGTTTTTACGGGTGCTTTTATTGGATTTTTCATTACCAATAGTCCCTGTGCGCGAAACAAATGCTAATCGTTATCGATAACTACAACAACAAATAGTAAATTTCTTAAGATTTTATGTGATGTAATAAGCACAAATACTTACGTTAATTAACGTATTCTATTTTAGTTATTTGTGCTGTTTTTTGACATGATTCATATCCATACTTTTGGATCATCATCAAAAAACAAGCCACATGAAAACAATCAAATTCACTTTCATTCTATTTGCAAGCATCATATTATGCTCGTGCAATATAAAATCAAGAAATGATAACACTTCCAAAACCGGCAACGAACTAAAAGGCACAATTACTATCTCGGGAGCTTTTGCACTATATCCAATGACAGCTCGCTGGGCCGAAGAATTTCAAAAAATCCATCCCAAAGTACGTATCGATATTTCTGCCGGCGGAGCAGGAAAAGGAATGACCGATGCTTTGTCGGGAATAGTAGATCTGGGGATGTTTTCGCGAGGCATTACCGAAGCAGAAAAAGAAAAAGGAGTATGGTGGATTGCCGTTACGAAAGATGCGGTTTTACCAACCATTAACAGCAAATCTGAGCATTTACAATATATCAAAAAACATGGCCTAACCAGAAATAAATTTGAGAAATTATTTATCAGCAGAGATATAAAAACCTGGAAGGATTTATTAAACGACAACTCATCGGAACATACTAATATTAATGTATATACGCGCGCAGACGCCTGCGGCGCTGCGCAAATGTGGGGCGAATACCTGGGAAAAGACCAGGAAAGCCTTATAGGCGTGGGCATTTATGGCGACCCGGGAATGGCAGATGCTGTCAAATCGGATGTGAATGGTATTGGTTACAATAATATTATTTATATCTACGACATTACAACACGCAAAAAACATAGCGGACTCGATGTAATACCCCTTGATTTAAACGAAAACGGAACCATTGATGATGACGAGCAGTTTTATGATTCATTAGATGATATTATGCTGGCTATAAAAGAAGAAAAGTTTCCTTCGCCACCAGCCCGTGAATTATACTTTGTGGCAAAAGAAAAACCAACGAATAAAATTGTAACAGAATTCCTAAAATGGATTGTTACAAGCGGTCAGATTTTTGTTAAAGAAGGCGGATATGTAGAGTTATCAGAAGAAAAACTAAATCAGGAGCTTTCCAAATTGTAAGGCATGGATTCCTAATTTATCGGCAGATGATTCAATTTATGGTTTTTACATGATCATCTGCCGTTTTTAAAATACACCTATCTGTATGAGAGCATTAGCAATTACAAATTTTAAAGTTCGCAGAAATTATAGAGAAACTCTTTCAGCTTTCTGGATGAAGTGTTGTTACATTTTAGTAATGGCACTGCCATTTGTCATATTTATCGGCTTAGTCATTAAATCAACTTTACTTTTTAAAGAACATACAATTGCCGACTTATTATTTTCAAATGTCTGGAAGCCTTTATCGGGTAAGTTTGGTTTTCTTCCTTTTATTCTAAGTTCCTTATGGGTTACTTTTCTGTCGGTGTTTATTGCAGCACCTATCTGTTTATTTGCAGCAATTTACATTACCCAATATACCAAACGGATTGTGCTAAAAATAATGCATCCTGTAATTGATATTCTAGCAGGGATACCATCGGTAATTTATGGTGTATGGGGAATTATTGTGGTAGTTCCTTTTGTTTCGAAACTTGCCAACTGGTTTAATATTCAAACGTCGGGTTATTCCATATTAACCGGAGCCATTGTTCTGGCAATCATGATTATTCCGTTTATACTAAATATACTCATAGAAATTTACCGGAGCATTCCGATTGAATTATCGGAAGCATCCTTATCTCTTGGAGCAACCAAATGGGAAACCATTAAAAAGGTATTAACCCGCAAAGCATTACCTGGTATAGTATCATCATTTGGCCTGGGCGTTTCCAGGGCATTTGGCGAAACCATCGCCGTATTAATGGTAGTTGGCAATGTAGTACAAATTCCAAAAGGTATCTTTCAGGCGGGTTATCCTTTACCGGCATTAATCGCAAATAACTATGGGGAAATGTTATCCATACCAATGTATGATTCTGCTTTGATGCTGGCAGCCCTTATTCTGTTTGTGGTAGTTACTTTATTTAATTTAGGATCGAGATACATTATTAACCATTATGAAAAGAAAGTTTAGGTTAAATCGCCATTTAGTCAAAAAGTTTGAAGAATACTTTTTTCGGTTTTTAATGATAATGTCTTCAACACTGATCATCATTGCATTATTGGCAATCATCATAAGTATCCTTGTAAAGGGAGTCCCTTCACTTTCGTGGAGCATGATTACGCAAACTCCAAAAGGCGGGTTTTATTTTGGCAGAGAAGGTGGAATACTAAATGCCATTATCGGATCATTATATTTATCGGGCGGAGCAACCATTCTGTCTCTTGCCGTAAGTTTACCACTGGCTCTTTATATGAATATCCACAAAATGAAACAAAAAAATGTGGTAAACTCCATACGTTTCTTCCTTGATTTATTGTGGGGTATTCCATCCATTGTATATGGCGCGTTTGGTTTTACCTTAATGGTATATCTTGGTTTAAGAACATCATTGCTTGCAGGGATTATTACCGTTACTCTTTTTATTATCCCGATTATGGTACGATCGATGGACGAGGTTTTAAAAACCGTTCCCAGGGGTTTAATTGAGGCAAGCTTTTCATTGGGGTCAACACGCTCAGAGACTGCTTTTCGGGTTATTCTGCGACAATGCATTCCCGGACTGATAACAGCGGTATTACTTGCTTTTGGCAGAGCAATTGGTGATGCAGCTGCCGTATTGTTTACCGCCGGATATACCGATTATATTCCCACTTCTCTTTCGCAACCAACAGCTACATTACCCTTATCTGTTTTTTTTCAGTTAAGCTCACCCATTCCCGAAGTACAAAACCGCGCTTATGCATCGGCAGTGATTTTAACAATCATTGTTTTGGTAATTAGTATTGCTTCAAGAGGGTTTTCTATGAGATATCAAAAAAATAAAATTAAATAAAAGCAATCATGATAAACGGATCGAAAATAAAGATAGAGCATCTGAATCTGTATATCGGACAGAATCATATTTTAAAGGATATAAACGTTCAGATTCCAGAAAAAAAACTCACCGTGATTCTGGGTCCATCAGGATGCGGTAAAACCACGCTTTTAAAAAGCCTAAACCGGTTAACCGATTTATATCCGGAAGTAAGAACCCAGGGAAAAATATTCAATAGTGATGAAGATATTTTAAATCCAAAAACCGAAATAACCGAGTTGCGCAAAAAGATGGGATTGCTGGCACAAAGCCCCTACCCACTACCAATGAGCATTTATGATAATATTACCTATGGTTTAAGAATTAGTGGCCGCAGAAAAAAGAGATTCTTAAATAAACGGGTAGAGTATTATCTGCGTCAGGTAAGTTTGTGGGAAGAAGTTAAAGATCGCTTAAAAGATCCGGCTTCAGCATTATCCATTGGGCAACAACAACGTTTATGCCTGGCAAGGGGCTTATCGGTCGATCCGGAAATTATTCTGGCCGATGAACCTACCTCGGCATTAGATCCGATTTCCAGCCGCGAAATTGAAGAATTGTTTCTAAAACTAAAACAACGTTATACCATTGTTATGGTAACTCATATTTTAAGGCAGGCACGACGCGTGGCCGATTATGTCATTTTCATGTATCTGGGTGAAATAATTGAACATGGCCCGGCACAACAAATTTTCGAAAATCCACAAAACGCGATTACAAAATCTTACATAAAAGGAACGTATAGTTAAATCATTATGAACAGAACTTTTCTTACAACTTTCTTTGTTGTTGCTATTGCAATACCAATCATGGCGCAATTTTCCGTAAATACTGAAATTCGCCCTCGTGGAGAATACCGTAATGGCTATAAATCCTTATTTTCCGATGACGACAAAGCCGCCTATTTTGTTTCCCAACGCACCAGATTAGGTTTACAATACACTCACGAAAAATATAGTATGAATATTACCGCTCAGGACGTTCGTGTTTGGGGTGATGAAAGTGTTTACAACGCCACATCTGTTAAAGGCGATAATGCAAGTGTTGAACTGTTTGAAGCCTGGCTGCAAGTAAAGCTGGGAGCTTACGCGAGCATCAAAGCAGGCCGTCAGCAGTGGTCGTACGACGACCAAAGGCTTTTATCGGCACGAAACTGGGGACAAACCGGATTAGCCTACGATGGGATTCTTTTTAATTATGATCATAATGATATTCGCTTAGACATTGGTTTATCCCTGAACAATAACACCGAAAATAAAACGGGCAATGTCTATACACCCGATAAAATGAAATTTCTTGATTTTATTTATATAAGTAAACAATTCGGACAAATATCTATTGTTACATTTACAGGAATTGTGAATGGATACCAGAGCGAAGAAAATAGCGAAACCATTTATGTAACTGCAACTTATGGGCCTTATTTTAAAATTCTAAAAAAAAGTATTGAGCTGGAAGGCTCGGCTTTTCACCAGTTTGGAACCAATCAAAATAGTCAGAGCATTAATGCCAGTTTATTCTCATTAAGAGGATTATACTCCTTGTCGGATCAATTTAAGTTGGGGCCCGGTTTTGATATAATCAGCGGCAATAATGCATCGGATAATTCGGAAAAAGATCATTCTTTTGATATATTATATGGTGGACGGCATCGCTTTTCGGGTGAAATGGATTATTTTACCGATCTTACTAAAAGTCTTTCGGATGCCGGTTTAGTTGATTTTTATGCTAAAGCTCAATTAAAGGTAAACTCAAAAAGCAGTTTTAATTTTGCCTATCATTATTTTACAACGCACCAAAAGGCGATGGACCCGAATAATATAGAAAATCAATTAGATAAGCCCTTAGGAAGTGAAATTGATTTAATGTACAGATATAAAGCAGATATTCCGGTTGATTTACGAATTGGTTTATCGCTATATCAAGCAACTAAAACCATGGAGATTTTGCAAGGTGTTGCTGATAATCCGGCCAACACACAATATTTCATGTATGTTCAGTTAACTTTTACACCACAGCTTTTTAATTCAAACTAAAAAAGTGCCCCAAAAAAACAACTATTAATTCTGTGCACAATCGAATCTATTCGTTAAATAATGAAATGTTTCAAATTCCTGATGATTAATAAAATCCGCAAGTAAGGAAAGGTTTATTCTGTAACACACGGTCTCCCAAAGTCCCGATAATTCCTAAAGTACGTGAGTGAAACAATGGTTCTTTGTAACACAAAGTTTCACAGAGCAAAGTCTCATCAAACTTGGTGTGACTTTGTGTTTTAACTTCGAGAAACTTAGTGAAACTCTTAAAAGACATTCGAATTTTAGGAATTATCGGGATACACAAAGCACCACGAGTAGAAAATCTTCTGACTTCGTGCTGCCTCCTGCTATAATCCAGCCTATTGAATACTTTCTTATACCAAATATCAGGAACAGACTACGAAGTTATTATATTTTAATGATTCCATTTTTAATAGAATACATTACAAGGCTGGCTGTATTGTTTGTGTTGGTTTTTTCAAGAATATTGGATCGGTGTTTATCCACCGTTCGCTTACTGATAAAAAGTTTATCGGCAATTTCCTGGTTCGAAAGTCCTTCGCAAACAAGCTGCAAAATTTCAATTTCGCGATCAGAAAGATTCGGATCGTTATATGAAGAATTCTTTGTTTTCGACAAATTTTTTATGATACTATATAAAAGTTCTTTCGAAAAACAATTTTCTCCCTTTGATACTATTTTTATGGCATCTAACACTTCGTTAATATCCGTATTTTTTAGCAAAAAACCTTTTACTCCCGCTTCAATCATTTGATAATAGTATTCATCATCGCCAAACATGGTAAGAGCTATGATTTTTAACTCAGGATACCTTTCCAAGGCTAGCTTAGTGGCTTCAACACCATCTATTCCAGGCATTTGAATATCCATAAACACCACGCAATTAATGCACTTATCAATGATCTCTAAAAATTCTTCTCCACTGGAAGCTTCTGCAACAACTTGTGCTTCCCCAGAATTATTAATTAATAATTTTAGCCCATCGCGAAATAATTTATGATCATCTACAAGTACTACTTTATGCATCTTCGTTGATTTTATTTGCATTGATATTTATGTAAGCATGAAAACCTTTACCTACGTTACTTTCTAATTCTAAGAACCCATTAATAGATGCAATTCGTGATTCGATATTTTGCAAGCCCATTCCTTTTAGTTGATTATTAAACTCTTCATCAAGATTAAACCCCACTCCATCATCATCATATAAAATATCCAACACTTTTTTTTGCTCGTTATAGTTAAGGTTAATGCTTATATTATTTGCTTTTGCATGCTTAATACTGTTATTTATTAATTCGCAAATACTTCGGTAAACAACCACTTCAATATCCTGATCAAGGCGTGTATTAAACATGTTGGATTGAAAATTGATCTGGATTATTTTCGATTCCGTCATTTTATCTGCAAATTGTTTAATCGCACTGGTTAATCCGTGGTTTTTTAAAATATGCGGACTTAAATTTGCCGAAATTTCTTTTATACTTGCTATTGCTTCGTCTGTAAGCTTTTCAGCATTTTTAATTATATCAAAACGTGTACTGTCTTTCTCTGATTTTTCCAATGCACTTAACGACATTTTTATGGTTGACAATAAAGGTCCCAAACCATCGTGCAGGTCGTTTGCAAAGCGTTTCCGTTCTTTCTCTTCGGTTCTTATAATAGCACTTAAAACTCTTTTTTCTGCAATTTTTCTTGTGTATTCTTCTTTGCGGATGTAATTAAAAATCTCAGGAATAATTATCACACCTAAGGAGATAAGAACAGAAATAATAACTGCTATCCAATCATTTAACAAGTTAAGGTCGTCGATGGGCTTTTTTTGCATAAACTGTACCAGATCAATTAACCTTCTGACAGCCATAAATACAAAGCCCAGGGATATGAGAATCCAGGATATTTTATACTTCGTAACTTTAGTTAAGCGCAGAGCAATTACAACAGCAATCAGCTGCAAAACAATAGAAATTATTAATGCGATTAACCGAAACATAAGCACGAATAAAACTCAAATGTATCGATAAAAACCAAAAGAATCAATGTTTTTAAATATACAAAAAACAAGGGCTACCAAACCGATAGCCCTTAAATCGTACTAATTTAAACTTCAAACTACATATAATCCATAATGCTACCCGATATTTGCAGTAACGAAATTTCAGCAAGTTTTGTCAGATATTTAACTGAAATCAGACGCTCTTCGGCATCGAGCAAGCTTTTCTGTACTTCGCGCAATTCAATTCCTGATAAGCTTCCCAACTTATATCGTTCCATTGCTATCTCCAGGTTTTCGCGGGCTACGTCAAGGTTTTGTTTTTCCAGACGAAGCAACCGCAAATTATTCTCGTAGGCATAATAAATGGTAAGCAAATCAGCTCTTACTTGTTGCTCAATTTCTTCATATTGAATCTTTTTATTCTCAATGGCAATCATGGCATTTTCTTTCTCCCGTTTGCGGTTAAAACCATCAAAAATATCGTAGCCAAGATTAAGCGAATAATTAAATCCATTTACATGTTGATTATTTAAGGTCCCGATTTCGTACTGATTATAATTGTATCCATAACCCGCTGACATGTTTAAATACGGATAAGAACGTGATTCGATTATTTTATAATCCAATTCGGAAATTGTTTGGTTCTTTTCTGCAATTTTCAGGCTGGTATTTGATGCCAGGGTTTTTTCGAGCAGATCTTCAAGTACAAGGCTTTCCTCTATTTTTATCAAACTATCTGCAAGAAGTATATCCTGATCTAAGTTTTCATTAGCCATCAACTCATGTAATCGAACCTGCGAATTATGCAATACCTCCATCTGTCGTGCCAACCTGGAACTATCAGCATTTAAGTATACCATCGACTGTAAAAACTCTACTTTAGATGCACTCCCGAGTAAATATCTTTCTTCGTCGATCCGCACGCGCTCCCTGGATAAAGAAACTGCATAAGCCAGGTTTTTATACTGTGTAAGTTGTTGTATGTAGTAATTATATTCCGATACGATTTGTGCAACCAGGTTTTCAATTGACATTTGCGTATTCAGGCTTCCTAAATCGGCTTGCTGTCCAAGTTTACTGTATGTGTTTTTTACCTGAAAGCCTCTGAAAATAGTCATGCCCAGATTTAGTGATGCCGAACCAAAAGTGTTATGCACACCATTGGTTGATATTACCGTGTCGGCATAGTTTTGGGTTGTATTATTTATATTTCCACCATACCTACTGTTTAAATTAAGTGTTGGCAGCATTCCGGCATTACCCCTGGTGAAATTGTTTTTGTTAATATCCTCGCTATTACGAACAAGCTTTAAGGAGAAGTTCTGTTCCAGTCCGGTTTCAATACATCGACTTAAATTATACACTTCCTGCCCATTTGCATTGTATGTATTCAATAAGAAAGTTGCCAGAAAAACAACAGAGCTAATTTTTATTGTTAATTTAAACTTTAACAGGATGATATAATTCATTTTTAATTGATTTAGATTCACTGGATATAAAAAGATACATAGCGGGAACAACATATAAAGTTAATAAAGTTGAAATGGTTAGTCCTCCCACAACAGCAACCCCCATTGCCACACGACTTTGTGCTCCTTCGCCCCAACCCAATGCCAAAGGCATAACTCCAAGTATGGTTGATAAACTTGTCATCAGGATAGGCCGGAACCTGGCTGCCGATGCAAACCGAATTGCATCAAACTTACTCATTCCGGAATTTTTACGTTGATTTGCAAATTCCACGATTAAGATACCATTCTTCGACACAAGGCCAATTAACATAATTAATCCGATCTGACTAAAAATATTCATGGTTATATTAAAATACCACATGAATATTAAAGCCCCGGTAAGAGCCAATGGAACCGACATCATCACAATTATAGGATCTTTAAAGCTTTCGAATTGTGCCGAAAGCACCAAAAATATTAATACAATAGCCAATAGAAACGCAAACATTAAACTGGATGCACTTTCTTTAAAATCTTTCGAATCTCCGGCCAGTGCAGTTCTAAAGGAATCATCGAGAACTTTTGCTGCAATCTTATCCATTTCTTCAATGCCCTCACTTATTGCTTTTCCCTCAGCTAAGCCCGAATATACCGTAGCAGCCACAAAACGATTGTATCGATATAATTGAGGTGGTGCTGTTGACTCCTGCAGGGTAACAAAATTATCAAGCTGTACCATTTGTCCGGTATTATTTCGAACATACAAAGATTTTAGGTCAAGTGGCTTGTTGCGGTCTTCTCTTGCAAGCTCTCCCAAAATCTGGTATTGCTTACCATTCATAATAAAATACCCGAATCGTTGGCCACTTAATGCTAATTGTAAAGTTTGCCCGATGTTTTGAGTTGAAACACCCAGCAGATTTGCCTTATCTCTATTAATTACAATCTGCAGCTCTGGCTTTGTAAACTTCAGGTTAACATCGGCCATTACAAAAGTAGGATTATCATGTACTTCTGCCATAAATGCGGGTAAAATCTCACGAAGTTTTTCAATGGTTGGAGCTTGCAATACGTACTGTATTGGCAAGCCAGCACGGCGGCCGCCAAAAGTTGATTGCTGAATAACATTTGCACGTGCCTGCGTCTTTTTTCTTAGCTCACCCGATAATTGATTTGCTATTTCCTGCTGCGATCGTTGCCGTTCCGATGGATCATCCAAGGCTATTCGAACAAATCCTCCACCACTACCCCAGATCATTCCAATAACATTATCGTATTCTGGAATCGTTTTCTCCACCAAGGCTGTTACTTCCTCAATATATTTTAGATTATAATCGTAGGTTGCACCCTCCTGCGAAGAAATACTAATATTCATTTGCGAGCGGTCTTCCAAAGGAGCCATTTCTGCTGGAATACTTTTCCACAATACAAAAATCAGAATTCCAGACACTGCAAGTATAACCACAGAGATATATTTCTTACGCAGAAAATTATTGAGAGAATTTCGATAGATATTATTTAAAGCCACAAAGAATTTTTCGGTATAATTATATGCTTTACTTCTTTTGTGCCTTGTTTTTAAAAGTTTAGTAGATAGCATCGGAGTAAGTGTTAGCGCAACAAACGAAGATATGGCAACTGCTCCGGCAATAACAATACTAAACTCTCTAAACAATCGTCCTGTCATTCCTTCAAGAAAAACAATAGGGAGAAATACAGCAACTAATGTAATTGTTGTTGATATAATGGCAAAAAATATTTCATTTGCTCCTTTCAATCCTGCCTCAAGAGGGCTCATTCCCTGCTCAATTTTCACGTATATATTCTCCATCATCACAATGGCATCATCCACCACCAGTCCGATAGATAACACAATGGCCAGAAGTGTTAACACATTAATAGTAAACCCGGAAAGATACATTATAAAGAATGATCCAATTAATGATACAGGAATAACTAAAATTGGAATAATCGTTGTACGCCAGTCGCGTAAAAAAACAAAAATAATTACTACCACCAAGAAGAAAGCTAAGAATATTGTGTTTTTAACTTCCTTAATAGATGACCGAATGTATTTTGTACTGTCGAAACCTACTTCGTATTGCACATCGTCCGGAAGATCCTTTTTAATAAACTCGAGCCTTTCATAAATTTCGTCTACAATTTCAATATGATTGGCTCCTGGTTGCGGAACAATAGCTGTAGCTATCATCGGAACCCCGTTCATTTTCATAATTCCACGCAAGTCTTCAGGCCCCAGCTCTGCACGACCTATATCGCTTATTCGTACTATCTGATCGCCTGTTTGTCTAAGAATCAAATTATTAAACTCCTGAGGGGTGGTCATTAAACCTAATGCCCGTATCGTTAGTTCTGTGGTAGTTCCTTCAATACTTCCAGCCGGAAGTTCAACGTTTTCTCTTAAAATGGCATTTCGCACATCAAGCGGTGTCATTTGATAACCTGCAAGTTTTGCAGGATCGAGCCAAATGCGCATGGCGTATCGTTTCTCACCCCAAATAATAACAGAACTTACTCCCGAAATGGTTTGCAACTGTTCTTTAAAAGTAAGATCTGCTATCTCGGAAATCTCAAGTAATGAGCGCTGAGCGCTTTTAACAGCAATCATCATAATAGGACTCGCATCGGCATCAGCTTTCGATACCGTTGGTGGGTCGCAATCGCGAGGCAACCTTCTTTGTGCCTGAGATACCTTATCACGCACATCATTTGCAGCCGTTTCCATATCAACGGAGAGTTCAAACTCAATGGTAATTCTGCTGGAACCCTGCCTACTTTGACTGGTTAATGTTCGTATCCCCGGAATACCATTAATCGATTGTTCTAATGGCTCGGTAATTTGAGTTTCAATTACATCGGAGTTTGCTCCCGGGTAAGATGTGCTTACAGAGATAATTGGTGGATCAACACTCGGAAACTCACGTACCCCAAGATATGTCATTCCAATTAAACCAAACAACAGAATAACCAACGAAAAAACGGTGGCTAATACTGGACGCTTTATACTTACTGACGATAAACTCATGACTAATTGTTTAAATCAGGTTGATTAGTAACCAGTGTATCAAGCTGCACCGGAATATTGTGACGTAATTGTAAAATTGCGGTAGTAAGCAAAGTATCTCCAAAATGAAGACCTTCTTTAATCTGAACATGAGATTCGGTTCGAAGGCCCAGAGTAACCTTTGCTTCTTGCGCTTTCCCATTTTTATAAATAAACACTTTTTCACCATCCATTTCAGGAATAATTGCCTGAGTAGGAACGGCTATGGTATTTTCAATTTGTGATAACCGGGCACGAACACTGGTATAACGTCCGGGTTTAATCTCAAGATTACTATTTGGATATAAGGCTCTTACTTTGATCGTTCTGGTATCTATATCAACCTTTGGATCTACAGCGTATACTTCTGCCTTAAAAGATTTAGGTTCACCATCGATTACAAAAGTTATTGGAAAACCCGGAGCAACTTCGCCCGAATAACGTTCCGGAATCGAAAACTCAATTTTAAGCGGGCTTACCTTTACCAAGCGAACAATTTTTGTTTGCGTGGAAGCAAAGGCTCCCTCACTAATCATTCGTAAACCAACAACTCCATCGAACGGGGCAATGAGTTCCGTTTCTGCAATGCGTGCTTTTATTAACATGATATCCGCCTGGAGCGATTGCAGCTCTGTAGCTACCTGATCGTAACTTTCCTGGCTAATTGCATCACGATCGAGCAATTGTTGCTGGCGAAACTCTCTTTCTTTGGTCAGTTTTAACTGTGCTTGTAGTTTTAATAACTGTGCCTGTAAAGGTTTGTCGTTTATTTTTGCAAGTAATTCGCCTTTTTTAACCCGGGTGCCTTCTTTAAAGAAAATACCAACTATTTTACCGGATGTTTCAAAAGCAAGGTCAACTTCCTCATCGGGAACTATTGATCCCGTGCTATAGACAAGTTCATCCATTTTAGTTGGAACAAGTACATACCCACTTGCAAATAAAACCTGAGAACCCCCTCTGCCCCTTTGGGCTCTTGCTGATGAACCAATTTCGGATTCGGAATTCGATTTTAAAAGTGGTTTCAGCTTTGGATATAAAATAATCCCTAATATAACAACAACCAAAACTGCTGTAATGGTATGTCTAATTACTTTTTTATTATTCAATGTTATTTAATTTTATGTGTTAATTGAGTTTTGTTAAAAATTTATTCCCTTGCATAAGACAAAAAATTCGATGCAAAGTTTAAAAATAAATCTATTTGAAATCTGTAGTTGAAAAAATAAAGTTACGTAAATATTATTTATCCGGAATGAATTCTCTACTTATTAATCTGCTATATTATAGGTTGCTATATCCAGATCATTACATATCTGATAAATATAAGATGAGCGTATTTAATCGACATTCTCATCAAACCATATTGATTTCAAAGTTATATCAAACTACAATCCAACAAATATCAACGAATTAGTTGATAAATATCAAATCGCGACTTGTTGCTTAAACAGCTCTAAACATGGGGCATGTGGTTAATTCTGGCTATTTTTATAAAGTAAGTAACATTACTCTTTCAGCATGATTTGAATACAATAATTTTATGAAAAACTAAAAAACAGAACCATGTACACGCAAAAAAGTGAAATCATTAAACAAATCCAATCTTATCATAAACAATTGTCAGATCTTTATTTAGATTTAGCCAATAAGGTTGAAAAAACTGAACTCAAATTATTATTAAATGATTTGTATCAGCACGAAAAATGCCGTTACAATTACCTGGAAAAGCATTTAAAAATTGCCGAAAAAATTAACAGCTGGTTAGATGTTCCTTATGCCTGTTTATCTGAGCAGATTTCGGAATGTTTTGAAGGATTAAAAACAGAGCCTGTCATTGGCATCCACGATATCATAAAAATAGAGATCCATTTCGATAACTGTTTAATAAAACTCTACAACCTACTTGCTGCGGAAAATGCACTAAACGAATCGTTAACAAATATTTTTTACTATATGCTTAAAAAAACAAAACAAGAAGAAGAGTTATTATCGCGTTTGTTTCAAAATGCACAGAATACAATTTATGATTTACCAAAGCTTAAAACATTTTCGCAATTAAATTATACCAATTAATATTTTTCCGCATTTTTGTTATATGCAACTAAAGCAAGAAAACATTTTCTTGCTTTTTTAATTTTTATATCTTTATCATAAATATTATTCCTTAGTATGCTTCAATAAACATATTTCAGATGGATAGATATTTGGAAAAAACCAATTGCAACAATTGTCAGCGAAGTTCAACTTGTTTTATTCAAAATATAGAAAAAGTTGATGAGTTTTATAATACGAGTAAAAATCACATAAACTATTATAAAAACGAAACAATAATAAAGGAAGGCACTCGTGTTTCGAACATATTATATGTACTAAGTGGCTTGGTAAAAGTATATATCGAGGGTTGTAGTAAGAACATCATTATAAAAATTCTAAAACCGGGAGATTTTATTGGTCTTACTTCACTCTATGGAGATGAAAGCTATTATTTTTCGGCATCCGCTTTATCCGAAGTTACAGTTTGTTCAATTGATCGCGAAGAAATTAAAGATCTTATAGCTATAAGTTGCGATTTTTCCCGAGAAGCTGCAAGCTGGTACTGCAACAACTACAATCTGATGTTAAGCAAGTGCTTGAATCTGGGCCTTAAACAATTAAATGGTAAATTAGCAAATGCTTTGTTGTATTTAAACCAGGATGAGTTTAAAGACTATGAGATATTTCAACACATATCGCGCAAAGATCTTGCTGAGCTTTCTGGCATGGCCAGTGAAAATGTTGCACGAATTTTAACCGAATTTAGTAATGACAACATTATTGATTTAAAAGGTAAAAAAATCGAGATTAAAAATCTGCAGCTTCTAAAAACCATTAGCAAAAAGGGATAAATACTAACCGATTATCCGTATTCACTAATCTTTCTTAATAAATCGTAATTTGCCACGTTAACCATTTTTCCTTCTAAGGTAATAATGCCATCATCCTTAAATTTCTTTAACATGCGAATGACACTTTCGGTTGACATACCCGTAAGTTCGGCCAGTTCTTTTCGTGACAGGTTCAATTCGAACTTTTTTTCTTTAAATATACGTTCTGATAAACAGAGTAAAATATCGGCCATACGGCCATACAGTTGTTTATGAGTTAAGCAAAAAAACCTACCAAATGTTTGCAATGAGTTTTCACATAATATATTTATAATGGAACTCGAAAATTCTGCATTTTCTTTTAAAATTTGTCTGAAAACATTAATATCAATTAAACTGGCTGTTGAATCCATATAAGTAGACGAAGAGTAATGAAACACATTATTATCTTCCATCACAGAAGTTAACCCAATTAAGTTTCCTGATGTAATAATTTTTAATATCAAGGAATCATTTAATCCTTCCAGGTAAATTTTTGCCAATCCTTCCTTCAGATATATTACGTGTGGTGCAAAAGTACCATGCTTACATATTACCTCACCCTTTTTATAACGAACATCAATTGAATTTTTGGCAATTAGTTCATTTTGTTCCGGGGTTAACATATCAAAGCAAATACACTTTGCATTGCTTACGGTACAGCTGTTTAATGCTGATATTTTTTCCATAACAACTTGATAATTATAAGAAATTATACAAATATAACGTAAAATCATATAAAAAGTTGACATAAATCAGTTTTCTAGCTATGCAATCTCATACTTTCTAATGGATGCATATCAGCACCATTTTCTTTTCCAGTGTTAATTAATTAACAATCTTTACTTCACGATAAATCATCAAAATCAAACTATTATGGAAATAAAAGAAACATTAGACTGCAAAGGGCTTTCATGTCCAATGCCAATGATGAAATTGGCTAAAGCAATTAAAGGATTAAGTTCGGGTGAAGTATTAGAAATGATCGGAACTGACCCTGGTACCAAATCGGATTTACCAAAATGGTGCGAAAAAACAGGAAACGTTATTTTGGAAGACGGAGAAGTTGAAAGTGGCGTTTTCAGATTTCTAATTCAAAAAAAATAGGAGGTTAAAATGGCTGATCAAAATAAAGAGCCAGGCATTCTCCAGGAACTTTTCAAAACTTTTTTTGCGAAACACTGGCCTGTATGGGTAGGTGGCGTAACATTAGGCTTGTTAAATATCCTGCTATTTGCTGTTGAAAGTCCTTGGGGAGCCAGCGGCGGGATTAATAATTGGGGCGAAAATGTTTTTAAAACCCTGGGTATTTCTGCATTTGAAAATGCTACCCCCACATCAGCAAGTTTATACGGGGTACTCTGCCTTCTGATTGTTTTAGGTGCATTTGCCGGTGCTCTTTTTTCAAAAGAATTTGCTTTGCGCATTCCTCCCAAAGGAGAATTAGTAAAAGGATTTATTGGCGGTGGATTAATGGCAATTGGAGCAACACTTGGTTTGGGCTGCACTATTGGCTCATTTTTTAGTGGTGTACCTGCTCTATCTGGTGGGGCAATCATTTTTACCATCGGCTTATTTATCGGAACCATTTTAGCCCTTAAATACCTGATATGGGAAATGGAAAAATTTCCAGGAATTAGTTCCGGAAAAAGTTTTACATTCCTTGCTGCATCAGAAAAAAAGGGAAGCTGGCAAATTTGGTTAGGATGGATTGTTTCCATCGGAACCTTTATTCTTGCTTTTAGAGTAGCCGGAACCAATGGTGTTTTAGCATGGTTCATCATCTCAGGTTTACTTATGGGATTAATTTGCCAACGTTCGCGTTTTTGCATTGTTAAAGCATTCCGCGATCCATTTATGACTGGCGAAAGCGATGGCTCAGTGGGTGTAATGGCCGGACTCGTAGTTACTTTAATTGGATTTACTGCCATTAAGTTTTTTGGTATCGGTGCTGGTGATGCTTCGATCCGCGCTCGTGAAATGACCTGGGTTTTTGACCATTTCTGGTTACGCGGCTTTTTAGGAGGATTAATATTTGGTGTTGGTATGACAGTAGCCGGTGGATGCGCCGTTGGTACACTGTGGCGAGTTGGCGAAGGCCAGGTTAAATTATGGATGTCTGCCTTAGGATTCCTGTTGATTTCTCCACTTTCGAAAAACTATATCGTTCCGCATATCGTTGATATGCTTCCTCAAACAATGAAATTTAAAAATTACTTGCCAGACTACGTTGGATACGCAGGAGCATTTTTAATTGTTCTTGCCGTAATTCTAATCTGGTATGTATTTGTAAAATGGAACGAACGTACAGGCAAATTCAGTGCTTTTTAAACTTCAAAAAAATAAATTATTATGATGAAATTTAATATAACATTTACAGCACTGCTAATTATACTATTTTCTGCTTGTACAGCAATTTACGAAGATGGCAAAGAACTGGCCAGTGTTGTAAAAACCGATGTAAAAGAAATTCCGGTTGATACCCTGAAATCTATGATAGATCATGGTGAAGAATTTCTTTTGATTGATGTTCGACAACCTGCAGAATACGAAGCCGGAAATATTCCTGGTTCATTCTCCATTCCACGTGGCGAACTGGAATTTCTAATCATGGATGAATATTTCTGGGAAGAACAATTTATGTATGTTCCTCTTAAAACTGATAAAATTATTGTGTATTGCAAAGCCGGAGATCGGGGTATTTTGGCTGCAAAAGCACTTCAAAAATTAGGATTCGAGAATGTTTCAAACCTAAAAGGTGGATGGAATGCATTCTCTGGTGGAAATCCGGTAGAAACCAAGCAACCTGAATCAGGTGGTTGCGGTGGATAAATGAATAACAATCAAGCACTAATTAATCAAAAAAAATACAACTATGAAAAAGTTTTTAAAATTCGCAATCTTATTTTTAATAATACCTGCATTTGTATTCACGTCATGTAAAGACGACACAGATGATCTTGTTTCTCAAGCAGCATTTGAGATTTTAGAAGAATATGTAACTTCTCAAAGTCTGGATCTTGATGCCATAATGTCGTACAACGACATTAAGTTTGTTGCTGGTGCTCCTGCTGCCGAAGCTGATGTTCCTGCATTTATAGCTAAATATTATATTATGGATATTAGACAAAGCACAGACTACAATACGGGTCATATTGAAGGAGCAAATTCTGTTGCTTTCACAGATATTTTAACAGCAGCAGAAAACGCTGGTGACAAACCAATCCTTGTTGTATGCTACACCGGACAATCGGCTTGCTATGCAACAGCTCTGTTGCGCTTATATGGATACCAGGATGCTCAAGCTCTTAAGTGGGGAATGAGCGGTTGGACTCCAACAGTAGGTTCCTGGAACAGTAATATTGCTGATATTGCTGATGGACACTCAAACTGGGTATATTCAGCAGCCCCTGCTAATGTTACTTACAATGCTCCTAAGATTACTTCTATATTAACTTCTGGTTCAAGCTTATTAAAAGAACGTGTTGAACAGGTAGTTTCCGAAGGTTTCAAAGGTGTTAGCCCTTCTGATGTTCTTACATCTCCAACCGACTATTTTATTAACAATTACTTTAGCGAGACCGACTATTTAGGATTTGGACACATCGACGGTAGTTTAAGAATTCAACCGCTACTATTAAGTGATGGCTCAATTTTAAACCTGGATCCGTCAAAACAAGTGGTTACTTATTGCTACACCGGCCAAACATCAGCAGTTATTACAGCTTTCTTAAGAGTGTTTGGGTATGACGCATACAGCTTAATGTTTGGAATGAATGGTTTGTATAATTCTAATACAGCCTGGACTTCAAATAAATGGTCTCCATCTGTAGCAAAAGATTATCCGGTAGTTAGTAAATAATAAATTGTAGCATATCTCCCATGTGGAGATATGCCTTTAAATACATATATCATGAAAAAGATTATCATTTTTATAGGCCTGTTTTTTATTGGTTTAGGTTTAAACACCGTTTTTGCGCAAGGTTGCGAAGACGGAGGCGGTGGAGAAGGCGTGAATATCTTCGGGTTTTTTCAACCCCAGTACGACCTGAAATTTAATGGCCCTGATGCAAAAGAAGACAATACTTTTAAATTTAAAAGAGCCCGAATTGGTTTAACAGGTAGCATTCCTTATGATTTCTCATATTATGTAGTATTAGAAAACAGTGCTTTTGTTAGTGGTACAGGAAATCCATATCTGTTAGATGCTTTTATTTCGTATAAACGATACAAATGGTTTACTGTTTCTGTTGGATCATTTAAACAACCATTCGGACAAGAAGTAAATACATCTTGTTCTGGATTGCACACAATCAACAGAGCTTTTGTATCTGACCAGATTGTTGCTCCTCAGCGCGACATGGGAATTATGATATTGGGTGGCGACAAGGAATCAAAACTTAACTATGCTTTTGCTGTAATGAATGGCAGAGGATTAGGTGTTGCCGATAATAATTCTGCAAAAGATTATATTGGCCGGCTTACCTATAAGCCTTTAGATTTCTTACGTATCGGAGGTAGTTTCAGATATGGTTTCCCCAATACCGACCTGAAAGACGATTACAGAATGAGTTATGCCGGCGAAGTGCAAATAGATTATGCCAATTTCTTATTACAGGGTGAGTATATTTATGATGAAGGTGATTATAATCGTGCTGCCGGAGGTGGTTGCGGATCAGACCCAATTAGCTTAGGTGAAAAAAGGCATGGAGCATACGTACAAGCATTGTACATGACTTCATTAAACATACAACCTGTTTTTAAATGGGAATATTTTGATGCCGGAATGGACGATCTTTATTTTTCAGTCTTAACCTTTGGTGTTAACTACTTTTTTAACGACTGGACCAGATTACAGCTAAACTATAACTACCGCGCAGAAAAGCCGGTTGAAATATACAATGATGATATTTCATTACAGTTGCAAGTTAAATTTTAAAAAAGAAAACCATGAAAATGAAAAAAATATTATTCAGTGCATTCTTATTGATCTTCGTTGCAAACATTTCCTTTGCTCAAGATTTAATTTCTGCACAAGAAGCTAAAAAGTTACTAAATAGTAAAAATGCAGTAATCGTATCAACACGAAGCTCAGAAGACTATGCAAAAGTTCACATCAGGAATGCTGTAAACATTAGTGTCGATGATCTGGCCAGCACAACCGACCCTAAAGGTGTTTTAAAGGCACCTGCAGAATTAGCTAAGATTTTGGGTGCACAAGGAATTGAACCATCTAAGAAAATCGTGATTTACGATACGGGTTCAAATAAAAGTGCCGGAAGATTATATTGGGTGTTAAAATATCTTGGTTTTAACGATGTTCAGATTCTCGACGGACACATGCAAGCCTGGAGACAAGCCAGAGGGCCTGTAACCAATGCTGCAACCAAAGCATCAGCAGCTACTTTTACTCCTGCCGTAAATGCAAAAATATTTGCCGATAAAGCGTATGTAAAATCCAAATTAAAAATTGCAGCTTTAGTTGATGTAAGAGACGACTCGGAAGTGGCAGAAGGAATTATTCCTGGTGCTATCCATTTACAATACAACAAAGTAATTAACGAAGATGGTACCTTAAAATCAAAAGCTGAACTGGAATCAATTTTCAACAGTGCTGGAATTACAAAAAATAAAGAAGTAATTCTTTATTGTGCAACCAGTGTAAGAGCCGGAATAGTTTTTCTTGCACTAACATCTGTTTTAGATTATCCGAATGTAAAAGTATACGATGGTGCTTATAACGAATGGAAATTATAAAATCATCAACTATGAAATTCTATAAACTTTTAACACTTACTTTTTTATCTGCACTGCTACTAAACGCTTGTGTTCAAAAAGATAATAAAGTATATGAAAGTACAGAAGAGATGGTTACTGCTGCAAAAGCAGAAATAAAAACCATGGGTATGGAAGAGCTTAAAAACCTGATTGATCAGCAAGCCGAAATCCAGATTGTGGATTGCCGCGAAGATTACGATTTTATATTAGGACATATTACAGGCTCTGTTCATATTCCAAGAGGAATTCTTGAATTCTCAGATAAAATATCGAACCGCAGAATAAAAACCCTGGTTATCGGAAACGAACAAGGTAGTGGGGCATTGGCTGTAAAATCACTGGAACTACTTAAATACCAGGATGTTTATATGCTCGATTTTAGTTGGTTCGACTGGGAAGCCACTTACCCCGAACTTGTAGAACAAGGTATGGGGAATACAGCACCTGCTGCACCTGCCAAAAAAGAAGCATCCAGTGGTGGTTGCGGAGGTTAATTCATAACTTAAAATATAAATTGAAAATGGCAAAAATGACAATAGGCTTAAGCACATCCAGTATCGATAAACTAACAAGTGTGGGAGTTATCCTAAGTGGTGCTGCTGCCGACGATATGGAAGTGGATGTATTTGTTTTAGTAAACGCTGCACACGCATTTTTAAAAGACAAAGCAGATACCATTTCAAATATGAGTGAAGATGTTCAAACTCCCGAAGAGTTTAAGGCATCTTTAGAAAAGTTATCTACCCCATCGTGGATTGAATTTTTCGAAATGGCCAAAGAAATGACAGAAGTTAAAATATACATCTGCAGCCTGGCCGGAAAAATTGCCGGGGGAGAAAAAGATGAAGATTTCATCGATATGGTTGATGAAATTTGTGGTATTGGCGAATACATCGAATCATTGCAAGAATGTGATGTGAACTTATTTATTTAAAATTAATTATAGGAGATAAAAATCATGACAACAGAAGAATTACAAGCTTTAAACGTAGACAAATCAGTTGATGCAAGAGGAACAGCTTGCCCCGGACCACTATTAGCAGCAAAAAAAGCAATAGGTGAAATCGCTACAGGACAAATAATGGAAGTTCTTTCGGCTGACGAAGGAACAAAAAAAGACATTCCGAAATGGGCTACTAAAAAAGGCCACGAATATTTAGGAACTGTTGAAGAATCTGGATACTTCAAAATTTATATGAAGAAAGGATAAAGAAATGGAAAAAGTAGAAAATCCAAAAATTCTGGTTTTTTCGACTGAGAAAATTTCCGACCCCGCTATCGATATGGCGGGGCTCCTTAAAAAGCATTATCCCGCTACGGTATATACTGTAAACATACCTTGTTCAAGTGCTGTAAAAACAAAATGGATACTTCATGCTTTCGAAAAAGGATTTGATGGTGTATTTATCGCAGCCGATGGAACAGATTGCTCATACAGTGATACCTGTTCTGAAAAAACTTCTGAAATTGTAAGGACTACTCACGAATTAATGAAAGAAAAAAACATGGACCCTGCCCGCTTAAAAATGGCAGCCATATGTTCGGTTTGTGCCGAAGCTTTCGTTAAGCACATGAAATCATTTCATACGTATTTATCAGAAGCCAAAGGGAATTAATTAAAATCAACTCAATATGTCAAAATCAGAAGAATACGATGTTCTTGTTATAGGTGGAGGAATTTCTGGCGAAGAAGCTGCTCTTAATTTAGCAAATCAGGGGCATAAAGTACTTATAGTAGAAAAAGATTTATCTGTTGGTGGAAAAATGATTCATTTAAGTAAGGTTTTTCCAACCCTGGACTGCTCTGCATGTATTACCACACCAAAAGTATCTGAAACGGCAAGACATCCAAACATTACCATTTATACATATACCCAGGTAAGTAATATTGATAAAAAATCGGATTATGATTTTCGGGCTAGCGTTACCAGGTTTCCTCGCTATGTAAATGAAGAAACATGCACCGGATGCCAGATTTGCGAAGAAAAATGTCCGGTTACCGTTCACGATCAGTATCAATACGACTTAGTTGGGCGAAAAGCCGCTTATGTTCCTTTTAGCATTGCCAATCCGCGAATAGCTGCCATTGACATTGAGAACTGCACCTTATGCGGAGCTTGCGAAAGAGCCTGCCCGGCAGATGCTATCGACTTTAGTCAGGAGGAACAGACCTTTGAAATAAAAGTAAAATCTGTGATTGTAGCTACAGGTTTTAAGTTATTCGACCCAACACTTATTCCACGTTATGGCTTTGGTTTATACAAAAATGTATTAACAGCCATGCAAATGGAGCGACAGTTGGTTCCAACCCGTCCGTACAATAATGTATTAAGACCTAAAGATGGCAAAATGCCCGATAATATTGCATATGTACTATGTGCCGGATCGCGCGACGAAACAGTTGGTAATCCTATTTGCTCGCAGGTTTGTTGCATGTACTCCATAAAGCAAGCACAGCTGCTTATGGGAGCTTTACCTATGGCCGACATTACCATTTATTACTTACATATTCGATCGTTTGGCAAAGGATTTAACGAGTTTTATCAGCAAGCCAAAGATATGGGGGTAAGTTTTGTTAAAGGAAAAATTGGTAAAATCGAAGAAGTAGAAGATGGAAATCTTAAACTTCGATACGAAGATATTGAACAAGGAGTGGTAAAAGAAGCAGAACACGATATGGTTGTTCTATCTGTTGGAATCCTTGCAAACGATGGAGTTTCTTCCATGTTTAATAATAATTTAGAACTCGATCCATTCAACTTTGTAAATCAAACAGATTTGTTGGCAAATCCTGCCCAAACCAATATTCCAGGGGTATTTGTTGCCGGAACAGCTTCCGGACCAATGGATATTCCTGATTCAATTTTATCTGCCGGAGCAGCTTCTTCTGAAACTGCCGGCTATTTGAGAGGAGGTCGTCATGAAAAATAGAATAGGTGTTTATGTATGTATGTGCGGATCCAATATCTCCGATTATGTTGATGTTGAAAAAGTAAAAGATGCCGCTACAAAAGTGGAGGGAGTTCTGCTTGCAAAAACAACCATGTTTGCTTGTGCCGATTCCACACAACAAGAAATTGCAAACGATATTAAAGAACAAAATTTAGATGCCATTGTGGTTGCATCATGCTCACCAAAACTACATTTGTTTACTTTTCGCAATGTAGCCATCAGAGCAGGATTAAATCCGTATAATTATGTTCAGGTAAATATCCGCGAACAAGGATCATGGGCGCACTCCGACAATCCGCCAATGGCCACCGAAAAAGCAATTAAATTAGTTCAGGGAGGCATTGAACGGGTTAAACACTCGAAAGAATTAACTACAGTAAAAATTCCTTCTGAGAACGCTGTTGCGATTGTAGGTGCAGGCATTGCCGGTATGAGATCGGCACTAGAACTTGCCGAAATGGGAACAACAGTTCATTTAATTGAACGTGAGCACTTTGTCGGCGGAAGAACATCGCAATGGAATGTGTTGTTTACCACCAACGAAACTGGCCAGGAAGTAATTTCTCGATTATATAATCAAATTATTTCACATCCAAATATCACCTTGTACACCGGCACTAATATTATTTCGAAAAAAGGAAGTGTTGGGAATTTTGATCTTACACTTAAAACCAAACCACGCTATATAAAACCGGATTGTGAACTGGATCGTGATAAATTTCAGAAAGCAATTGACTTGTGCCCTATTGAAGTTGATGATTCGTTCAATTTTAATATCACCAAACGTAAAGCAATTTACAAGAATTATGATAGCGAGTTTCCTGAAATCCCTGCTATCGATTACGAAGCTTGCAATAAATGCGGCGAATGCGCCAAACTGTGTGATGAAATTGATTTAGACCAACAGCCGGTAGAAAAGTCAATTAACGTGGGTGCTATTTTATTAAGCACCGGCTTTAATCCTTACGAGCCCGAAACAGGTGAGTTTGGATATAAGGAAGTTGATAATGTAATTACCCTTCAGCAGTTTAAACGACTTATTGAATTAAGCGATGATCAATTAATTTACAACAATAAAGAAATTAAAAACATTGCTTATATCTACTGCGTGGGTAGCAGACAGGTTGACGGGCCAAATAAATATTGTTCACGTTACTGCTGTACATCAGCTATACACACAGCCATACTGGTTAAAGAAAAATACAAAGGAATTCAGAATTTCCATTTTAACCGTGGTATTAGAACTTACGGAAAACAAGAAAAGCTTTATCATCAGGCATCTGAAATGGGCGATATCTTTTTACAATCGTTCGAAGATGCACCAAGCCAGGTAACAAAAGTAGGCAACGAAACCATTGTTAAAATTAAAGATATTTTAACCGGTAATGAAGAGCTTGAAGTGAGTGCCGATTTGGTTGTTTTGGTAACCGGAATGACACCAAGAGAAAATGCGGATATCGTAAATATTCTTAAGGTTCCTATTGGCCGCGATAAATTCTTTAATGAGATTCATCCAAAACTACGTCCTGTTGAAACCGTTATCGACGGTGTATTAATATCAGGAGCTTGCCAGGCACCACTGAATATAACCGAAGCAGTAAAATCATCATTATCTGCTGCATCGAAAGTTAACTCTTTAGTAAGCATGGGAGAAATTGAGCTTGAACCAACGATGGCTGTTGTTCATAACGACCGTTGTTCATGGTGCGATAAATGCTCTGCTGCTTGTCCGTACGATGCTATTTCTGTGACTCAATACAATGGTAAAGATGTAGCCGAAGTATCCAAGTCATTATGTAAAGGATGCGGTATGTGCTTGCCGGTATGTCCGGAGAATGCAATCGATTTAATCGGCTATACCGATATAGAAATGGAGAGCATGATTGAAGCTTTAATTCATTAATAATGTAAAATTATGGGAAAGACAATAGACATTATTAAACAAAAAAGGGAAGTTTCGGATAAGGTGAAAGAAAACCTGAAAGCCTATAATAAAATAAAGAAATCTATTTTAAAGGCCCTGGAAGATGAACCTAAATCTGTTCCCCAAATTGCGAAAGAAATAGATATTCCTCAGGATATAGTTACCTATTATTTAATGACACTTCAGAAATATGGAAACATCGAAGTGGATGATATGGACGATATGGATGAATATTATTTGTATAAACTGAAAAAGTAAAGGATATGGCAAAAATAAATCCTGATTTTGCAAAAGAAATCTTTAAATATGGAAATAACGATTTTAACGCATGTTATAATTGCGGAAATTGTACAGCCGTATGTAGCCTTTCCGATGAACATAATTCGTTTCCAAGAAAAATGCTTCGTTTGAGTGTACTTGGACTAGAAGATAAAATTACCAGTTCGTTGGATCCATGGTTGTGTTATTATTGTGGCGATTGTGCAACAACATGTCCACGCGAAGCCAATCCCGGGGAGCTCATGATGTCGCTTCGTAGATGGTTAACAGCCAAATACGACTGGACCGGTTTATCGGGATGGTTATATAAATCGTTGTTTTTTAGCTTATTTGCTTTTATTGCAACAGCACTTGCCGTTATATGGTTTAGTGCTAAATTAAATTACGATGTAGAAGCCATTATGCATTTCGGACACCAATTCGAAATGTTTGCTATTGCCGGAGTTTTTGCGATTATCTTAATTCCTAATCTGGTAAGAATGTGGTGGTTTGTTATTTTAAAACCCGGAATTAAAATCAAGTTTAGAACTTATCTCCAAAGCGCCAAAGAACTATTTGTGCATATGTTTACGCAAAAAAGAACCTTGGGCTGCGACGATAGCTATTCGCGATGGTTAATGCACATGATTCTGGTTTTTGGATATTTAGCATTGCTATTTACAACGGTTGTTCTGGACTGGTTTGGAACCGAAAACATGTTTATTATTGTGTTGGGATACGTAGAAAGTATCGTGATTTTTACCATCACCTTTGTGTTTGTGTTAGGCCGAATCAGAAAAAACAAAGAGGTAAATAAGTTTTCGCAACCATCCGACTGGTTCTTTGTAATATGGTTACTGTTAATGGGGCTATCTGCTTTTATTGTAAGGGTATTTATTGATTTAAATATGATACAGGATAATCTGTGGATGTATTTAATTCATCTGATAGTACTCGTGCAATGGGCTCTGATTATTGTACCATTTGGTAAATGGACTCATTTTCTATACCGTTCGTTTGCCATGTATTTCGAAAAGTTAAAACTTCAAACATAAAACAAAAAGAGATCTTCCGCAGAAGATCTCTTTTTTTATTCCTTATAAGCACCTGCCAATAAGGATTTCAATCCAATATTTCAAAAAAAACAATAAAATACTTGACATGAATCAAATTTCGTTGTATGTTTGTACTATTCTTATATGACATTAATATAATATAACAATGATTCAATTTAAATTAGATCCAAAAGCTGGAAGCCCATTTTACCGCCAAATTATAGATCAGATAAAATTTGGTATTGCAACTGGTAACCTGAAAATAGGCGAACAACTTCCTACAGTTCGTGCCTTAGCAGTTGATTTAAAAGTAAACTTAAACACTGTGGCAAAAGCTTACAAAGAACTTGAAATTCAAAATGTATTAGAAACACATCAAGGAACCGGAACATTTATTAATAAAATTGATATCCAGATTTCAGAAAAAGAAAAGACAAAAAAACTACAAGAGATATGTAACGAATTTTGCACAATTGCCTACAGCTACGGATTTTCGGTAAATGATATTATTAATGAACTTCAAAAACAAAAATAAGATGAACCCCTCATGCACTGTCTTGCACAATAAGGATATGAATAAAACATGAGGGTTCCGTGGCAATAGAATTGCTAATGCCATTTCATGACAATTACAACTGTTTAAAAACAAATGTCTAACATAATTTTATTCTAATGAAAAAACACATTGTAACCAAAAGCTATCTTAACCCAATCTCAATAACAGTTTTATTAATACTATTGGCTGTTTCAATTGGATTATATTTATTAGAGATAATTGGTGTTTCGGTTCTTGTTCCGGCTATACTTTTATCACTACTTATCGCATGCTCAATTCATATTGCAGATCAATGGGAAAAGGCTGTTGTTTTAAGAATGGGTAAATACAATGGATTAAAAGGCCCTGGCATTTTCTTCATCATCCCAATCGTTGATGCAATTGATAGTTACATTGATCAACGTGTACGTGTAACTGACTTTAAAGCGGAACAAACCTTAACCAAAGACACCGTTCCTGTTAATGTCGATGCGGTTGTATACTGGACTGTTTGGGATGTAGAAAAAGCAGCTTTAGAAGTTCAGGAATATGAACGAGCGATTTCTTACATTGCACAGACCGGTTTAAGAGATATTATTGGTAAGCATGAGTTAGCAGATCTTCTGCAAGAAAGAGATAAGATTGCTGAAGATTTACAAAAAATACTTGATAACAATACAAATCCCTGGGGCATTACCTGCCAAACCGTTGGCATTAAAGACATTGTTATCCCACAAGGTTTAGCCGATGCAATGAGCAAAGAAGCCCAGGCAGAACGAGAACGACGGGCACGAGTGATTCTGGGAACAGCAGAAACAGAAATAGCACTAAAATTTGCAAAAGCAAGCGAACAATATAAAGATAATCCTGTGGCATTGCATCTTCGTGGAATGAATATGCTATTCGAAGGATTAAAAGAAAAAGGCTCCATGGTAATTGTTCCAAGCTCTGCACTTGATTCAATGAACTTAGGTGCAATGGGTGGCCTTGTTTCCTTAGCAAAAACAAACGAAGTAAAATAATTTTAATAATTACCTTTTTATTAACCCGCCTGTCGCCTGCCTTTGCTGGCGGGCCGACAGGTTCTAAAACAATCTAATTATGTCAGTAGCAAGTCTGTTAAAACAAAATTTCGTTGAAGGTGGCCCATTTTTTATGACCCTTCATTACATCCTGTGGATACTGGTAATCATTTATAGTATCCGATTTCTTATGAATTATTATTCAGAAAAAAAAGACAGTAAAAAGCTGTGTAAAATGAAATCAACTATTTTATTTATTGGTGGCTTTGGTTTTTTATTGTCGATCTTTTATCAACATCTTGGTTTCTATGGCGCGTTATCTGCAGCCGAAAGAGCACAAGACATTTCTCCGGCATTATTACTTGGTGGGCTAAGAGTTTCTTTAATAGCTCCGCTTTATTCCCTTTTCTTATTTCTCATTTCAATCCTTTTATGGTTTGTATTTAGAAATTTGGCCAGAGAATAAAAGTTAATTTAAAAACAAAATCAGGCATTCCTAAATGGTTTGCCTGATTTCTATTTAACTCCCTTCGACTTATTGCATATTAAATTTCCATTTTCAATTAACCTTTAAAATCCATCCTATAAGGCCCTTTCACACTTAGTTCCAGCGGAACATCAGGTAACCATTCGATGGGAAAAACATCGTCCGTATCCAGTTCGGTTTTAGCATAAAATTCGGGCTCGCCCAGCTTGTACCAAACATCGTCTATTTTAGTATAAATGCTATCATCAATTAATAGAGGTTCATTCGTTGATTTTATAATCCGGAAACTTGCTTGCAGGTCGAGTCCATTAGCTAATATAACCGTACCGCCACACTCATATTTTCGCCCATCCAAAGGTATTACATCAAAATCTATTTTTTTTGAAGAACACGGGCCTACCCAAACAAGCACTTCATTCTTTTCGGCAATTTTTATTGAATATTTCTCAATATCAGATACTTTTAATGGCATATCAATTCGTTTTAAGTAATAACAAAGATACACATCAATGTGTTATAAAGCATATTTTTACTCTTTGTATACATCAGTTCAAAAACTGTTCTGCGTCAATTATTTTTATGATCGCAGAATTCAATTATCTTTGCTTATTCTGTAGATTTAAACCATACAGCGCATTATTGGTCTTAGAATCAACAAAAAAGTATTACTAAATCTATTAAAAATGAAAAAATATTTTTATTCAACCATTCTAATCACAGTATTAATGATGAGTATATTAATTTCCGCCTGTTCGGATGATAAAACCAAAGAAGATGAATTTAAAGTTCAAATCGATCGCTTTGAAGATATTCAGATTCTACGTTATCAAATTCCCGGGTTTGATGAATTGGATTTACGTCAAAAAAAGCTGTTGTATTATTTGAGCGAAGCAGCAAAAAGTGGCAGAGACATCACATTCGACCAGAATTTTAAATACAATTTGTTTGTTAAACGGATTCTGGATGCAGTTGTAGTAAGTTATACGGGTGATAAATCAACCGAAGATTTCGAAAAGTTTATGATCTACACTAAAAAAGTGTGGTTTGCCAGTGGCATTCATCATCATTACTCAACCGACAAATTTTTACCCGATTTTAGTATTGATTATTTTAAAACCCTTGTTTTAAATTCTGATCACACCAAGTTACCTTTGAAAGAAGGAGAAACGGTAGAAGACCTTATTGCAAAAGCAATCCCTGTTATGTTCGACCCCGAATTGTATGCTAAAAAAGTTGCATCAGAAAAAGGTACCGACCTGATTAAAAACTCTGCAAGTAATTTTTACGATGGTGTTACTTTGGATGAAGTAAATGCATATTACCAAAAACAAATCGACCCAAAAGATCCTACTCCAGTTAGTTATGGTTTAAACACAAAAGTGGTTAAGAAAAACGGGGAAGTAAAAGAAATTACATGGACCGCAGATGGAATGTATGGCGAGGCCATTTCGGAAATCATTAATTGGTTAGAAAAAGCCAAAACCGTTGCCGAAAACGAAAAGCAAGCCAAAGAATTCGAGTTGCTGATAGAATATTACAAAACTGGTGATCTGGAAACCTGGGATGAATACAATATTTTATGGGCAAGTAATACGGATGTTAAAATAGATTATGTAAACGGTTTTATTGAAGTATACGACGATCCGTTAGCCATGAAAGCTACCTGGGAAGCAACCGTTAATGTTAAAAACGATAAAGCAACTGAACTTACCAAACTAATTGGAGAACAGGCACAATGGTTCGAAGATCATTCGCCTGTAGATCCTAAATTTAAAAAAGAAAAAGTAACCGGCGTAACCGCCAAAGTTATTGATGTGGTTCAATTAGGCGGAGCGTGTTATCCTACATCTCCATTGGGAATTAACCTTCCAAATGCCGATTGGATTCGTAAAGAACATGGCTCAAAATCAGTTACATTAAAAAATATTGGACATGCCTACGATCAGGTTGGTAAATCTGGATATTTAGATGAGTTTGTAGAAAGCGAAGAAGTAAAAGAACGAATGAAAAGTTATGGCGATATTACCAGCATGTTACACACCGATTTACACGAAGTGGTTGGACATGGCAGTGGCCAATTGTTGCCAGGAACCGATCCGGGTGCACTCAAAGGATACCAGACTCCGCTGGAAGAAGCTCGTGCCGATTTATTTGGTTTGTATTATTTACCTGATGTAAAATTGGTTGAAATGGGCTTACTACCTACCGAAGATGCATACAAAGCACAGTACGATTCGTATATTTTAAATGGTTTAATGGGACAACTAGCTCGCATTAAACCGGGCAAAAACATTGAACAGGCACATATGCGTGGCCGTCAGTTAATCTCGAAGTGGGTTTTCGAAAAAGGACAAGATGAAAACGTAATTGAAATGTATCAATCCAATGGAAAAACCTTTATCAGAATTAACGATTATACCAAACTGCGCGAATTATTCGGTAATCTTTTAGCCGAAATTCAACGGGTAAAATCAGAAGGCGATTTTGCTGCCGGAGAAGCTCTGGTTGAAGGATATGGCGTACAGGTTGATCTGGAATTACACAAGGAATTACTGGAACGATATGCAAAATTGAATCGTGCCGTATTTGGTGGTTTTGTAAATCCTGAATTAGTTCCTGTAATGGAAAATGGCGAGATAACCGATGTAAAAGTTGAATATCCTGATAATTATGTGGATCAAATGATACAGTATAACAAGAAATATTCGTTTTTACCAACGATAAATTAAATTGTGTGTCATTCCGGGTATCCCGATAGTTCCTAAAATGAGTAAGTTATACAGACTTGTTTTTGTAACACAAAGTTTCTCAAAGTCCCGATAATTATCGGGATACACGAAGTTCCACAAAGGAAAACATTACCTAACTTGGTGCAACCCAGCCTGCCGGCTGGCAGGTTTGTGTTCTAACTTAGTGATACCTTGTGAAACTCTTAAAAGACATGCGGATTTTAGGAGTTATCGGGACCGGAATCTTAATACGCTGCCACCACCAAAGCTTGTGGTTTTCTAAAACTACTAACGATAAAAGCTTTTTAATAGAACGAACAAGTTCTAATTAAGTTTAAAAATGTTACGGATATTAGATTCCCGCCTTCGCGGGAATGACAATTAGTACTATTTGTAGCCATCTTAAAAGGTGGCTTCTTTTTTGTAATATAAAACAAATCCTAGATTCGTATGTTAATGAATTATAATTATCTTAGCAATAATTAATAATTACATAAGTGCATCCCATGAAATTAAAACTTTCGTTTATTGTCATCATCAGCTTGATCACTCTACAGTTACATAGCCAGGGCTTAAAAGTGGGCGACAAAGCCCCTGAAATTGTACAAAACCTGATAACAGGCGAAGAATTCAGTTTATCGGAACTGGAAGGAAAAATGGTATTGATTGATTTCTGGGCAGCATGGTGCAAACCCTGTCGGAACGAAAATCCGCATATTGTTGAAGTATACCATAAATACAAAGACGAAAGTTTTAAAAAAGGCGAAGGATTCACAGTTTTAAGTGTTTCCCTGGATTTTAAGAAAGAATTGTGGGAACGGGCCATAAAAGACGATCAACTGGATTGGCCTTACCATGTAAGCGATTTAAAAGGCTGGAAAAACCAAGCAGCCGTTTTATATAGTATAAAAAGTATCCCCGCCAGTTTTTTAATCGACGGGGATGGAATTATTGTTGCTATGAATTTACGTGGTTCCGAGCTTGAATCGGCACTTAAAAAACAACGCAATCGTAGCCTTTTTTTTTCTTCGAATGGTGGTAATTAATCCGTGTATTACATAGCCTTTAACATATTAACAATTGTTTCATTAATATCTCTTCGTATATCAGAAATGTTATGATCTATACTATTTTTACCTTTAATACTCACCTTATCAAATATATTAACACCGATAATTTGCCAACCACACAAAGAAATAATATGCACAATTAGCAGTTTTGTGCTCTTTATTGGAACATGCTCCTTTCGTGCCAATTCATTTAATTTATCTTCGAAGGTTTTCATTAGAATAACGAGATGTTGTAATTCTGATTTGATTAATTCGTAATTCTGGTTAAACTCGTTAATTATAAATAACAAATGGCCTTTGTTTTGCTTAAACAAGATTAGAAGGTTATAAACAAATTGATCTATCAGCTCAAAAAAGCTAAGATCCTTTGTCAGAATTGGAGATATTTTTCTAACCACCAACATAATACTATCATTCATTATTACTTTAAATAATTGTTCTTTGCTTCTGAAGTAATAGTGCAATAGCGATTTGCTTACTCCGGCTTCTTTTGCTATGTCAGCTACGCGTGCTCCATTAAAACCTTTTTCGTAAAAGATTTTGGTGGCAGATTCTTTTAAGTTTTTCAGTGCATAATCCGAATATATCATATCTTAATACAATAGTAGTTGCTTTGTTCGTTTTTGGAAAAAATATTTCTCATTAATCTTTCGATTTTCTTAACGACTCTAACTCAAGAATCATTTCATTAATATATTGTTCATCTCGCATCAGCAACCTAAATTCAACCAACATTTTATCAACCAGTAACTTGGTAGAAGCATTTGTTTTGAATGCATTATTCTTTTTCCCGGCATCAATCAACCTTGTCAGATAACGATCCACAATATCGCGCATTCGTAAAATGGACATCTTAATTTTATCATCTCTTTTCTTTAATCTTTTATCGAAAATGATAGACAGGTAGTAGGGTTTCTGTAGAAATACATTATACAGGCTTTTAAAAAATGTTCTAAACTCTTTTTCAGGCGCTTCGTTATGATTTCTTAATTCATTAATAAATTCAATGAAGTCTTTCTCGAAGTTATTAAACATCATTAAAAGAATATCATCTTCTTTTGAAAACAGTTTATGAAGCTCGTTTATGTCCGTTTTTAATTCGCTTGCAAGATTTTTAATTGTGAGATTTTCTAAGCCATTATTCATGATAATTTGTGCAGCCTTTTCGGATATTTCAGTCATTTTTAATTTCATAATTTTATTTATTAAGTTCGTGAATTTGTTTCTGCAAAAGCCTCATAATTTTGTTCACACCTTTCCTGTGTGCATTAATTTCAATTTCAACTCTCTTATTTTGCAATAAATCAATTTCAAGAATGTAATCAGGTTTATAAAACAGGGTGCCGGTTATTGCTTCAACAACAACCACAGCTTCGAATTCTGGGTATTTTCTGGAGTTCTTAATTTCGATATCCCTGTAATCAATTAATGATAGTTTTTTTACATCTTTTAAGTTGATCGAAGACTTAAAGGTAGGAATAAACAAAAAGATCGTTTTTGCTATTAACAGGCTTTTATCATTAATCCTTAAATAGGTAATCCTATTCAACAGCAGGGATAGAATAATAATGCTGCTTATTAGATACAACATAAATTTGTTTTCGATATAAAACAATAATAAGCCCAACATCGTTGCTGTTAACACCCAGTGGAATATGATTTTATTGTTTGGTCTGGTTTTCATTTTTATATTTTTTTACCGTTTTGTTAAATTCTTTCCCAGCTAATTTTTTTACTAAAAAATAATTTACTTCCTCTGGCTTCTAAGGTTTTCCCGTTTACTTTCAGAATTGTAAGATTTAAGGTAAGGCCTCTTTGTGGAGCATATATGGTTCCATTTATCCAATGTTCAGTTTCAGAATCATATTGTAGATCTGAAATTATTATTTTACCTACTAAGTCATCATCTCTTTTGCTATAATCCGGATTATGTATGTCTTTATCTTGTCCTTCTTTAAATCCATAAACATCTGTAATTTTACCATAGAATTTATTGTTCTTCTTAAATATTTCTATCTCAAGATTATCCGGCAATAACCAATTTCCTAATATCTCATCGGCTTTATTAACCGGTTCGTTAAAAGATGTAGAAGCGAAAAAAATGAGCATGATCCAAATAATACTGCGTTTCGCGTAAGACATATTCTTTCCTAATTTTAATTTCATAATTTTGTTATTTTAAAATCTTATTAATTCTGTCATAATTCCAACTCTCAAAACATTTAAGGTATTCGGGAAATAAATATTGTAGTAGTCTTTGCCGTAATAATACTGCACAAACAGTACAATATCTTCGAAAAAGCTAGGATGGTATGTTAAGGTTCCCGAAAAACTTATCCGGTCGAAATCCAAAAAACGTGTATCATCTAAATCGCCAAACAGCCAGTTTAACTCAGCTTTTAAAGAAATATTGGCGCGTTTTGACTGGTTGAATTCTTCCGATGAATTATTTAGCTTAAAAATATATAACAAGTTGTTCCATCGGTAAAAACTATACCTGCCATCAAGCTCCGGATCTGACAACGCCGGTGGGTTTACCTGGAATGATGAACGATACATTTTTACAGCCCCGAACCTATGATTCATTGATGTTTTAATTATTCCTACTTCCAAATAATTTGTAGAAAAATTCCCTGCTTTATAATTAATGCTTCCATCATCGAGATAAAACTCGCCCTGTTGACCATTGGAGTGATGTGCCATTCGTCCAAATAAATTCAGGCTTTCGTACTTATTTCTGTTATACAGAGAATAATAAACGGTAATTTGCGGCATATAGCTTGGCGTACGAACCGGAAAAGATTCTTCCTGATACATTCGCAAAATTACTTGTGGTGTTAGTACCCCTAAAAGCCTTGAATCTTCGCGAACACGAATATAGAAACTGGGAATAAGATTTGCTTCAAACCATAAATGATCAATCTTACCAATCCCTTCAAGAAAAGTTATATAACTATTTCCCTGATGTGCCTGCGCTATGGTTATTAAAGAAATAGTATTCGCAGTATCTTTTTGTTCCTGTGCCTTTAAATCATTGAAAAAACAAAAAAACAAAAAGATGATCCATAGGATTATTTTGTTTTTCATAATTAAACTATTTATAAATAACAATTCCAAGTCCGAGACTGAATATATCTTCTAAAGGAATAGAAGCGTTAGAGAATTTGCTGGTAAGATAAATGCCTCGTGTAACAATCCGGTAATAAAGTCCAAGTTCGGAGAACATTTTGCCTGTAGTATTGAGTTTATATTTCAACTGCCCTTCAATAAAAAGTCCTCCTGTTCTTCCGGGAGCCCACCAGTAATAATCTTCAGGATAATGATCAGGTAAAATAATATAGTATTCGCTGCCAAATGTGTGATGCAGGAAAATGCCAATATTTAAAGGATAAAATTCCGTTTTATCATTGGGATTTAATTTTATGGGTTTGCCTGTAAGTTGTAAGCTAACGCTGTGTAAATCATTTTTCGAGAACCACTGGGGTACATAACCATAAAAGTAAGAAATATCAATTCGCTCGTTAAAGAAGCCATAACCAATTCCTGCTGATACAAATCCAATACCTCCGGCATACTGAAATTTATAATAATCAGGTAAAAAAGTATACAGTAATTTATCGCCTTTTCTGTCGTGAATGGTATCTGCATTTACAAATACCGGAAACTGTAGAAGAATTGCCAGTACAACAAATCGTATTATTTGATTTGTTTTCTTGCTAAAACCCGTGAACATCCACCGTAAACTCATGATTAAAAATTTTGATTAATACAAATTGCGCATTCTCGGGCCCGGCAGTATTCACAAACGGTAAATCATTACCGTAGGGATAAGAGAATTTGTAGCTATGCAGATGTCCGTGCGTAGCAAACAAAACATTGTTATGCCTGGTAAGTGCTTCTACAAAAGGCTCTTCAAGTTCCGGGTGAAAGTCTCCGCTGAATGGTGGAGTATGAAAAACGATAAGGGCTTTCTCAAAATCATCTGAGGGGATAACTTCTTTTTCTATCCAGGAAATGTCCGGAATCTTTCCATTAAACTCATATTCGCGACTATTGGTATTTATAAATATAAATTTATACTGCCCGTAAATAAACGTAAAATTATAATCGCCAAACATCTCCAGGTAGCTATCGTTTCCGTTACTTACCAAATCGTGGTTACCTACCACCACAAAATAGGGCACCTTTAGTTTTGAAAAAATATCATCTCCCCATTGGTATTGTCGTGGGATACCATAGTCGGCAATATCGCCGGTATGAATTACAAAATCAATATTATAATGATTATTTAGGGTTCTTACCAGCTCTTCAGATTCATCATAAAAACGATGACTGTCGCCCGTAAGTGCAATGGTAATAGTATCGGGTACATTGCCAGATAGCAGCCGATCAATGTTCTTTTGGTTCAAATCGGTTTCATACTCATCAAAGTTGATCACATAAGGTGAGTACTCAAACAGTTCGTCACAAGCGGCGAATTGCAAAACCAAAATTATCAAACTAATTAGCCGATATCTTTTCATTACTCTGATCTTTTACCTTTAGAAACTGTATTTCAATTTCAAAAATACCATGTCGTTTTTATCGTATTGCCCAAAGCGTCCCGAGTCGCCTAAAAACAAATTAGCTCCTGCCAGCACATCTAAACCATCGGATATATTATAGGTAAGTTTAGGCCTTACCAGGGCATCGCCGTTATTTAACCCTATATACGAGAATAGTTCTAAAGTAAGGGTTTCTCTGAAAAACGATTCATTTACCAAAAAGGTCATGGTATTATCAAACTCATCATTTATAATATCATCAGAATAATCTAAAATATACTCCTGAATAAATTGAGCACTCATAGTAATGCCGGCAATCGAAAAGTCTAATCCCACCAAATAGTGGAGATAATCTTTTTTCATTAAGCCATCGTTCTGAAGGTTTTCCGTTGAGAAATGTTTATCCATATAATAAGCTCCTTCACTTCGCAAAATCATTCCACCCAGAGTAGTTGAGAAACTTCCGCCGGCAACACCCATTCGATGATATTCAGGTTCTATACGAATGCCGGTGATGGTATTTGTTAGCGTATCCATTTGCGGGAACTTGTGAGCCGAAAAGTCATCATCCCATAAATAACCTGCCATAAGTTCAAAATCAATGGCTGAAGAAAGCAGAGAGTATTTCAAAAACAGCTCGCTGTTTTCCAGGTTTACATCCACATCTTCGGCATCATTAAAAGTTAAAGGAACTGTCTGGTCGGTTAACTGCGGAAACCAAATCGAATTTCTATCGGGCAATTCAGTTGGTGTAAACACCGGAATCCAAACCAATTGAAAAGTATTTCGATTCAGATAATAATCGATTTTTAACGCATTAACTCCCATTCGTATTTCTTCGAAATCTGGCAATAAAAATTCGCTTAGATCTTTCGGCGAAACAATATCGGTAATAAATGCCCCGTCGGCTTTACCCCAAATAATTTGCTGGCGCCCAAAACGAATATCAAAATGCTTAAAATAGATGTCGATATAGGCTTCGCGGATTCCAAAATCCAATTCGCGGTCGAAATAATGATAAACGTAAGGATTTGCCTTAAAAGCAATATTGCCTTTCGAACCGGTAATATCCAGGTTAAATGTATTTTGTACAATTGAGAAATCATTCGACCCTGTGGTTAGCATCCCGGTATAATTTCTTACATATCCCGAGAAATCAGGCTCTTGAGATTTTGCTCCAAAGATTATCGACAAAAATAAAGAAGCAAATAGCAGGCTATATTTTATATTTTTTTTCATATCTTTTATTTTTAAAAAGGTAACGGAGTCCCGGATCATGTTAATAGTAACGAACCAAAATTAAACTCAACCGAAATCTCCGGCTACCTTTATTCTCATCCTAAATATTTTTATAAACCACGCATCATTGTTCTTTCAGTAAATTTCATATCATCCACACTAATATCGACTTTTACATTGCTTAATTGCATTTTTGTGGTATGATCATCCTGAACATTATTCATTTCGGTGGAAGTAATTACCCAGTAATCCTTAATTTTTTCGTAATTATGAACTTTAAGTATTTTTAGCAAGTCTCCATCTTCGTCGTAAAACTCTTTTTTCAGTCCAATCCAAACATCTTTTATCACCCAGGTAATGGTTTTGGAATACATATAATCTTTATCTTTTGATATACTTTCCACTACATAGCATTGTTTCCCGTCTATGGTTTCTTCCCGTAGAAGTTTGTGTACATCTTCGTCGGGATGGCGGTCGCCTAAATCGTCGTAAGTAAAATCCGAGCCCATAAAATAATCGTCTTTACTGTCGCTGGATATTCTTTTTACCTTTTTCAGTGCAGGTAAATAAATCCACTGGTCATCATCTTTACTCGGATCATCATAACTCCAGTTCATAAAGGATGTGTTTTTTACATCGGCAGGCGAAATAAAGAACATAATGCTTTTTTCTTCTTTGCCGTAATCTTTACTAAACTGTTTGATTTTGCGCACACGTTCATTGTTACGCGAGTCAATCAGGTGCATACTTAATTCGGATGTTCCGTCATCACCGGTAGAACGGTAATAAACATTTTCGATAATCTTCTGCCCCGTTAAATTCTGGGCAGATATTCCTGTGCTTATCATTGCAAATAGCAATAGTAAAACTGTAATCATTAAATTTTTCATAGCTTTTATTTTTTTAATTATTATTTTGATTTCTTTTTAAAGAATACTTTTGAGTAGTTAAGCAATACCAATAAAATGGAAATGGTTCCTACAAAAGTGGTAAACATATTGAGCGATATTAATGCTCCCAGTTCCCTGTTGGGTGGGAATACAGAAAACAATAACACCATAAATCCGGCAATCACCACAATGGCATTAAATGAAATAGCTCGGCCCGAGTGGTACATGGTAATTTTTGCGGTAGTAAGCCGATCGTGGCCTTTGCGTGCATTTAACCGGTATTGCGAAACAAAGTGCACCGCATAATCGATACCAATTCCAATAGCAATACTCGATAACAATGCTGTTGTGGTACTAAGCGGAATATTCAATGCTCCCATTAATCCAAAACTTATCAAAGCCGTAAGAATAAGTGGAACGGTAGCTGCCAGGCCAACAATAATTTTTCTGAACATGATGGACAGTAGTATCATAACAATAAATAAAGAAAGTATCAGGCTGGAAATCTGCCCTTCAAGAATTAAGTCTGTAAAAACCAATGCCTTATATCCTGAGCCTGCATAATTCACTTCAATATCCATTTCGCTAAACTGCTCGCGATACTCTTCTACCACTTCAATAGCCGAACGGATAGATTTTGAATCATCGCTTTTAAGCTGAACATTCAGGTTAAGTTTCGAATAATCGTAGTTTACTACCTTCCACAGGTTATCCGGATCGCCCGACATTTCGTAAAGCAACAAATACTGGGCATTTAGTTCTTTCGAGTCGGGAATTGTATTGTACTCTTCCTGGTCGGCATGCATTACTTTGTTCATCCGTTTCAAATAATCCGAAAGAGAGAATGAATCACCCACAACGCCCAAATTACTTTCCACATCCGATTGGAGTTTATCCACTAGAACCAACACTTCAGGTTCTTTAAATTTATCGGCTTCGGGCGATTCGAGTATCAGGTTAATTATGGAAGTTCCACCAAATTTTTCGTTTACAAAGGCATCAGTTTGTACAATATCACTGTCTTTCTCGAATTTATCCAGGAAACTGGAATTGATCCATATTTTTTGCATCCCAACAACAGATAAAACAATGATAAGGATTGATGCGTAAATCGATATTGATTTTCGTTTAAGCACAGCCTTTGCAAAACGGTAGGCAAAATTATTCTCAGATGTTTTTGCTTCTTTAATTTTCTTTGATGCCTTCGGTAATCCGAAGATCATTAATCCTGCAGGGATAAATACCAACGAAAATAACATGGCTGCTAAAACACCAAAACCGGTGAACAGGCCAAAATATTTAATCGGGTAAACCTGCGAAGTAAGTAAAGCAACAAATCCAACCGCCGTGGTAATCGAAGTCATCACCACCGGCGATGTCATGTGGTCTAACATTTCTTTAATGGCTTCCTTTTTACTTACACCCGGATGCTGGCTTATATACAACTGCAAATGATTAAACAGGTGAATCCCATCGGCTACCCCAATGGCAATCAACATAACGGGAATCATGGTAGATACAGAATAGATGGGGATATTTAAACCCGCCATTAAACCAAAAGTCCATATAGTACTTATAATTACCACAAAGAAGGTAAGTATTGTGCCTTTAATACTGCGCAATAAGAAGAACAGAACCAATAAAATAACCACGACTACAATGGGTACCATTTTCTGCATGTCTTTTGGTGCAAGATATGCCAGCGTACCTTCAACAATGGGCGCTCCGGCAACATACAAGGTATGATTCTCATCTTCAAACGAATGGCTGATGTCCAGTATTCGCTGATAAAAATCTTGTGTAAAGACATCATCGTGAATATCGGCTATAACAATTGCCACCGTTTCATCTTCGGAAACCATACGCCCGATAGCCATTTCGTTGCTGCGTACATTATTGGCCAATTCTTCTAACTGTGTATCTGATTTGGGTGTTTTTTTATAAAACGCTTTTACATCCAATCCAAACTCAGTTCCTACAATATTGTCGGCGGTATAAAGCGATGTAACATCGTTTTTATCTACTTCCGGCAGTTTCTGAATGGCCCTGGTTAAATCTTTAAGCTTTTCGAGTGTTACCGTATTGTAAATACCACTTTTATTTTCAATGGCAATAATAATCCCGTCTTTGATATTAAAAATATCTTCGGCTTCGTCGCTGTATACAAATGCAGGATGTTCCTTGGGCATATACTCGTCCAGATCCGTTTCCATTTGTGTATTGCTTTTCATCCAATACAGAGCCAAAACCGAAATCAGCAGGATAACAATCATTGAGATCCAGCTATAATCTAATAAACCATTTAGAAATTTTTTCATTTTTTATATTTTTATGTTTGTTAATACTCACTAACCTTATTAATAAAAAAATTTATTTTTTTATCATCTCAAAAAAAGATTTTAATAAATCTTCTCCTTTTTTCATAAGGTTTTCGCCTGATGACCTGAAGTGCCAGTCCTTAACCATCAAATGCAAAGCTCCCGTTAAATAAAGGGTTAGATAATTACTGTTAATATCGTTTCGGAACATTCCTTCTTTTTGTCCGTCTTTGATAATATTTTCAATATAATCCAGGTTATTTTTCATAATGGAATGGATCAATCCCGACAATTCTTTATCGTTGTTGAAAATTTCTTCGGAAAAAATAACCGAAATAATCGATGGCCTTGCTTTAAAAACCGCAAGCATCCGCTGAAAGAAATCGCTGATTCGCTCGCTCGGTTTCATATTCTTATCATGATTTAAAAAGGTTTTACTTTCCTGTTCAAATGATTTTAAAATAGTCATTAATATATCTGTTTTGCTTTCAAAATGCCGATAAATAGCAGCTTCGGATATCCCAATCTCTTTCGATAGGTTTTTAATGGTTAATCCTTGTATTCCTTTTGCAGCAATTATTTCAACTGTAGTAGCTACTATTTCCTTTTGTCGTTCTGATAACATAATTATGTTAGTTAGTATTTACTTACAAAGATAGATCATGAATTCCTATTTGTCAAATTTTTTGGTAATTATTTTTTCGTTTTACTTCTACCATACTGATTTAATGGTATTTATAGTTATGGTAAAAAATGTCTAATACTCCAAGTAAGTATAAAAAAAAGGAACATCTTTATGCAGAAGTTCCTTTATTATTATGTAAAATCAGAATTTAAAACAATCCGCCTTCTTCGATCTGGAATTGGGTACTCCCAATTTCTTCGCCATCGGCAAAGATATGTGCTTCGTATGTTCCGGTAATTAACGCTCCATTATTGTCCCAGTAAATTTCAACGTCTAAATCATCACCCAAAAAATCAACCGGACGTTTTGCCGAAAATACAATTTGTTGGCCTTGATATTCGAATAAATCTTCTTCCGATTTTGCCAGAATATAATCATCCGGACCGGCTATGCGAACATAAATGTCGCGCTCGCCCTTATCTGCCAATACATTTTCTTTAATCCTGAAATCAATTTTAATCTTTTCGATTTTATTGATTTTATTATTTTCTTTTCCACGCTTGTTTATCGGATATGCTTTTAAACCTTCAAGGCGTAATGTACTTGCCAGCTCAACTTTCCCCGATAAATCCTTGTTTTGCTCTTCCAGCTCAACCTTTGATTTAGTAACTTCTTGTATTTCGTTCTTAACTTTAATATTTTCAGCAACCAATGCCTGGTTCATTGTGTTTAACGAATCGATTTGTCGAACATAACTTTTTGCAACGCTGCGTAAAGTACCTAACTCGTCCTGTAACTGCTTGATTTTTGCATAATTGGTTGCTTTTACCGTTTTAATCTCAGCCAGCAAATCATCAATCTTTTCTTTCTCTTCGTTCAAATGTGCGTTTAACGAATCATTATCTGTCATTAACTCATCATAATCGTTACGTAACTGAACCAAATGCGATTGCAGTGAATCTTTTTCTGCTGTAAGTGCAGTTTCAATTTCGCTGGTTGTTTGTCGCTGATCAACATATAACCAGGTTACAACTACTAAAAGACCAAGCGCCAGTAGCAAGAAAAACATTAAACTGCTTTTATTCTTTTTAGGTGCAAGTGTAGCTTGATTATTCGCCTGTTTATTATCAGACTGTTTATTTTGTTGGTTTTCTGAATTTTGATTTTTGTTTTGCTCTTCCATTTTTATTTAGCTTGTTAGGATTTTTAACTCGAAATGCAAATGTATATTATATTTTCTATAAGTTCAAGATTTACTGATTACAAACGGATAAATCTCAAAAAAATTATTTACATCCCCGACTCGTATAATGAAATTAAATAATAGGTGCCTTTTGTTACAATTTTCGCATCTTGTAATGCAACATTCACATTCTTGATTTCGGTAAATTGTTCCTGTTCGCGTCCTAACTCAACTTCCATCATTTTGAACTGCTCATTATCCTGAATAAAAACGTACGATTTATTTTCGGTTTCCACAATTGCTTCGGTAGGGATTGCAAACACTTCCTTTTCTGAAATAAACAACGAAGCAACCACATGCATTCCTGGTTTTAGCTCCCGGTTACTATTTTTCAAAACTCCCTGAACCGATGTGGTTCTGTTATTTTCGTTCACTTTAACCCCGATTCGGGAAACTTTCGATTCGTATACCTGATCATCATTTAACAAATGAAAGGCTATTCGTTGACCGGATTTTACTTTTCGTATGTCCTTTTCAAAAATTGTTAGATTCAGGTATAGCTCAGATTCATTTATAATCTCAAAAACAACTTCATCCGGACTAATGTGTTTTCCTACATTGGCATTCAATTGCGAAACCCTTCCTTGAATTGGAGATATTAGTTTGAACTCTGTTGCAAAATCTCCCTTCTCTATCACGTCGGTATTAATTCCCAGTAATTTAACCTGAGATTTTAGCGATTTGTATATTGCTTCGCTGGATAAATAATCCGATTTTGCCTGTTGCATCTTTTTTATCGATGCCGCATTTTCCACGGTAAGTTCACCTTGTCGCTTATATTCCTGCTCATAATATTCAGCCTGGCTTTTTGCTTCGATATAGTTCTGTTGTAAGGTGATAAAATCGGGATGATATAATGTTGCCAGCACAGCACCTTTTTCAACATAACTTCCGGTCGAATAATTAATTGTTTTTACAAATCCGTTTATTAATGGCGACACCGATGCTATATTTTGTGGCAGAACTTCAATGCTTCCGGTACATTTTATACTTTCCGAAATCATTCTTTTCTCTAATTTCGATGTGCTGATTTTGGCAAGCTCTATTTGCTCCTTCGATAAAGCAAGCACTTCGCTGCTTTTTCCTGCTTCTGTTTCGCCTGTTTGTTCAGAGTTCTTTTTCTCCGAACAGGAAACAATACTTGCAAATATCAATAGATATATAAATCTTCTCATAACTTATTATTTTATATAAAATTCAAGTTTAATCGCTGTTTCGTTATAATTGTACAAGGTTTCCAAATATTCCATCCGGATGGTTTCGGCTGCCTTAATGCTTTGTAAAAACTCCATATACTCAATTTCTTCTTTTTCAAATTGCACACTGGCGGTTTTTTCCAACAGAGTTGCCTTTTTTAAAGCATCTTCATGATAATAGATAAGATCATTCTGTATCTGATCCAAACGTACAACCAAATTTTCAATTTCCTTTTCCAGGTTAAATTTCTGATAATTATATGTATTGTTTGCTTTTTGTTGTTCGATTTTCGCCTGTTGAACTTTTGCATTTTGGGGTAAAAACCATAATGGAATGCTTACTCCAACACTCCAACCCGAAAATCCCCCAACCTCATCGATCTGTTGATTAAAATACCCTGCGGATAGTTCCGGAAAGTATTTTGATCGTTCAACGCCTAATTTAACCTTCTCCATTTGGTTAAGATTCTGGTAATAATCTAACAAAACAGAACTGCTAAAACGCTGATCGGGATCGGTACTTGCAGGAAGCTGATAAATATTTAACGAATCGGATTCTGGCAAAAAATCTCCATCCAGATTCATGTATTGCTTCAAATTGTTCTCAGCAATGATAAGCTGTTCATTCGCTTTGAGTAGTTCATTTTTAATGGATGCATATTCCGTTTCGGCTAAAATCTGCTCTAAAAGTTTCGACTCGCCCAAATCGTATTTTAATTTTGCAATGCGAGCAAACTCCTTATACATTTTAGCTAAATTTTGTTTTGTGTTAAACTGGTTAATCAGGTAGATCCATTTATACCAGGCAATTTTAATCTGTGCAACAAACTCTTTTTCAACCAATACCAGTTCTTTTTCGCTCAGTGCAATTTGTTGATTAATCAATTTAGCATTCTGAAAGTGAGTTAAAATGGAACCAAAGTTCTGATTAATCTCGAAAGAATAATCGATAATATCTGAATTAATTTGCCCGTGTTGGTATGAGAACTCAGTAGGTTCAAAGTTAATTACTCCCTGCTTTTGCTTTTTGTTCGATTCGATATTTAAGCGGGCATTTTGCATTACCGGATTATTTTTTAGCGAGTTTTCGATTACAAAATCCATACTTATCTTTTGCACCGATTCAGAATCATTCTGAGCAAATCCTTTTACGCCACCCAATAACACGAATAGCAATAAAATTGCTGTTGCATTTTTCAAAGGTTTCTTTATACTAAATCCATTACCCGAGTTAAATATTTTAAACAAAAGCGGTAGCATAATCATTGTAAGCATAGTTGAAGTAACTAATCCACCAATTACTACTGTTGCCAGTGGGCGTTGCACTTCGGCACCTGCCGATGTTGAAATTGCCATGGGTAAAAAACCAACCGCTGTTGATGCCGCAGTAAGTAACACAGGACGCAACCTTTCTTTTGTAGCTTTTAAAATAAGTTCCCGCATATCAGTCATTCCATCAGCTTTTAATTCTTTCAGATATTCAATTAAAATGATTCCGTTTAAAACAGCTACACCAAATAAGGCAATAAATCCGATTCCCGCAGAAATACTGAAAGGCATACCCCTTATCCACAATAATAATACTCCCCCCACAGCCGATAAAGGAACCGAAGTGAAAATGAGTAGAGCATCTTTAAGTGATTTAAATGCAAAATGCAAGAAGATAAAAATTAACAACAAGGCAACGGGAACTGCCAGCATTAATCGTTTACTTGCGTTTTCGAGATTTTCAAACTGTCCGCCGTACTTTATCTGATATCCGGCATCAAGTTCGATGTTTTCATCAACCAAAAGCTGTATGTCTTTAATAACCGATTCCAAATCGCGATTACGAACATTTACACTTACAACTACTCTGCGCTGTGTATTTTCTCTGGATATTTTTGCAGGTCCGGTGGTATATTCAATTTGAGCCAGCTCAACCATTGGTATCTGATTTCCATTGGGTAAGCCAACATACAATTCTTTTATGCTTTCAATATCATGCCGATGCATTTCGCCAAAACGAACAACCAAATCGAATCGTTTTTCGCCTTCGAACACGCTACCTGCAATCTGTCCTCCAAAAGCCATTGATAATTGCTGATTTAATTCTTCGATACTGAGCCCGTAATAAGCAAGTTTTTTTCGATCGTACTTAACACTTACCTGCGGTAATCCCACTGTTTTTTCAATAATTACATCCGCAGCCCCCGGAACATCTTTAATCAACTTCTCAATTTCATTTGCTTTTGCATCCAGATATGCGATATCTTCTCCAAATATTTTTACGGCAATATCGGCCCGGACACCTGTAATTAACTCATTAAAGCGCATTTCAATGGGCTGTGTAAACTCATAGTCGATGCCGGGGATAACCGAAAGTGCTTCTTTAAATCGATCTGCAAGCTCTTCTTTGCTTTTTGCCGATGTCCATTCCTTTTTTGGCCGCAACTTAATAATCATATCAATCTCTTCCATCGACATGGGATCGGTAGGCACTTCTGCTGCACCAATGCGGCAAACAATTTGATCTACTTCGGGAAAATTATCTATAAGAATTTGCTCCATTTGCGTTGTTAACTCCACCGTTTTACTCAATGAAGTTCCGGTACGTAACACAGGCTGAATAACAAAATCGCCTTCGTCCAAAGTCGGAACAAACTCACCACCCATTCGCGAAAATATAACTCCTGTAAATATTAAGGAAGCAACTGCTAAACCAATTATAATCCCCTTATGATCGTACGACCATTTTATTACCGGATCGTATGAACGATAAATCAGGTTCATTACCCCTTTGGTAATACTTCTTTTTTTCTCTTTCTCAGGTCTTAAAAATAAAGATGAAGCAACTGGTAACCATGTAAATCCTAAAATCATTGCTCCTAAAATGGCAAAGCTAAACGTTAAGGCCATTGGACGGAACATTTTTCCTTCCACACCACTTAAGGTAAGTATTGGGATTAATACAATTAATATAATGATTTGCCCGAAAATAGCAGAGCTAATCATTTTAGATGCCCCTTGAAAAGTAACCTTGTCCAGTAGTATCTGCTTTTGCTTTCCGGTTGCAATTTCATAATCGGACTGCCTTGCTGTAATCTTAATCGCAACAAACTCCACAATAATAACGGCACCATCGATAATTATACCAAAATCGAGAGCTCCCAGGCTCATCAGGTTGGCATCAATACCCAGCAAATACATTAGGGATATGGTAAATAATAAAGAAAGCGGAATGATGGAAGCAATTACCAGCGCCGATCTTAAATTTCCTAAAAACAAAATCACCACAAAAACAATAATAATACAACCTAAGATTAAATTTTCATAAATGGTTTTTGTGGTTTTATCAATTAACTCACTTCGTTCCACAATAGGGTTTATAAAAACCCCTTCGGGTAAAGTTTTTTGAACTTCTTCCACACGCTCTTTTACAGCATTAATTACTTTTTTCGAGTCTGCATCTTTTAGCATCATAATCTGGCCCAGCACTTTTTCGCCCTCTCCGTTTGCGGTAATTGCTCCATATCGATTGGCATAACCGAAGCGCACAGTAGCAATATCGCGCACCAAAACAGGAACACCATTTGTGTTTTTTACCACAATGGATTCGATATCTTCTATGTTCTCAATCATACCATCACCACGAATAAAATAACTTCTGTCCTGTTTTTCTATATATGATCCTCCAGCAATGTTATTATTCACGCTAATGGCATTATAAACATCGAGTAGTGTAATGTCCGACATTTTAAGCTGCTCAGGATTAATTGCAATTTCGTATTGTTTTAAAAAACCTCCCCAGGGATTTACTTCAACAACACCCGGTATGCCCGACAACTGCCTTTTTACAATCCAATCCTGAATTGTTCTTAATTCCATGGTGGTATATTTATCTTCATATCCGGGTTTCACATCCAGAATATACTGATATATTTCACCCAGGCCGGTTGATATAGGCCCCATTTCGGGAGTTCCAAATCCTTCGGGAATATTAGCTGCAGCCGATTTAATCTTTTCGGATATTAACTGCCGGGGTAAATAGGTTCCCAAATTATCTTCGAATACAATGGTAACAACCGACAAACCAAATTTTGAAATAGAACGGATTTCAGTTACTCCGGGCAGGTTAGCCATCTCCAACTCAACCGGATAAGTTATAAACTGCTCCACATCCTGCGTTGACAAATTGGTAGAAACCGTAATCACCTGTACCTGGTTATTAGTAATATCAGGAACTGCGCCAACCGGTATTTTAAATACGGCGTATATACCAAAAGCGGCAATGGAAAGTGTAAATAAAATAACAATAAGTTTATTCCGGATACTAAAGTTGATGATCTGATTAATCATGGGTTTGATCTTTATTTAGATAATATATCATCTTATTAAACTCCTAATTTACAATATTTTTTTTTCTTAACGAATTGTATTTAACAAACTCTTAATCGAATTGTTTTATAGGATTAAAAGACCGGAAAGTCTTTAAATGGAAGTGCTACAAAGATATTGGACATAAACCTTAGTAAAATTCAACCGGCACCAAGAAAACCAACCAAATCGTTACAAAACCCAAACTACGGCTTACAAGTTTTGGTAGAATGACAAAATGCTGTTAAACAAGGCAAAATGAATGATTCTATATTTTGTCGGATTTTTAGAGGGCCCTTTTATTTAACTATTTTTTAATGGTATTTAGCTTTAAGCTTCGATATAACAAATAAAAGCCAAAAAGAACGAATGGAATACTCAGCCATTGGCCCATATTTAATGCCATTGTTTGCTCAAATCCCACCTGATCTTCTTTAATGAATTCGATAAAAAACCGAACTGTAAATAGCAAAATTAAAAACAAACTAAAGATTAGGCCTTGTTTAAGCTTATCTCCTTTTTTAATATAAATCCTGTAAAGTAGTACAAATATGAACAAGTACGATAAGGCCTCGTAAATTTGTGTAGGGTGCTTAGGAACAATTTGTCCATCACGAATAAAGATAAATCCCCAGGGTAAGCTGGTTTCGACTCCGTATATTTCCGAATTCATTAAATTACCCATACGGATAAAAAAACCTGCCAAGGCAACCACTATAACAATGCGGTCTAAAATCCACAAATAAGGTTTTTTATTCTTTTTTGAGAAATAATACAATGCTATTAAAATACCTACAGCAGCACCATGACTTGCTAACCCGCCATGCCAGATAGCCAATATTTCCCAAGGATTACTCAAATAATATTCGGGCTGATAAAACAAGCAATGCCCCAATCGGGCACCAACAACTGTACCTATAGCCATATAAACTGTTAATTTATCAAGCAGTTCAATGCTTAAACCTTCGCGTTTAAACATTTTTTGCATAATGATGTATCCGAAAAAGAAAGACGCTGCGAATAATACACCGTAATATCTAATACTTATTATCCAAAACCCAACTAATTCGGGGTCAACATTCCAGTTTATATAATTTAAAAGCATGGCATTTTTGTTTTTGATATCTTACAAATGTATAATTTTTTTAGGTTCCGTCTCGTTTGAGAATTTACTATTATGTTATTAAATGTTAATTTTAAGCAGAAATCAGCTTGTTAAAACAATCATATATACAAAAATATTAAAATAAACTTCATAAGTTTGTAGCTTATATTTAGTAATAAATCATGAAGATTAGCAACATACAAAAAGTTATCTATTTAGTCTCTGTTTCGACACTACTGTTAATTGGATGTGCAAAGATTGTAGCTCCCACCGGAGGCCCAAAAGACGAGCAACACCCTTTAATTGTGGAAAGCAACCCTCCCAGCCACACAACAAATTTTGATAAAAACCAAATCAGCATTACTTTCGATGAATTTATTCAGTTAAAAGATTTAAATCAGAATTTGATTATTTCGCCGCCAGTTGAAGAAAAGCCAATGATCCGTGTTAAAGGGAAAGCTTTAAATATTCGGTTTTACGGCGAATTACAAGACTCAACAACTTATAATATTTACTTCGGAAGTTCCGTTCAGGATTTCAACGAAGGAAATCCTATCGAAAACTTTCAATACGTATTATCGACAGGCGAAAACATCGATTCATTGTCCGTTGAAGGCGTGGTGCTAAATGCTTTTAACTTATTGCCGGAAGAAGGTGTTTTTGTAATGTTATACAAAGAAAAGGAAGATTCTGTTCCCATTAAACAAATACCCAATTATATTTCAAAAACAAATAAAGATGGATATTTCAGAATTAACAACATAAGCCATAATCAGTATAAAATTTTCTGCTTACGCGATGCCAACAGAAATTATCTGTTCGATAAACCCAATGAGGATATTGCTTTTATAGATTCGTTAATACAGTTTGAATTAGTATCACACGAACATGTCGATACCTTTTATGTGAGCGACAGTTTGCATATCCATGAAAATAACGATGCGGGTGAAAATGAAAAAATGATCGACACCATAATAACTGAGATTCATGATTTTTATCCGGTTCATAATTTTACACTACGATTATTTACTGAAGATAAAAGAACACAATACCTGGCAGGTTATAACCGAGACATTAAAGAAAAAATGGTATACCAGTTTAATAAACCTATAAAAGATAGTTTGATTGTCACCTTAATAGATACAGTTATTGAAAACGACTGGTACATTAAAGAAAGCAACTTAACAAACGACACAATTTTTTATTGGATTACAGACAACAGCCTTTATAATAAAAGCGAATTGTTTATAAACCTTGAATACCAAAAAGAAGATTCTAACCTGGTTTATCGTTGGACAAGCGACACCTTAAATTTAAAGTATTTTGAGCAAAAGAAACGTGGCCGCCAAGAAGAAGAATCCGAAAATATTTTGAATTTTATCCACAACATTAGCAGTAGTAAAGCTTTTGATCTGAATAAAGATGTAAATCTGCTATTTGAAAAACCCATTTCACAAATAGATGATACCCGTATTCGTTTAACAAAAAAGATCGATTCTCTGGAAATCCCGGCAGAATTCTCCATAATTAAAGATAGTACTTACCTTAGAAAATACTTTTTATCATCAGCATGGTCGGAAGATACAGCTTACCAATTGGAAATTCTTCCCGGAGCATTTACTGATTTATATGAGTCAACAAACGATACAACGATCATAGAATTTAAAACCCAAAAGTTTAATTTTTATGGTAAATTGATTGCCAACATAACAGGTATCGATTCCACCTTCCAGCTTATTTGCCAGGTTATTTTACCCGCGAAGGAATCAGAATCCGTATTAATGGAGAAAATAATCACTTCAGACCAATTATTAGAGTTCCAGTATTTGCATCCCAAAGAATATATCTTTAAAGTAATTTTAGATAAAAATTTTAATGGTAAATGGGATACAGGAGAATATTTAGAACACATACAACCCGAAGAAGTGTTATATTACGATAAAGAAATTAAAGTGCGCTCAAACTGGGATATTGAAATTAGTTTTAATGTTAACAAAGGATTAAAAGAATAAAAAGATGTCTGTTCTTCTGGAATTTGCAATGTTTCCTACAGACAAGAAAGGTGATAGTGCCAGCGAGTCTGTAAGCAAAGTAATTAATATGATTAAGCAAAGTGGCGTTAAGTATAAACTAACAGCCATGGGAACCATTATTGAAACAGAAACATTAGCAGAAGCTCTAAACATAGTAAACGAATCATACAAAGTACTTGAACCTTTATCCAAGAGAGTTTATTCAACCCTTACGATTGATATACGCAAAGAAAAATCGAATCGCTTAGAACAAAAGATACAGTCGATAGAATCTAGAATCGGGCCTGTTAGTAAGTGATTTGCCCAATAAATTATTGAACAAAATTGTTTCTTTTTACGTTAAAAAAGAATATCTTGTCGCACCCTAATTTATTAACTAACATTTGTTTAAAACATTATTGCAATGAGTAAACGCCTAATGATACTAATCGCGCTTGTTACTTTATCAGCAAGTATTTATGCTCAAAATAGAGTGCGTGTTAATTTATCAAGCAATAAAATAAATGGCCGTGAGAGAGTACAATCGTTGCCATCAGGAATCCGGATTCAGGAAAAATTCTCGCACATTGATTTTGAAGAAAAACAAGCCGGTGAAGGAAGCTACTTACAGTTGTTTTCTGAAGGAATGACCCGAAGCTACGATCAGGGAAAACCAAACCTGCCATTAATAACCCGCTTAATTGAGATCCCATTAAATAAAAAAGCAATTGTTAAAATCATTGGCTATAACGAAGAAATTATACATTTATCGGAATATGGCCTGGTTAACGAAATCATTCCTGCTCAGGCATCCGTTTCAAAAAGCGACGATCCGGATAAAATACCATTTGTAAAAGACAGGGATTTATACCAAAGAGATGCGTTTTTTAAAAATGAACTTGTAAAATTTGAAGATAAGGGATATTTAAGAGATAAGCATTTAGGATATATCGAAATCTCTCCATTCGAATACAATCCAATAAGCAATGAGTTAAAAGTGTTAAACGATATTGAAATTGAAATCAGCTTTGTAGATGATTACATGGCAAAGGCTGTTAGTACAAAACAATTGGCTTCGCCCTATTTCAGCAATATGTCACTTAACACCATAAACTCTGCAAATGAATCAAAAGCATTAATTGAAGGACCGGTAAAATACGTGATAGTTTCCGATCCAATGTTTGAAGAAACTTTACAGCCTTTTATTGAATGGAAAACTTTAAAGGGATTTAATGTAATCGAAGCATATACAAATCAGGCAGAAGTAGGAAATACAACCACAAGCATTAAAGCGTATTTAAAAGATTTATATGATAATCCAGCCGATGGCATTTCTCCCACATTTGTGCTTTTTGTTGGTGATATTGCGCAAGTTCCTTCTTTCCCGGGCAACACAGGTAGCCATGTAACCGATTTATATTATTGCGAATATACCGGCGATAAATTGCCCGAAGTATTTTACGGACGTTTTTCTGCAACTTCAGTGGCCGAACTACAGCCACAAATTGATAAAACCTTAGAAGTGGAAAAATACGAAATGCCCGATCCTTCGTATCTAAACAATGTAGTGTTGGTTGCCGGAGTTGATGCAGGGTTTGCACCAACCCATGCAAATGGTTTCGTAAACTACGCCAACGAATTTTACACAAACACCGCAAATGGTATTAGTTCCTTAAGTTATTTATACCCTGCATCTGGTAGTTCTGATGCACAAATAAAAGCAGATATTTCGGCAGGTGCTGCCATTGCAAATTATACTGCACACTGTAATTCAAATGGTTGGGCCGATCCCACTTTTGTAAATAGCGATGTTGCCTCCATGACAAATACACATATGTACCCACTAATGATAGGAAACTGCTGCTTATCCAACAAATTCGATGATGCTTCCTGTTTTGGCGAAACCTTATTACGAGCTGTTGATAAAGGGGCAGTAGGTTACATTGGCGGATCGAACAATACACTCTGGGACGAAGATTACTACTGGGGTATAGGTTTAACCAGTACCATTACAGCAAACCCTACATACGAAGAAAGTGAGCTGGGAGCATACGACCGTTTTTTTCACTCAAATGGCGAAGCCAAAGAAGACTGGTATATAACTCAGGGACAAATAATTGTTGCAGGAAACCTTGCGGTTGAAGCATCTTCTTCATCGAGCAAAGCTTATTACTGGGAAATATATCATTTAATGGGAGATCCATCACTCACTCCATATGTGACAATCCCTCAAACATTAACAAGTTCCTACAATCCGGAAACGGTTATTGGTACATCAAGTTTTGAAATTACAACCGAAGAAGATGCTTATGCAGCCCTCTCGTTTAACGGAGAATTATTAGATGCCAAATTGGCTGATGAAACCGGAATTGCAGTTCTTACTTTTGATGCATTAAGTTTAGCAGGGGATGCAATTTTAGTAATAACAAAACAAAATCGACAACCACATATAGATACGATCATTGTTAAGTCAGGGAATACTCCTTTTATTGCTTTTGATTCATTTGTAATCAATGATGCTATAACAAATGCGAATGGCCAAGCAGATTTTGGCGAAGAAATTAAACTGGATGTAAATCTGAAGAATTTCTCCGACAACCATGATGCATTTTTAACCAATGCTACTCTGAGAACATCCGATACAAGCATTACTTTAATCGACAGCACAGAAACATATGGAACAATCTTAAAATCTGAGACTAAACTAATCGAAGAAGCTTTTAGCATGCATATTGATCCTGCTGTTTTAAATAAGCAGAAGGTTGAGTTTGATCTTATCATTACAGGACAGGATGCTGGAGGAACAGATTATGATTGGATATCGAAATTAGAGCTTACAGTATATGCCCCTGAAATTAATGCTTCTGGGTTAATTATTAATGACAGCTTAGGAAACAACAATCAGATTTTTGATCCGGGCGAAACCGTTAAACTTGGATTAGTTGTATCAAACAGTGGTGGAAGCGACATAGAAAATATTCAGATCACCGCCAGTCAGATCACCGAAAA
>CAYVEW010000007.1:0-52278 GCA_964450375.1 uncultured Bacteroidales bacterium
CAAGGTTTTATGCGATTTAATTATTAACTTAAAAATAGATTAAATGAAAATTCTAGTTTGCTTAAGTAATGTACCGGACACCACAACAAAAGCGAAGTTTGTGAATGATAATACAGCTTTTGATACAACCGGGGTGCAATGGATTATTAATCCTTGGGATGAGCTTGCTTTAACAAGAGCTATAGAACTTAAATCAAATGCAGCAAATTCAATCGAAAATATTACAGTAATAACCGTAGGTGGAAAAGATGTAGAACCTACCATGAGAAAAGCTTTGGCAATAGGTGCCGACGATGCAGTGAGAATTGACAGCGAACCTAAAGATGCATACTTTGTTGCAGCTCAAATAGCCGAATACTTAAAAAGCAATACTTTCGAATTAATTTTTAGTGGAATAGAATCGGCAGATTACAATGGTTCTGCTGTTGGTGGTATGTTAGCTGAGTTTTTAAATATACCATCTGTTTCTGCCGTTTCATCTGTGCAAATTGAAGGCGGTCAAGTGAAAATTACCCGCGATATCGATGGTGGAAATGAAGAAGTTACTTCGGAATTACCAGTTGTACTTACTGTTCAGAAAGGAATTGCAAAAGAGCCAATGATTGCTGCGATGCGCGGTATTATGATGGCTCGTAAAAAACCATTGAATGTAGTTGCTCCAGTTGATGTTGAAGCGCTAACAGAAGTGGTTAATTTTGAATTGCCACAGCCTAAACCGGCTTGTAAAATGATTGATCCTGAGAATGTAAAAGAATTGGTTAACTTACTGCAAAATGAAGCTAAAGTGATCTAATCGGGGTTAATTGTGTAAATAAAAAAATTAAGAATTTAATAAAATTAAGATATGTCAGTATTAGTTTTTACAGAAAACTGGGACGGAAAATTCAAGAAGTTATCTTTTGAATTAGTTTCATATGCAAGTAAAATTGCAGAAATGCTAAATACCCAAACTATAGCCCTTTCAATAGGTAATGTTCAGGAAGATGAACTAAAAAAACTTGGTAGTTATGCCGCAGATAAAATTGTATCTGTAAACGATGATAAATTAAAAAATCTGGATAATCAGGCTTATACATCTGTTATTGCTCAAGTAGCAGAAAAGGAAGATGCTAAAGTGATAATTATTGCCCAAAATAATATGGGTAAAGCACTAGCTCCTCGATTATCCGTTAAATTAAAAGCAGGTTTAGGTTCTGGTGTTAGCAAATTACCATCAAGTGTTGAACCTTTTACTGTTTTTAAGAAGGTTTATTCAGGTAAAGCTTATTCAAACCTGGTTATTAAGTCTGATGTAAAGATCTTAACTTTAGCTCAGAACTCTTTTGAATTCGAAGAAAATGTAAAATCTCCTGTTATTGAAAGTTTCGAACCTGCATTAAACCAGGATTTGTTTAAAACTACCGTAGCCAATGTTGAAAAGCAAACAGGTAAAATATTACTAAACGATGCCGAAATTGTGGTATCTGGAGGCCGCGGAATGAAATCATCTGATTTATGGGGGCCAATTGAAGAGCTTGCCGATGTTTTGGGTGCTGCAACTGCATGCTCACGTCCTGTTTCTGACGAAGGATGGAGGCCTCACGAAGAACACACTGGTCAAACCGGTAAAATTATTGCTCCAAATTTATACATCGCTGCAGGAATATCAGGTGCAATTCAGCATTTGGCAGGAATTAGCTCTTCTAAATGTATTGTGGCAATAAATACCGATAAAGATGCTCCGATTTTTGAAGCTGCGGATTATGGAATAGTTGGTGATGCTGCTAAAGTTTTACCAGAATTAATTCAGGCTGTTAAAGAAATAAAATAGTACACATTCAAATGAATTCTAGCAAAGACAAAAGCTTATTTAAAAATATCTTTTGTCTTTGTCGTTTTATAAAAGATGAACTATTTTAAGTGTCAGCAAATGAATAGATTATAATGCGGTACGATTTGTATTTTGTTTAATGATAATATATTTTTATTTTGGCATTTGCTTTTATTAGAAAGTGTTTTACTTAAAATTAAAAACTATGATAAATAGTATAATATTTATTTTATTATGGATTGCTGCAATAGCTTTTTTTGTATGGAATGTTAAAAAGATTTCACGCAATATTAAGCTGGGAAGAGATCTTGAAATAAAAGATAATAAGAAAAAAAGATGGGGCCTTGTTCTTAAAGTAGCAATTGGCCAGTCGAAAATGATGGGATTGCCGGTGTCCGGTATTTTACACATTTTTGTGTATGCTGGCTTTATTCTGGTTAATATAGAAATGTTAGAAGTTATGGTTGATGGTATTGCTGGTACTCACAGGGCTTTATCATTTTTTGGTTTCTTATATCCGATAGCAATCAGCGCTTTTGAATTTTTTGCCCTACTGGTTATAATTGGTTGCGTGGTTTTCTTAATCAGAAGAAATATACTAAGAGTTGATAGATTCTGGAAGCCAGAAATGAAATGGTGGCCACGCTTAGATGCAAACCTGATTCTGATTACCGAAATCGTATTAATGACATCCATTTTCTTTATGAATGCATCTGATGCAATTCTTCAAACAAGAGGAGTTGAGCACTATAAAGAAGTTGGTTCATTCTTTTTTAGTTCGTTTTTCATTCCTATACTAAAAGATTTGCCAACAGAAACGCTGATATTTATAGATAGATTCTGCTGGTGGTTGCATATTTTAGGTATTATGATTTTCTTGAATTATATACCATATTCAAAACACTTTCATGTTTTCTTGTCGTTTATAAACGTATACTACACCAAGCTGCTGCCTGTTGGTAAATTAGCAAATATGCCGGCAATCACAAAAGAAGTAAAAAGTATGTTAACAGGCGAAGAACCCCCAATAGACGAAGATGCCGAAGAAATTGCTTTTGGTGCACAAGATGTAAAACAGCTAACCTGGAAACACCTGATGGATGCATATACTTGCACCGAATGTGGACGTTGCTCAAGAGTTTGTCCTGCAAATATTACGGGTAAAAAACTCTCACCACGAAAAGTGATGATGGATATCCGCGATAGACTAGAAATTACCGGCAAGAATCTGGATAAACATGGTGCCGATTATTCTGATGATAAAACATTATTCGACTTTATATCAGCAGAAGAACTTTGGGCTTGTACAACATGCAATGCTTGTACAAATGTTTGTCCTGTAAATATCGATCAGGTTTCGTCAATTATTGAATTGCGTCGGTACATTGTAATGGAACAGGCAGCTGCTCCGGGCGAATTAAATGCCATTTTTAGTAATATTGAAAATAACGGAGCTCCTTGGCAATTTGCACAAGACGATCGCATGTTATGGGCCGAAGAGTTATATATGAACGAAAAAGAATAAAACTGATTTTAAATGATATACAAAGTTTAAAGTGTGGGTAATACCTTGAGCTTTAAACATTAAACTTGAAAATCATGGCAGAAAATAAACGTAAAATAGAAGTTCCTGTAATGGCCGATTTATTCGCCAAAGGCGAAAAACCCGAATATTTACTTTGGGTTGGTAGTGCAGGAGCATTCGATGACAGATACAAGAAAGTTACTCGTGCATTCGTAAAAATACTTACGCACTTTAATATAAGTTTTGCGGTTTTGGGTGTTGAAGAATCATCGAGTGGTGATGTGGCCCGACGTGCAGGTAACGAAATGTTATTTCAAATGCAGGCAATGATGAATATCGAAACAATGAATTCGTACGAAGTAAAAAAAATCATAACCTGCGACCCACATGCATACAATACTTTTAAGAACGAATATCCTGATTACGACGGAAACTACGAAGTAATTCATCATTCTCAGTTCTTACAGAAATTAATTGAAAATGGTACAATTACAATCAATAGTGATTTATTTAAGGATAAAACCTTAACATTTCATGATCCTTGCTATCTTGGACGTGCAAATGGCGAATATGATGCACCAAGGGCAGTTCTCGATGCTATTCCATCAAGAAAAGTGGAAATGAAACGAAATAAGAGCAATGCATTATGTTGTGGTGCAGGTGGTGGCCAAATGTTTAAAGAAGCCGAAAAAGGAAACAAAGAAGTGTTTATCGAACGTATCGAAGATGCATTAGAAACCAAGGCTGATGTTGTTGTTACTGCTTGCCCGTATTGCATGGTGATGATGACCGATGGATTAAAATATAAAAACAAAGAAGAAAAAATTAAGAATTTAGATATTGCAGAATTAATAGAACAATCATTAGAATTATAAATTAAACCTATAAATAAAATGGAAAAAGATCTAACCATAAAAGGTGGTGAATTTTTATTAAAGAAAAGTGAAAGTAACTCAATTTTCATACCCGAAGAATTCGACGAAGAACAAAAAATGATATCACAAACCTGTGATGATTTTCTTGAAACTGAAGTTTTTCCTAACCTTGATAGAATTGATGCTCAGGAAGAAGGCTTAATGAGAAGCATCCTGGAAAAAGCAGGTGAACTTGGACTTTTAGGTGTTTCTGTTCCTGAAGAATACGATGGTTTCGGACAATCATTTGTTACATCCATGTTAGCAAGTGAGAGAATGGGAGCAGGTTATTCGTTCGCGGTTGCATACTCTGCACATACCGGTATCGGATCCTTACCTATCGTATATTATGGAAATCACGAACAAAAACAAAAATATTTGCCCAAATTAGCATCGGGCGAATGGGCTGGTGCTTATTGCTTAACTGAACCGGGTGCAGGCTCTGATGCCAACTCCGGAAAAACAAAAGCCGTTTTATCCGAAGACGGTAAACACTATATCCTAAACGGTCAAAAAATGTGGATCACCAATGGTGGTTTTGCTGATATACAAACTGTATTTGCTAAAATTGATAACGACCGGGTTTATAGTGCTTTTATAGTTGAACGTGCATGGGAAGGTGTTTCCTTAAATCCTGAAGAAAAGAAAATGGGTATTAAAGGATCATCTACACGTCAGATTTTTTATAATGATGTAAAAGTTCCCGTAGAAAATCTTTTAGGTAAACGCGGAGAAGGATTCAGAATTGCTTTGAACATTCTGCACATGGGACGCATAAAACTTGGTGGTAACGTGCTTGGTGGTGCAAAAAGAGCAATTACACAATCGGTTAATTATGCGAACGAACGTAAACAATTCGGAACCTTAATTGCAAACTTTGGTTCAATTAAACATAAACTGGCTGAGCAGGTAATTAAAACTTTTACAACCGAATCGGCAGTTTACAGAGTAAGTAAAGATATCGATGATGCTATCGAGATATATAAAGCAAAAGAAGGTTGCGATTATGGTAGAGCTGTAATGGATGCATTTGGCCAATATGGTGCCGAAGCTGCTATTATGAAAGTGTTTGGATCTGAAGCATTAGACTATATTGTCGACGAAACTGTTCAAATAATGGGTGGTATGGGTTTCTCTGCCGAAATGCCTGCCGACAGAGCATATAGAGACTCTCGTATTAACAGAATTTTCGAAGGTACAAATGAAATCAATCGTATCTTAGTTACTGATACTATTATTAAACGAGGACAAAAGAATCATATTCCATTATTCGAAAAAGCCAAAGAAATAGTTGCCGGATTAGATAATTTATCCGATGAATTCAAATCAACCGGTTATTTTGAAGATAAAGCTTTCTTTACTGAGAATTTTAAGAAAGTTGCTTTAATGTTAATGGAAGCTGCCGTAAATAAATTCGAACGTAAACTGGTTCACGAACAGGAAGTGCTAAATAGTATTGCCGATATTCTAATGGCTGCTTATGTTGCTGAATCAACCATGTTAAGAGTTCAGAAATTAGAATCTATTCAAACACCGGAAAATTTCAATTTATACAAGGATATTCTTGATGTATATGTGTTTGATTCTGCTTTATTAATTTATAAACATGCAATGAATGCTATTTATTCCATTAATGATGAAGAATTAACAGATAAACTGATAAAAGGTGTAAGTATATATACCAAGCTTGATGGAGTTAACACAAAAGATGCTCGAAGAAGAATAGCCGATAAGCTAATTGAAGAAAACAGGTATTGTTTTTAATATCTGGAATATAAATAATAAGAAGCCCCTTTTCGAAAGATTAGGGGCTTTTTTTGTTCTAATTTTAAAATATGACAATCACTCAATTTGAAAGCTTAATATTTTCAATTATTTTTATGTTTTTAAAACCAGAGATATGAGTGCTAAAAAGTATTTTGATAACGGTATTGTAATGTTGGGTGCCGGAAATGTAGCTACTCATTTAGCAATAGCTCTAAAAAAAGCAGGATTCGAAATTAGCTATGTTTATAGTAAAACACTGGAAAATGCCAGGATCCTTGCCGAAAAAATACAGACAAACTACACAAACGATATTCAGCAACTTCCCCTAAATGCTGATCTTTACATTATTTCGGTAAAAGACGAAGCAATTGTAGAAATCATAAGAAATTTACGAATTGAGTCGGGCATAGTAGTTCATACTGCCGGAAGCATCTCAATGAATATCTTCCAGAATATCTATAAAGAATTCGGTGTTATTTATCCCTTGCAGACTTTTTCAAAAACAAGAGAGTTGGTTTTTTCAGAGATTCCGGTTTTTATAGAAGCAAATAATAAAGATATCGAAAATAAACTTTTTCAGTTAAGTAGTAGTCTAAGTACCAATATTAGTATTGTCGATTCGGATAAACGAAAAAAGTTGCACTTGGCAGCAGTGTTTGCATGTAATTTTGTTAATCATATGTACACCATTGCTACTAAAATATTAAATAATACACATATTAGTTTTGACTCGTTAATTCCGCTAATCAACGAAACAGCCGCAAAAGCCATCGAAAGTAATCCGGAAAATGCACAAACCGGGCCAGCGGTCCGAAACGATCAGAATGTAATCCAGAAACACCTTGAAATGTTAAGTGATTACCCCGAATATGAAAAAATATACAAATTTGTAAGTGAAAGCATTTACAAAACAGGTCAACAAAATAATAAAAAATAATGGCGAATTTTAAAGAAGATTTACGAAATATAAAAGCATTTGTTTTTGATGTGGATGGAGTTTTTACCGATGGGCAAATTTATCTGGATCCAAGTGGCGAGTTTGTTCGTTCAGTAAATATGAAAGATGGATTTGCTGTAGCTTATGCCTTAAAACAAGGTTATACGATAGGAATTATATCCGGAGGAAGCTCTGATGCTACAAAAAAACGATTTCAATATCTTGGAATTACAGATATTTACATGAACTCCAGAGATAAAGTAAATGATTTTGAAGATTTTTATTTCAAATATGGACTAAAACCCGAAGAGATACTCTATATGGGCGATGATTTACCTGATTACGAGGTAATGCAGATTGCAGGATTAGCAACTTGCCCATCCGATGCGGCTGAAGAAATTAAAGCCATATCAAAATATATTTCTACTTTTCCGGGTGGCCGTGGGTGCGTGCGTGATGTTATCGAGCAAGTTCTCCGTTTGCAAGGAAAGTGGAAACAATTTTTTAACAAATCTGCCGACAATGCAGGCCTGAAACAATAAGAACAATATGATCAATTTCTTACGTTTAATTCGTTATAAGAATCTCATAATAATTATATTAACCCAATACTTAATGCGGTTTAGTATAATTAAACCTATTTTGGAAATTTATGAGTTCAAACTCCAATTTTCTGAATGGAATTTCTTTTTTCTTGTAATGGCAACCGTTTTTATAACAGCTGCAGGATACGTAATTAATGATTATTTCGACACAAAAACCGATATGGTAAATCGTCCCGAAACGGTTATTATTGGTCGAACACTTAACCGTCGCTGGGCAATACTTCTGCACATCATTTTTAATACAATCGGAATCGGACTGGGAGCTTATATCTCATTTTATATTGGTATTCCTTTATTAACTGTAATATTTATTTTAATTACAGGAATATTATGGTTTTATTCCACTACTTATAAAAGACAGTTTCTAATTGGTAATTTAATTGTGGCTATATTAACAGCACTGGTTCCTTTAATGGTGTTGTTGTTTGAAATACCATTGCTAAATAAACAATACGGATTGCTTATGCGCGAAATGCGCTCAGACTTTAGTCAGATCGTATTCTGGGTTAGCGCTTTCGCTTTATTTGCATTTCTGTTGACCTTAATTCGTGAAATTATAAAGGATGTGGAAGATTTCGAAGGTGACAGTGTATATGGACGCAAAACCATGCCGATTGTATTGGGGGTGCTGAATTCGAAAATCGTAATCATTACATTTATCCTAACCACACTTTTTTCTTTATTGTACTTATATTTTCGTTTTTTAACCGACCCGCTTACATTAATTTATTTCTCTGTGTTTTTGATGATTCCGTTACTTATATTGCTATATATAGTCATTGTTGCCGATAATAAAAAACAGTATCATCAGGCCAGTAATCTTGCCAAGCTAATAATGTTAGCTGGTATATTTTATTCGATAGTTGCCAATTATATCATTACACAAAATTTCTAAAATCTTTTCGTTTTATGTTTATCCCGAATATCGATGATTATAAAATAATTTTAGCTTCACAATCGCCCCGAAGGCACTATCTGATGAAGGAAATAGGACTCGAATTCGAAATCAAATTAAAGGAGTTTGTAGATGAAACCTATCCCGAAAATCTCAAACGCGAAGAAATTCCACTATATATAGCGCAAAAAAAAGCAAGTGTTTTTGATAACGACCTGCAGGATTACGAAATAGTAATTACAGCCGATACCATTGTTTGGTTAGATGATAAAGTGTTGCAAAAGCCTGCAGATAACGATGATGCTTTTAGGATTTTACAGGAACTTTCTGGAAAATGTCATCAGGTTTACACAGGTGTGTGCATTAAGTCGAATAAAAAGGAGTTTGCATTTACTGCTCAAACCGATGTATATTTTAAAAAGTTAACATTCGCCGAGATTGATTATTACATTAATCATTATCAGCCAATGGATAAAGCAGGTGCGTATGGCATACAGGAGTGGATTGGATATATTGGAGTAGAGCGAATTAATGGTTCGTTTTTTAATGTTATGGGTTTGCCAATACAAAAATTATATACCGAACTGGATGATTTTATTAATGATTAAACAAATAGAGATGAAAAAACAAATTATTTTATTAATGTTATTATTTATAGGCTTTTTGAATTTTACAAAAGCCGATGAAGGAATGTGGATTCCTTTGTTAATTGAAAAGTTCAATATTCAGGATATGCAGGAAAAAGGCTTTAAACTTAGTGCCGAAGATATTTATAGTATAAACCAGGCTTGTTTAATGGATGCTGTAGTTATTTTTGGTGGTGGTTGTACAGGCGAAGTGGTTTCCGATAAAGGATTGTTGTTAACAAATCACCATTGCGGCTATGGTGCAATTCAGCGCCACAGCTCTGTGGAGCACGATTATTTAACCGATGGTTTCTGGGCTATGTCGATGGAAGAAGAATTACCAAACCCTAATTTAAAAGTTACTTTCCTAAAACGAATCGAAGATGTTACTGATCAGGTATTGGTTAATGTAAGCGATGATTTAACTGAAGCAAAGCGAACCGAAATTATTAATAAAAATAGCGAAGATATAAAAAACAAGGCTATTGATGGAACACATTTTACTGCTGTTATAAGGCCTTTTTATTATGGTAATCAGTATTATATGTTTGTTTACGAAGAGTATAAAGATGTTCGTTTAGTAGGGGCTCCACCATCAGCAATTGGTAAATTTGGTGGCGATACCGACAACTGGATGTGGCCTCGTCATACGGGCGACTTTTCGATATTTAGAATCTATGCTGATCAAAACAATCAGCCCGCCGAGTATTCACCTGATAATGTGCCTTATAAACCAAAAAAATATTTACCCATCTCAATTAAAGGAATTAATGAAGGTGATTTTACTTGGGTAATGGGATATCCTGGAAGCACCCAAGAATACTTAATTTCAGATGCCATAAGTTTAATTAAAGATGTGCGCAATCCGCATAGCATTAAACTTCGCGATAAGCGTTTGGAAATAATGAATGCTTATGCATTAGATAATGACACCATACGAATTAAATATGCCAGTAAAAATGCCGGAGTAAGTAACTCATGGAAACGCTGGAAAGGAGAGATTGTAGGTTTAGAGAGGTTAAATACGGTGGAGAAAAAACAAGCGCTGGAAAATGAATTCACTAATTGGGCAAAAGAAAATCAGAAAGATCTATACATCGATGTAGTAAATCAGCTATCACAAATTTATTCAGAGATAGAAGAGTATGCAATAGCTTATGATTATATGCGAGAATCAGTTATGGGTGTAGAACTAATTAGGTTTGCATCTCAATTTAAGACCTTACTGGAAATTGCAGAAGATAAAAAGAATAAGGATAAATTAAAGGAAGAAAAAGTGTATTTATCAAGTGCAATGGATCGCTTTTTTAAGGATTATGTGAAGGAAATTGATGTTGAGATTTTCAAAGAAATCATTCCGATGTATTTCGAAAATGTAGATTCTAAGTTTCAACCCTCTGTAAAAGATGAAATAGCTGATATTGAAAATTATACTAAACAGCTTTTTTCAAATTCTATATTTGCAAACGAAGATGAGCTAAGAAAGTTAATAGATCAGTTTTCCAAAAAGGATATTGATGTTATCAAAAACGATCCGGCCTATAAATTCTATACCCAATTTGCTGAAATTAACAATTCTAAGGTAAAACCAAAATACGATGCACTGAATTACGAGACTCAACGGTTATATAGACTCTATGTGCAAGGACTTCAGGAAATGCAAACCGATAAAATATTTTATCCTGATGCAAATTTTACCATGAGAGTATCTTATGGCAATATAGCTGGCTATTCTCCTCGCGACGCAGTGGAATATAAATACTACACCACACTTGATGGAGTCATCGAAAAAGATAATCCAGAGATTTACGATTATGATGTACCCGAAAAGTTAAAGCAAATTTATAATGAGAAAGATTTTGGCCAGTATGAAGTAAACGGAACAGTGCCTGTATGTTTCGTGGCAACAAATCATACTACCGGTGGAAATTCAGGAAGCCCTGTGTTAGATGCAGAAGGTAATCTGATTGGCTTAAACTTCGACAGGGCCTGGGATGGAATTATGAGTGATATGATGTTCGACCCGCAGCGCAGTAGAAATGTTACTTTGGATATCAGGTATTTATTATTTATAGTTGAAAAACTCGCGGGAGCAGATCATTTAATTGAAGAAATGGAAATTGTAAAATAAATTAAATGGCGCTTTTGCGCCATTTTTTATATCCGTATGATACAAGTGCGAATAAATGGAAAAGGAAATGCCTGGCCTGTTATTTTAGGCCAGGATCATCCATTTTATGATCGCAGCAAGCCTGAAGAAATCGCAAATGCATCCTGTTCAATACTTAAAACCAATCATATAAACCCAATGGTAAATAATATTGAATGGGAGTTTATGATTGATGCCGGACATGGCGCAGTTCAGTTTCTGTTAAAGAACTCTAACAGAATTCCTGATGCTTTATTCTTAACTCATCCACATATAGATCATACCCTTGGAATTGATTGGATTATACAAAGCTATTTTAAAACCTGCAAAAGGAAATATCCTGTATATGCAACTGCATTGTGTTGGGAGCAAACATTAATGTCTTTCCCCCATTTAAAGAGTTTGGTGCAATTTAATGAGTTGTTGCCTTATCAGGAGTATGAATTAAATCAGGATAATCACTTAACAGTAACTCCTATTCCTGTTTATCATGGGGAAAGTGCAGTAGGAGCTACCATGTTGTATTTTACGTACAGCGATCAAATCGAAACCAAACGAATTTTATTTTCCGGAGATATTCTTTGCCCCATACTGCGCGAACAAGACTTTGAATTCCTTTCGAAGCTCGATTTGTTCGTTGCTGATGCGAATAATCGATACCCTTACCCGAAAAGCAATCACTGGAGTGTTTTAAATGGATTGAATCATGCGGAATCAAGCCTTCTAACCGAATTTAAGAAAGATGTTACGATAGCCAAAATACTTTACCCGCATATACACAACAGCTCTTTAAGTTATTCAAGGTGTTTCGATTATTTTTTTAATCGCCAGGAAAGAATTGATCAAATCATTTTATCGATAGTTGATTTTGTTAGTATTTTAAAGCCTGTGAAAACTGTTTTGCTACATTACAGTGGTACCGAAGACGAAGCTTATTATAATAAGAGGCGTTTAACTAACCATGAATTAAAGCAATGGCTTATGCAGCTTGAGATAGATTATAATTTAGAATCAAAATTAATTGTACCCGATGTCGGTCAGTGCTTTGTGCTTTAAACGATAGAAAATCAGACAGATGTGATTGTAGTCTTGTCATAAACATGACTTATATCATATTATTGTATAATAAATATCATATTCTTCTGTGGTATTGAATTCTATATTTATTTCTGAGAATCAAATAATTAAAACTAGTTTTAGTGTTATTTTTATAACACTGTTAAAAAAATAACAATTAATTAATAAAACAAAATCAACATGCCAGAAATTAAAGAATTAGTTAAGGATTTAGCTGACAAGCATGGAAGAACCAGAGAGAGTTTACTTCCAATTTTGCAAGGCATCATTACTGAAGAAAGATACATTTCAGATGCTGCGATGACTGAAGTTGCAAGAGAGTTAGATATGTCTGCTGCACTGGTTTACGGAACAGCTACTTTCTATTCTTTCCTTGATACGGAACCGAGAGGAAAGTATGTTATTCGTTTGTGTAGAACCATTACCTGTGATATGAAAGGTAAAAAGCAAATCTTAAAAACCATTGAAGATTTGTTGAAAATTAAGGTAGGTGAAACAACGAAAGACAATAAGTTTACTCTTTTAGAAACAAACTGTCTTGGTTGGTGCCATAAAGGGCCTGCAATGCTTATAAATGATGACTCATACACCGAATTAACTGAAGAAAAAGTTAGTGAAATTATTGGTGATTATATGAAAAATAAATAGTTGTTAATCAGTTAAAGGAGATAATAATTATGCCAGATAAAAAACTAAAAAGAGTAGACCTTATTTTCAGCGAAGATTGCAGTCTTAAAGATGTTCTTGCTGATAGTCTTAAGATGTCAAACGACCAAATATTAAAGGAAATTTTGGATTCAGGATTAAGAGGCCGCGGTGGTGCTGGTTTTCCAACCGGACTAAAATGGAAATTTACATCTCAGGAAAAAGATGAAGAAAAATATGTAGTTTGTAATGCCGACGAAGGTGAACCAGGTACATTTAAAGATCGAGAAATTCTTTCAAGAGTTCCTTTAAAAGTATTTGGCGGAATGGCCATTTGTGCTAAAGTTATAGGTGCTAAACATGGTTATGTTTACTTGCGTGGCGAATATCAGTTTTTAAAGGCTGAACTGCAAAAAGCATTAGATCAGTTTCATGCTTCGTTAAAAGAAGTTGGTTTTGATTTCCAAATTCATATTTTAATGGGAGCCGGAGCTTATATTTGTGGCGAAGAGAGCGCGTTATTCGAGTCAATGGAAGGTAAACGTGGCGAGCCACGAAACAAGCCGCCATATCCAACCATCGCTGGGTTTAGAAGTAAACCAACGGTAATCAATAACGTGGAAACATTGGTATATTCATTCATGATTTGCCGAATTGGTGCTAAAAAATTCCAGGAGCTGGGAACCGCTGATTCTCGTGGTTCGAAAGTATTTTCGATTTCCGGTGATACTCCAATCCCAGGAATCTATGAATTAGAGTTGGGTATGTCCTTGTCAGACTTTGTTGAAGAATTTGGTGATGGCGATACTAAAGCAGTTCAGGTAGGAGGTGCTTCTGGTTTTTGCGTGCCTCGTAAAAAATTCAAAGAAACGATTATTGGTTTCGAAGGTGTTCCAACAGGAGGATCAATGATGCTTTTTAATAGTTCTCGCTCAATGTATAATGTATTGAAGAACTATGTTGAATTTTTCGAAGAAGAATCTTGCGGACAATGTACGCCATGTCGTGTAGGTTGTCAACAACTTAAAAAAGGTATTGAAGCGGTTAAGAAAGGTGAAAAATCAGCTCATTACCTGGATACTTTGCAAAAATTGGCTGAAACAATGAAGGTTTCTTCTAAATGTGGTTTAGGTCAATCGGTTGCAAATTCATTCTCTTCAATTGTTGATAACTTTAAAGAAGAAATGATATACTAACCTGACAGACTTTTCTGCCAACAGACAGATGTCAGGCAAGTTTAATAATTAATGTAAAAAATAAAATTGATATAAACATGGCTAATACAGTAAATTTAAAAATAGACGGAATCGATGTTAGTATTGAGGAAGGAAAAACTGTTCTTGATGCTGCAAAGAAATTAAACATACACATTCCTACGCTTTGTTATCACGAAGATTTATGTGTTGCCGGAAACTGTAGAGTATGTGTTGTTGAACAAGAAGGTGTTCGTAACCTTGTTGCTTCATGCGCAATGCCTGCTCAAGAAGGAATGGTAATACATACAAATACGCACAAAGTAAGAAATGCGCGTAAACATATTGTTGAGTTACTACTATCAGAGCACAATGCCGATTGTACAAAGTGTTACAAAAACACAAAATGTGAATTGCAAAACCTGGCTACCGAAATGGTAACCGGCGAGCACATGTTCATCGACCTGGTTCCTGATAAAAACTATACAGTGGATATGATGTCGCCTTCAATTATAAAAGACGATAGCAAATGTATCCGTTGTCAGCGTTGTGTAAGAACTTGTACTGAATTACAACATGTAAGTGCATTGGGCGTAGCGTACAAAGGTGATCACATGAAGATCTCAACCTTCTTCGAAAATTCAATGTACGATGTAGTTTGTACTAATTGTGGCCAGTGCGTTAACCGCTGTCCTACTGGTGCATTAATCGAAAGAAATTATGTTGACGAAGTTTGGGATGCGATCTACGACCCAAATAAGCATGTTGTTATTCAAACTGCTCCTGCTGTTCGTGTTGCATTGGGCGAAGAATTAGGTTTTGATGTGGGTGAACGCGTTACCGGAAAAATGGTTACAGCTCTTAAACGAATTGGTTTCGATTCTGTATTGGATACCGATTTTACAGCTGACTTAACCATTATGGAAGAAGGAACAGAGTTGCTTACCAGACTTAAAAAAGCGTTGGTTGATAAGGATCCAAGTGTTAAATTACCAATGACAACTTCTTGTTCTCCTGGCTGGATTAAGTTCATCGAGCATACATTCCCAGAGTACTTAGAAAATGTTTCAACTTGTAAATCACCACAACAAATGTTTGGTGCATTGGCAAAAACATATTACGCTCAAAAACGTAAAATAAATCCTGAGAACATTGTTTCTGTATCATTAATGCCTTGTACAGCTAAGAAATTCGAAGCAGATCGTCCTGAAATGCGCGATAGTGGTTATAAAGATGTAGACTTTGTTTTGACTACCCGCGAAATTGCCATCATGATTAAACAGGCTGGTTTAGATTTCTTATCATTACCAGACGATAAATATGATAGCTTAATGGGTGATTCATCCGGTGCTGCTGTTATTTTCGGAGCAACAGGTGGTGTTATGGAAGCTGCTTTGCGTACTGCTTACGAGTTAGTAACCGGTAGAGAAGTTCCATTCGAAAACTTAAATATTACTCCGGTTCGTGGTATGGAAGGTGTTCGCGAAGCTGCTGTTAAAATTGAAAATGTATTACCAGCTTGGAGTTTCTTGGAAGGTGTTGAACTGAAAACAGTTGTTGCACACGGATTAACCAATGCTAAACAAGTAATGCAAGCAGTTAAGGATGGTAAAGCAGATTGGCACTTTATTGAAATCATGGCATGTCCCGGTGGATGTCTTGGTGGTGGTGGCCAACCTATACCTACAACTCCTGAGATACGTAAGAAACGAGCTGAGGCAATATACGCAGAAGATGAAGGTATGCCAGTTCGTAAATCTCACGAAAACCCAGAAATTCAACAAATTTATAAAGATTTTCTTGGTGAGCCTCTTAGTCATAAGTCTCATGAGCTATTGCATACGCATTATAAAGCAAGAAAGAGATATTAATATTTAAAAATAAACTCTGATGAAAAGGGATGGCTTTGCAGCTGTCCCTTTTTTTATACTTTAGTAGATGGAATATGGTTTAATTCATGTTTTTTTTTCGTTGTATTTATTGTATTTTCACAATTCAGACCAAAAAATCTTTATTTATGAACAAACAAAAAGTAGTATTCTTATTTTCTTCTTGGTTTACAGGGGTTTTATTTATCGTTTTTGCTATGGCAATGGCTTTTGCTACTTTTTTTGAAAACGATTTTGGAGCACAGGCAGCAAGACTAATTGTTTATAATGCATGGTGGTTTGAGTTACTATTTGTGTTATTAGCGATTAATTTTACAGGCCAGATAATTGCTTTTAAACTTTATCGTAAGAAAAAACTTACCATACTGTTATTTCACCTGGCTTTTGTGTTAATTATTATTGGAGCAGCTTTAACCCGTTATCTTGGTTTTGATGGTTTTATACATATTCGCGAAGGGAAAACTCAGAACGCTTGTCAAACAAGTGAAAAATATTTGAATCTTACAGTAATAAATAATCAAGGCGATACACTTTTGTCAGATCATCAGGAGTTTATAGCTACTACAATTAAAACGCAGAAGTATAAAAAGAATTTCACCATAAATCAGAAAGATTACTCCATTAAGTATAAACAGTTTTTGCCAAATGCATCTGAAACAATTATGAATGATCCGAACGGAAAGCCAATGGTTTCGTTCATGGTGTCGAACGGAATGCAACGCGAGAATATTATCCTTTCCAAAGGTGAAAGTAAAAATATAAATGGCTTGTTTGTTGGATTTTTAACTGATGATTATATGGATATTCGCATTGCTGATGAGAATGGATCATTCGTAGTGCAATCAAAGTCTGGAATGCAGACTTTAAACATGGAAAACCAAAAGCACGAAGTTATTGAAGCGAATGAAGTGATTCCTTTTGAACGAATGAAGATTTATCAAATCGATGATTGGTCGATTGTTCCGAATGCCTTAACTATGAGTGGGGTTTTGCAGGTTGTAAGCCTGAATTATCAAACACATCAAACCAATAAAAATGCATTGATTTTTGAAATTTTGGGTAATGGACAGAAAGAAAATGTGTATTTGTGGCAAAATCAAAATGGTGAAAATGTGACCCATTTAGAAATAAATAATCATACCCTAAATTTAAGCTACGCTCCGCTAGAAGTGGAATTGCCATTCAGCTTAAAACTGAATGATTTTATTCTGGAGCGTTATCCCGGATCTACCAGCCCTTCGTCTTATAAAAGCAATGTGGTATTAATTGATAGTGCAAAGCAAATAAACAAACCTTATTCTATTTACATGAATCATATTTTAAAATATAAAGGATGGCGCTTTTATCAATCATCGTACGATCCGGATGAAATGGGCACTATACTTTCTGTAAATAAAGATTTTGCCGGTATTCTGGTAACTTATACCGGTTATTTCATGTTGTTTTTATTTATCATCTTTTCTTTAATCAATAAAAACTCGCATTTTAGAACGGTTAATAAGCATTTTTTTAAGTATAATGCACTTAAAACAATTCTTCTGATTGCTGTTTTTCTATCATCTTTAACCATTTCCAATGCACAAAATGGTAAAGATCAGAAATTTATAATTCAGAAAGATCAGGCAAATAAGTTTGGTGAAATTTTGGTTCAGGATCAGAAGGGTAGAACGAAGCCGTTATATACGCTTAGCAATGATATACTTAGAAAAATATCCAGGGATACTAAATTAGGCTCGTATTCGCCTATGCAGGTATATTTAGGAATTTATTTCGATTTTGAAAACTGGCAGCATGAGCCAATCATTCGGATCTCGAATGAAGACATCAAGAAACTTATTGGCATAAAAACGAACTATGCTGCTTTTAGCGACATTGTAAGCCTGAGAACAAATTCTTACAAGCTAAAGCAACACGTAGAATTAGCCTACGAGAAACCTGCAAATGCTCGAAATAAGTTTGATAAAGAAATTATAAAGGTCGATGAAAGAATCAATATTTGCTTTATGATTTACACAGGAGAATTTATGAAAATTTTTCCGGTTCGGGATTCATCCTTTAAATGGCACACTCCAAGCGATGCATACACTTATAAGTCGGATTCGGCAGATTCAAGCTATTTAAAAAGTATACTAAGCGTTTATGCCAGAGAAGTACAAAAAGCAAGTGTTAGTGGGGATTTTCAGGCTGCCAGTGAAATTGTTCATTCGATCATAGATTATCAACGCAAAAATGCCCAGTATAATTTACCTTCCGTACAAAAAGTAAATACCGAAATTCTTTACTACAAATCTGGAATTTACGATAAGCTTTTTCCTTATTATGCAGGCATCGGAGCAATATTATTGATTATTCTTATTTATGGAATTATTTCACATAATAAGAACCTATTTCTAACCATCAGGATATTTAAATACTTAATGATTTTTGGGTTTGCTTTTCATACAGCAGGCTTAGTAGCTCGTTGGTATGTTTCTGGACATGCCCCTATGAGCAATGGTTATGAATCAATGATTTTTATATCCTGGGTAACGATTTTGGCAGGGTTTATTTTTAGTAAACGATCAGCCTTTGTTTTGGCAGCAACTTCTGTACTGGGCGGTTTTACATTAATGGTAGCCCATTTAAGTTTTATGGATCCCGAAATTACCAATCTGGTTCCTGTTTTGCAGTCGTATTGGCTCACATTGCACGTCTCAATAATTACCGGAAGCTATGGTTTTCTGGGATTAGGTGCAATTCTTGGAATCATTGTATTAGTTTTATACTCGGTTAGTACAAAGTCAAATGCTGAAAATATAAACACAACCATTCAAGACTTAAGCATTATTAACTACAAAACTTTAACCATCGGTCTGTACCTGCTAACCATTGGAACCTTTCTCGGAGCTATTTGGGCAAACGAATCGTGGGGGCGTTACTGGGGATGGGATCCCAAAGAAACCTGGTCGTTAATTACAATTATTGTGTATAGTTTTGTAATTCATTCAAGAATGATTGAAGGATTAAAAGGCTACTATTCTTTTAATGTATTGTCTTTATTCGCCTTTTCGTCTGTTTTAATGACCTATTTTGGTGTAAACTACTATTTAAGTGGATTGCATTCGTATGCAGGAGGTGATCCGGTTCCGGTTCCTGGTTTTGTGTATGTAAGTGTAATTGTTGTAATATTTCTTGCTGGTTTTGCATACTGGAAATATTCAAAAAGATTCATGAATAATGCTGGCTGAAATAAACGATTACATAGAATAAACCAATCATCCTAAGTCTTAATCAGACTATTTCTAAATAAGCAAATAGGCTGTAAAACATATCATCTTTTCTTCAGGCAAAGACGATTGATAATCAATAACATAACATGTGAAAATGATGCGCATTTATTTAAATTAAGTGTGAAAAAAATAACAGTGTGAATAAAATAACAAAAAGGTTTTTATATTTGCATCAGATTTATATACAAAATATATCAAGGTAGTTTTTTAATAGCTTAATTCATTGTAAGGATGAAGATTAATGAAATAGTAAACATGATCGATGGCAAAGTAATTTGCGGAGAAACGCTCTTAGATACAGAGGTGAAAAAAGGATTTGCTTCGGATTTAATGAGTGATGTTCTTACGCTTGACACAGATGATGTGATGCTAATTACCGGATTAGCAAACTTACAAGCTGTGCGAACTGCTGAAATGTCTGATATCTCTTGTATCATCTTTGCTCGTAATAAAAAAGTAAATCAGGAAATGATTAATCTTGCAAAAGATTGTAATATTATTTTAATAGAATGTGCCGGATCTGTTTTTAAAACTGCCGGAAAATTATATGGTGCCGGAATAAAACCTGTTTTTTAGTTTATGCATTTTGAATTTAACATACAAGGCGGAGATTTTTCCAAAGCTGGTTTGGCATCGAGTCAGCTAAAGAAAATATTGAAACAATTGGTTGGAGATCATAAAGTGATTAAACGAATTGTAGTTGCTCTTTACGAAGCCGAAGTAAATGTAGTAGCTCATGCCTACGAGGGGGATGTTATTATCGATGTGGAAACCGATAAAATTGAAATACAGGTAAACGATAAAGGGCCGGGGATCGAAGATATACAGCTTGCTATGCAGGAAGGGTATTCTACTGCGTCTGAACAGGTCCGCGAAATGGGATTTGGCGCAGGAATGGGATTGGCAAATATAAAAAATAACTCGGATGAGTTTGAAATAACAAGTGAAGTGGGTTTAGGAACAAGATTGAAAATCGTTGCATATCTGAAAACTGAATAAAATGGAACAAAAAGTATTTCATCATGCATTAAAAATTCAAAAGGATCATTGTATTGGATGTTCCCATTGTATGAATATATGCCCTACAGAAGCGATTCGTGTAAGAAATGGGAAAGCTGAGCTTTTTGAAAACCGTTGCATCGATTGTGGCGAATGTTTCCGTGTATGTCCGGTTGGGGCCATTATTATTGAACAAGACGATTTTAATAAAATATTTCAGTATAAACACAGAGTTGCTTTATTACCTGCTGTCTTAATCGGGCAATTTCCCGAAGATGTAAAAGCTACGCAAATATATAATGTACTTTTAGAATTAGGGTTTACCGATGTTTATGAAGCAGAACATGGTGTTGATGTGCTGCAAAACTCAATTAAAAATTACATAACTGCTAACAAAGAGAAGAAGCCTTTTATTTCATCATTTTGCCCTGCTGTTATTCGGTTAATCCAGGTTAAATTTCCTGCTCTGGTCGATCACATTATTCCATTACATCCGCCTTTAGATATAGCAGCTTTATACTACAAACAAAAACTAATTAAGCAGGGTGTGGATGAATCGGACATAGGTATATTTTATGTTACTCCATGTGCTGCAAAAATTGCTGCTGTAAAAAGTCCCGTTGGCGAAGAAAAATCGCCAATTACCGGAGTAATTAATATGGATTTTATTTTCAATAAAGTATTTACCAGTGTTAAACGTGGTGATTTTAAGATCGTTCAGGATCAGAATTCAAAAGATAAATTAACGCCGGAAGGAACACTTTGGAGCTTAACCAATGGCGAAGCAGATAACATGGATGGCCGTTGTTTAGCGATCGACGGAGTGCATAACGTAATGGACTTTTTGGAGAAAGTCGAAAATGACGAAATAAAAGATGTTGATTTTCTTGAATTACGCGCATGTGACGAAAGCTGTGCCGGTGGTGTTTTAACCACTCAAAACCGATTCTTAACTGTTGAACGATTACGAAAACGGGCTCTTTATATTAAAGATAATTACTCGGGTTTTGATCAAAAGGATATTTTAAATTATACCGAATTTCTTAACAATTGTGCTCCCTTAGGAAGAATTAATCCGCGGTCGATGATGAAATTAGACGAGAACATGGCCGAGGCCATGAAAAAAATGCGCCGTGTGAAAGAAATCATGAAATGCCTGCCCGATGTGGATTGTGGTGCTTGCGGAGCACCAAATTGCCAGGCCTTGGCCGAGGATATTGTACAGGAACGAGCCGCAATAAATCATTGCATCTTTATTCAGAAGATATTCGAAAAAAAAGGAATTATCGATTGGGAGGAATCTCATGAAATAATGAAAAATATTTGGGGTGAAGAAAAGTTAAACCGTAAATGTTAAAGCATATGAAAGTTATAGATATTATTGATAAATTAGGGTTAAAGTTAATTAGTGGTGAGTCTGGCGTTAATCGCGAGATTACCGGAGGTTATGTTTCAGATTTATTGAGTGATGTAATGGGAAATGCGAAGGAAGGACACGTGTGGACTACTTTGCAGACTCACAAAAATGTGATGGCCATTGCATCGCTCAAAGATCTTGCCGCTGTTATTCTGGTTAAAGGTTTTCAACCTGACGAAGATATGGCAAAACAAAGTAACGAAGAAGGTATCCCGGTGCTTAGTACCACCGAAAGTACATTCGAAATTGCAGGAAAATTATACGAAATCCTAAAGTAAAAATGAATTTATACAAGGCTGATTTACATACACATACTGTATTGTCTCCTTGTGGCGATTTGGATATGAGTCCTTCGAATATCGTTAAAAAGGCGAAAGAAAAAGGGCTTGATATTGTTGGAATTACGGATCATAACAGTACTAAAAATTGCAAAGTGATCGAAGAGCTTGCAAAAAAACATGATTTAATGATTCTAAAAGGTGTAGAGGTAACTTCTAAAGAAGAAGTTCACTGTTTGGCGTTCTTTGATAAAGATGATGAGTTATTTGAATTTCAGGAGTATCTGGATAAGCATCTTCCAAAAATAGAAAACGATGTGAATAAATTTGGCTACCAGGTGGTAGTCGACCGGGATGAAAACATCACGGAGCAAATAAACTGGTTATTAATATCAGCTCTGGATGTTAGTATCAATCAAATTGAAAAAAAAGTGCACGAGCTAAACGGGATATTTATTCCTGCGCATATTGATCGAGCACGCTATTCAGTAATTAGTCAGCTCGGCTTTGTTCCAACAGACATTCAATACGATGCATTGGAAATATCAAAACATATTTCAAAAAATGATTTTCTAAAGCAAAATAATTATCTGGCAGATTATAGCTTTATACAAAGTTCCGATGCGCACTATATCAATGATCTGGGTACAGTAGCAACTTTTTTTCAATTAAATGAGCGTTCATTCAGCGAAATGCTGTTGGCTTTAAAAGGTAAAAACGGACGGAAAGTAATGTTAAAATGAATAACATATCGATGCACATATTAGATATTGCTCAAAATGCCATTAGCGCTAAAGCTACAATGGTAGAAATTTGCATTAACGAAAATATTGCAAAAAATATGTTCGAAGTGATTATAAATGATAACGGAACAGGAATGGACGAAGATCTTTTGGCTCATGTTACAGATCCATATACAACCACCCGAACCACCCGAAAGGTTGGTTTGGGTATACCACTTTTAAAGCATAGTGCCGAACAAACGAACGGATACATTAAAGTAAATTCTGAAAAAGAAGCAGGCACCAGAATCCAGGCGGTGTTTCAGTACGATCATATCGATCGTCCGCCTTTGGGCGATTGTGCGGGAACTGTGGTGTTGCTTGCTGCTGCGAATCCTGACATTGATTTCAAATACATGCATCAGGTAAATGATAAAAAATACGTTTTCGATACGCGTGAGATAAAAGAAATTTTAGAAGATGTAAAGATTGACAACCCCAAAATAAGGGGAATGTTAAAGGAAATGATTGACGAAAATTTAAACGAAATATATGTTGTATAATATATATGTTGTACGATATACTAATTTAAGATGATTCTTAATACTGTAAACAATAAATTTGTAAAATATTTCAAGGTAAAATAACACTTTAAAAATAATAATTTAAACATGGCAAAAATCAAAACATTAGCAGATCTTAAGAAAATGAAAGAAGATTTGCAATCAAAAGTAGACATTCGGGAGAAAGGAGATTCTTCTGAAAACTACGTACAGATAAAAGTTGGTATGGCAACCAGCGGTATTGCTTCTGGTGCTAAAGAAGTAATGGACTTTTTGATTGAAGCTCTTGAAAAAAGGAATATTGAGGCAGTTGTAACTCAAACAGGCGATATGGGATATTGTTTTGCTGAACCTACTATCGAAGTTAAAAAACCTGGCGAAGAGCCTATCGTTTTTGGTTATGTTGATACCAAAAAAGCTGACGAAATTATTGAAAGATATATTAAGCTGGGCGAGCTGGTAGACGGCATTATTCCGGTAAATTATCAAGTAATCGACGAAGATAAATAAAAGCTAAGGAGGATAAAAAATGACAAAATATAAAATGCATTTGCTTGTTTGTGGTGGTACGGGATGTAGAGCTTCAGCAAGCGATTCTGTTGTTGAAAATCTAAAGAAAGAACTCGAAAATAAAGGCTTGCAAGACGAAGTTCAGGTTATTATGACCGGTTGTTTTGGTTTTTGTGAAAAGGGGCCTATCGTAAAAGTTTCTCCTGATAATACATTCTACACTCAGGTAAAACCCGAAGATGCAGCTGAAATTATTGAAGAACACATCGTAAAAGGCCGTCAGGTTGCACGTTTATTATATCTTGATCCGGAGAAAAAAGAGCATATCTCGGATTCAAAACACATGGATTTCTATAAAAAGCAAATTCGTATCGCTTTGCGTAACTGCGGGTTTATTGATCCTGAAAATCTGGACGAATACATTGCGCGCGACGGTTACATGGCATTGGGTAAATGTTTATCGGAACTCACTCCTGCTGATGTTGTAAATGAGATTAAAGAATCAGGATTACGCGGTCGTGGAGGAGGTGGTTTCCCAACCGGATTAAAATGGGAAATTGCTGCCAAAAGCGAAGCCGATCAAAAATACGTAGTGTGTAATGCCGACGAAGGCGATCCGGGTGCATTTATGGATCGTTCGATCTTAGAAGGTGATCCACATGCTGTTTTAGAAGCAATGGCTATTTGTGGTTACTCAATGGGTGCTACAAAAGGTTTAATATATATTAGAGCCGAGTACCCACTGGCAATTAAACGTTTAAAAATTGCCATCGATCAGGCTCGTGAATATGGTTTATTAGGTAAAAATATTTTTGGAACCGATTTCGAATTCGATATCGAAATACGTTATGGCGCCGGAGCATTTGTTTGTGGAGAAGAAACATCATTAATCCACTCAATGGAAGGTTTACGTGGCGAGCCTACAATTAAACCACCGTATCCTGCTGAAAAAGGTTACTTAGGAAAACCAACGAACGTAAATAACGTTGAAACTTACGCCAATATTCCTGTTATTATTAATAAAGGAGCAAACTGGTTTAATAAAATTGGTACCGACAAATCGAAAGGTACGAAAGTATTTGCTTTAGCAGGTAAAATTAACAACGTAGGTTTAATTGAAGTTCCAATGGGAACTACCTTACGTGAAGTTATTTTCGAAATTGGTGGTGGAATTAAAGATGGAAAAAAATTCAAAGCGGTTCAAACCGGTGGCCCTTCAGGTGGTTGTTTAACAGAAAAGCACCTGGATACTCCAATCGATTTCGACAACTTAATCGCTGCCGGATCGATGATGGGATCGGGTGGTATGATTGTGATGGACGAAGACGACTGCATGGTGTCGATGGCTAAATTCTACCTTGATTTTACTGTGGAAGAATCGTGTGGTAAATGTTCTCCATGCCGTATTGGTAACAAGCGATTATATGAATTATTGGATCGAATTACTCAGGGAAAAGGCACAATGGAAGATTTACAACGCTTGCGTAATATGAGCCATGTAATTAAAGACACTTCGCTTTGCGGATTAGGCCAAACATCTCCAAACCCTGTTTTGTCTACATTAGATAATTTCTGGGACGAGTATGTTGCACACGTTACAGATCATAAATGTCCCGCCGGCCAGTGTAAAGATCTGATGAAATACGAAGTTGTTGAAGAAAACTGTGTTGGATGTACGGCTTGTGCTCGTGTATGTCCGGTTGGAGCAATTACTGGCGATAAAAAGCAAACACATTATATTGATCCGGCTATTTGTATCAAGTGTGGAGCTTGTATTGAGAGATGTAAATTTGATGCAATCATTGTAAAATAAAATATTTTTAGGACGATGGAAAAAGTAAAAGTAACAATAGATAACAAGCTTGTAGAAGTAGAAAAAGGGACTACAATTTACAAAGCTGCCAAAGATTTAGGAATCGATATCCCTGTGCTTTGCTACATGAATCTCGAAGATCTGGGTATTGAAAATAAACCCGGTGGATGCCGTATTTGTGTTGTGGAAGTAGAAGGAAGAAAAAATTTAGCCCCTTCATGTTCAACTGAAGTTTGGGATGGAATGGTAGTTAATACACACTCGATGCGCGTTATTAATGCACGTCGTACCGTAATGGAATTCATTCTTTCTGATCATCCAAAAGACTGCTTAACTTGTGCAAAATCAGGAAACTGTGAATTGCAGGATATGGCGGTTAAATTAGGTATTCGCGAAATTCCGGGACAGGAATTTGCTGAAATGTCTACGTATAAAATGGATTTCTCGCCTTCAATCATTCGCGACCTCGACAAATGTATCATGTGTCGCCGTTGCGAAATGATGTGTAACGAATTCCAGACTGTTGGAGCGCTTTCTGCATTCCATCGTGGATTCGAAGCTGCTGTTGGACCTGCATTCGAAATGGATTTAGAACACTCAACGTGTACATATTGTGGACAGTGTGTGGCTGTTTGTCCAACCGGAGCTTTAACCGAAAAAGATCATACCAGAGATGTGATTAATGCTTTGGCTGATCCAACAAAAACAGTTATTGTGCAAACTGCACCAGCTGTTCGTGCTGCACTGGGCGAAGAGTTTGGATTAGATGCAGGAACTTCAGTAACAGGTCAAATGGTAGCAGCATTGCGTCGTTTAGGTTTCGATCATGTATTCGATACCGATTTTGCTGCCGACTTAACCATTATGGAAGAAGGTACTGAGTTATTAGACCGTTTAACAAAACATTTAAATGGCGATAAAGAAGTGAAATTACCTATTCTAACTTCGTGTTGTCCTGCTTGGGTGAACTTCTTTGAGCATAATTTCCCTGAAATGAAGGATATTCCTTCATCGGCTCGTTCGCCACAACAAATGTTTGGTTCTATTGCAAAAACGTATTTTGCCGATAAAATCAACGTAAAAAGAGAAGATCTAGTGGTTGTTTCCATCATGCCTTGTTTGGCTAAAAAATACGAAGCACAACGCGATGAGTTTAAGGTAGATGGAAATCCGGATGTTGATTTCTCAATCTCTACCCGCGAGTTAGCCCACTTAATTAAAGAGGCAAACTTAGATCTTAAAACATTACCAAATGAAGATTTTGATAAACCACTTGGAGAATCTTCAGGTGCAGGTGTAATATTTGGAGCAACAGGTGGTGTAATTGAAGCTGCCGCTCGTACTGCATACGAAATTCATACTGGTAAAAAATTAGAGAAATTAGATTTTGAAGAGTTGCGTGGATTTGAAGCAATTAGAAGTGCAACTGTTGATTTCGACGGTACTCCAATTAAAATCGGAATAGCACACGGATTAGGTAATGCACGTAAACTGCTCGAAGATATAAAATCAGGAAAATCAGAATTTCATGCCATTGAAATTATGTCGTGTCCTGGTGGTTGTATCGGTGGCGGTGGTCAACCTACTCATCATGGCGATTCAAGTATCTTAAAAGCCCGTGCAAAAGCAATTTACGCAGAAGATGCTGGTAAGCCAATCCGTAAATCTCACGAGAATCCTTACATCATTAAATTGTACGAAGAGTTCTTGGGTAAACCGATGAGCGAAAAAGCACATCATTTATTACATACTGTTTATTTTGATAAGAGTAATAAAGTGGAGATTAGCTAGTTGATCATTTAAAATTGGAGGAAAATCAATGTCACATATAAAAGTAAAATTAAAAGAAAAAGACTTAAACAAAATCAAAGAAATTTGTAAGTCTTTTAATAACGAAGAAGGCGAGTTAATTAATGTTTTGCATAAAAGCCAGGAGCATTTCGGCTACTTGCCTGCAGAAGTGCAGGAAGCCGTTGCTCAAGAGTTAAACATGTCGGTTGCTAAGGTTTATGGTGTTGTAACATTTTACTCGTTCTTTACCATGTTGCCAAAAGGTAAATTTCCTATTTCAATTTGTACTGGTACGGCTTGCTATGTGCGTGGTGCAGACAATGTATTGCAGGAATTCAAACGCCAGTTAAATATCGAAGTAGGTGAAACTACCGAAGATGGAAAATACTCCTTAAGTTGTTTGCGTTGTGTTGGAGCATGCGGTTTAGCACCGGTTGTTCTGGTTGGCGAAAAAACTTATGGTAGAGTTTCTCCTGATGGGGTAAAAGAGATTCTTGCTGAATATAAAGATAAGTAATAGAAGAAACAGTTAACTGATAATTTAGGTAACTGATAATGATTAAGTTTAGTTTGCCTGCCAACGGCAACGATGGCAGGTTTTAGTTGGGGTAAACCATGTTTACTTACCAAATTTTGTCCAATAAAAAACATCTCTTCCGAAATTTTCGGGATGAGATGTTTTTTTTATTCAATGCTAATTTTGAATTAAATAAAGATTAATTAAAGAAATTAATAGGGCTCTCTTTCCTGACAGTTCTTTTTTTTATAATTTCGTTTTTTATTAAAACAATAACAATTTATAAAATATAAGAAAATGAAAAATATATTAATTATTCTACTACTAATTGCAGGCTTTTGTCTTAATTCGCAAGCACAACGTCGAAAAGACCGATTAGAAAACAAAGCGGATTCCATAAGCTATGCTATTGGAGTTAGTTTTGGAAACTCAATTCAAAATCAACATATTCCCGAATTAAGTATCGAAAAGATTGCATTGGCAATGGAAAATGTTCTCAACGACCATGAGCCTAAAATGACTGCCCAGGATGCTCAAAAGTTTATACAGGCCTATTTAACAGAGCTAAAAGAGATTCAGAAACGCGATAACCTGATCAAGGCAAATGAGTTTTTAGAAAATAATAAGAAAAAAAGTAATATCACTGTTTTACCAAGTGGTTTGCAGTACGAAGTTATAAAGGAAGGGCAAGGGCAAAGCCCGGTGTTGGCTAACAGGGTAAAAACGCATTATAAAGGAATGCTTTTGGATGGCACTGTTTTCGATAGTTCATACGATCGGGGTGAGCCCATTGTGTTAGGAGTAGGGCAGGTAATTGATGGTTGGAAGCAGGCATTGCAACTGATGAAACCTGGAGCTAAATGGAAATTATATATTCACCCCGACCTGGGTTATGGCGAAAGGGCAACAGGAAATATTCCTGCAAACTCATTGCTAATATTCGAAATAGAACTTTTAAGCATTGAATAATCCGGCTAAAAGTAATATGATTAGCATAGATAGTATTATTAAAAAATACGGTTTATAGCCATATCCTGAAGGATGATATTTCCGGGAGATATATCGGTTGGTGCAAGATGTGCAATCGCCAATATCGAATACATAACAAAAGCGGCTGCATATATTTGTTGTAAGATAATAATAATTAGTAAATTATAAATGAAAAGAATCATCTTGCTCATTGTTTATTTTAGTTTGTTTTTGAACTTGTTAATGGCACAAAAACCAGATTCTACTTATAAACCTAAAATTGGATTGGCTTTGAGTGGAGGAGGAGCAAAAGGATTGGCTCATATTGGTGTTTTAAAAGTGTTGGAAGAGGTTGGGATTACACCGGATTATATTGCCGGTACCAGTATGGGTGCTGTGGTGGGAAGTTTGTATGCCCTGGGATATTCTGCTGATGAGATTTCGGAGATTAATAGGACAATCGATTGGGAATTTTTATTGTCTGATAGAATTCCGTTAAATGAAGTGGTTTTTGAAGAAAAACATGAATATAAACGATTTATTACCGGAATCCCCATTCGAAATTATAAATTCAGATTGCCTTCGGGAGTAATTGAAGGCCAGCAACTCGAAAAGTATTTTGGTGGATTAACATGGCCTTTGCACAAACTAGAATCTTTCGATAGCCTATCAATTCCTTTTCGCTGTATGGCTGTTGATTTAATCAGTGGTCAATCCATCGAATTTAACTCCGGAAATCTGGCGGAAAGCGTACGGGCCAGTATGTCTATTCCATCAATTTTTACACCAGAAAGTATCGATACTATGCTTCTTGTTGATGGTGGTTTAATCAGAAATTTACCGGTGCAAGAAGTAAAAAAAATGGGGGCCGATATTGTAATTGCAGTTTATGTGGGGTTTGAAGAGAAAGTTACCAAAGAAGATCTTTTTTCCATGTCGGATGTACTGTCAAGAGCAACTGTTTTTTATGGAGTATTCGATTCTATGGAACAAATGGAGCTTGCCGATATACTTATTCATCCGGATTTAAAGGGGCTTGGGGCAACTGATTTTACCAAATGTAAGAGAATTGAAGTGCTTGGTGAAGTTGCTGCATTAGAGTTGCAGGATCAACTATATCAGCTGGCAGATAGTTTTGGGCTAAGTTATACTCCCGCAAAAAAGCTTGATCAACCCGAAAGAATTTACATTGAAGAAATCAGGGTAAACAACGAACGTCAATTTGTTTCCGATCAGTTTATAATCAATCGGTCGAGAATAAAACCTGAGAGCTACGTAACAAAACATGACCTGTCTGAAGCAGTCGACCGGATTTTTGGTACACAGTATTTCAAAAAAGTAACCTACACGCTCGACAAGCTCTCCACTGGAAATTACCGTGTAAACTTTAATGTAAAAGAAAGTACCAGAGCCTTTTTAAATTTTGCCGTTCATTACGATAATCAATATGGGCCGGGAGTAATAACGAACTTAACCTTGCGAAATTATTTAGCACCTGCATCAAGAGCAATCGTTTCGCTTAATATTGCCGAAAATCCGGGTTTGCGAATGGATATAAACAAATACATTGGTAAGAATGAGCGAATTATAAATAATTATTTTATCGACTGGATTCAGAATAAAAACTCATTGTACGAAAATGGCTTCGATGTTGGTACCTATAGTTTTAGCAATGTGGCAATGGGTATTGGTGGGAAATATTCGTTTTCGGTTAATCAGCAAATTGGTGCCCTGGGGTTTTACGAAATCAATAAAATTTATCCTAAAGAAAATATTCGGAATTATTACAATGTTCCTTCCTTCGATAGTTATGGTTATAAAGGATTTGCATATAAATTGTACTACAGCCTGAATACCACCGATGACAAGTTTTTTCCTACGCGTGGGGCGAAACTGGATTTGTATTATAAATATAATTTTAATCCCAAAGTAGATTTTAAGGTAAACTCCGTTGATCAGGCAATACTGGATGATGTTGATTACTTTGATAAGGAACTTATCGATTTTTATTCTGCATATGTTAATTTGGATGTTTATACGAATGTTCTCAAAAAATTCATCGTTTCAATCGGTGGTTCTGCAGGAATCTCATCAAACCAATCGGCGGTTCTCAGTAATTATGTAGTCGGAGGGTTTGATAATCGTAATTTTCGAGTTAATTATGTTCCTTTTGTGGGATTAAATATTTCGGAAGTTATTGTTCCCAACTACGGACTCCTAAAAGCTGGATTCGATATCAATATTTTTTCTGATGTTTACATATCAGCAAGAGCTAACATGGCGTTTTTTACCGAATCAAAAGATGATGTTATTCATTATGTAATGAACAGCTCATTGAAGTCGTACTACAAAGGATACAGCATTGGAATTAGGGCAAATACCATAATTGGCCCGGTAAATATTATGTACAGCGATAACGATTTTGATGGCAAAGTGCGATGGTATGTTAGTGTAGGCTATCCATTTTAATGTGATTACTTTTTTTCGAAAAGATGTTAAATTTGCCTGTATTTATCGCTTTCATCTTCAGGACTGTAATTAGGGTCGATAATTTAACTCTATCAGTATTCATCAATTATTCCAATGGCAGTTTTTAATCCGTCGGCTGCGCTGGATATAATCCCCCCGGCATAGCCGCTTCCTTCTCCTATTAAATACAAATTAGAAAAGCCGTTACATAAACCATTCTTTTCTCTGAGAACCTGAACAGGCGATGATGTTTTACTTTCCAGCCCCATAATATTTCCACGCTCAAAACCTTTTATTTTTCGGCTAAAGTCTTTTAAGCTTTCACGAATAGCATTGCTAACTTCTTGTGGTAATAATTCCCATAAGGGGGCAGGTATTAATCCTAACGGATAGCTTGTTTTGGAGTTTTGTGATGGAGTTTTTTTATTTATAAAGCCATCGATGGAACAAAAGGGAGCTCTAAAGCCATTGGAGTAAGTGTAAAAGTTTCTTTCCAGAGCTTCAAGCCAGTCAATTGCCTCCATAGCAGAAACCTCCCGGCCTGCGATTTTTTCAATATTTACCCCGGCTACACAGGCTGCATTGGCAAATTGAGCATCTCTCTGATACAAACTCATGCCATTTACAATGTTGGTATTGGCATATGCCGAAGCTGGTACAATATAGCCTCCCGGGCACATGCAAAATGTATAAACCGGAGATTGTCCGTCGATATTGGATGTAAGCCTGTATTCAGCCGCTTTTACCCCCGGAATTTTTTTATGTCCCCACTGGGCAGTATTTATTAATTCCTGAGGATGCTCTAATCGCGATCCCAGCGCAAAATTTTTTGTGCGAAATTGAACTCCGCGTTTTATGAGCATTCGATAAGTGTCAAAAGATGAGTGCCCTGGTGCTATCAGAAACAAATCTGTTTCGAAATCGCCATTGCTGGTTATAGCATTAGTTACTTTACCGTTTTCTACTTTTATATCAGTTAAAGTAGTTTCGAAATGAATTGTTCCTCCCAACTGTAAAAAAACTTCGCGCAGGTTTTTTACGATTATTTTCAGATTATCGCTACCAACATGAGGGTGAGTCATGTATCTTATTTCTTCGGGAGCGCCGGCTTTAATATATGTCGATATAATAAATTTTCGCTCCTTTGAAATATGTTTAGATCGTGATGTTAATTTACCATCCGAAAAAGTTCCTGCACCACCTTCACCAAACGAGTAGTTGCTTAGAGAATTGAATTGTCCTGTTTTTTCGAATTGTTCAATACCTTTGCTTCGTTCAGAAACTTCGGAGCCACGCTCAATAATTGTAGTCTGAAAACCTGCTTTTTGAAGTACATATGCCGCAAAAAAACCTGCAGGCCCGCTTCCTGTTATAAGCGCTTTTTTATCTCTTTTTTTATATTCTATTTTTAAGTCAGGAAAATGTTCGGGTTTATCGCCTTGTATTTCTTCGGAACTTACTACAAGCTTTATCAACCAATGAATATTTGCTTTTTTTCGTGCGTCCAAACTTTTATGCTCAATCTGATAGGTAAATTTATTGATACCTAATTCATTACTGATTTTCTTCTCAAGTAATTCTTTGGTAAAATCTGTTGGTAGTTTAAATAAAAGCTCTTTATAGCCCATGCATTTTTTTATATAGTAAGAATAATTGACTTAAAGATTAATTCGCAAACACTTTAATTAATATTGAATAAACTTAACGAAAATTGTATGAATTGTTATATCAATAATTCTTACTGTGTAAAAGTAATATAAATTAAATAGCAAATCCATTAGCACAGATAAATACATTTATTGTTAGAATAAAATTTTGAATTTTGTGAAAGTAAATTTCTTCTTTTTGTATAAACATGTATTTTTGTTACTTGCAAATCGAAATGGGGAATTATTCATGATTTACATCGCTTTTTCACCCTTATACCATCATCCTTTACCCGAAGGCCATCGTTTCCCAATGGATAAGTATACACTCATACCGGAAACCTTGCTAAAAGAAGGAACTTTTGGAAAGCAGAATTTTTTCGAGCCTAAAAATCAGGGAGATCAGCTGGTTTCGATAGTACATTCACCTGAATACATACAAAAACTTAAGAAAAAGAAACTTACACACACCGAAGAGCGCCGAATAGGTTTTCCACTAAGCGAAGCGCTTTTAATCCGCGAAGAATTAATTTGCGCAGGAACAACCCAAGCAGCCTTGTTGGCTATGGAAAATGGTGTTTCGTTTAATGTGGCTGGCGGTACGCATCATGCACATCGCGATTTTGGCGAAGGGTATTGCGTTTATAATGATATTGCGGTTGCTGCAAGTTATTTACTCCAACATAAGAAAGTAAAGCAAATATTGGTTGTTGATTTGGATGTACATCAGGGAAATGGAACAGCCAGCATTTTTGCAGATGAGCAACGAGTTTTTACCTTTAGTATGCATTGCGAAAATAATTTTCCGTTGCGAAAAGCCAAATCAGATCTGGATATTCCTTTAGAACAATTAACCGGCGATTCAGACTATTTAAAAATATTAGCTAAGCATCTTCCAAAAATCATTGATCAGGTAAAACCAGATTTTATTTTTTTTCAGTCGGGAGTTGATATTTTAACCAACGATCAGTTAGGCCATTTAAATGTTACGAAAAAAGGATGTGCACAGCGAGATCAAATGGTGTTGGAAACTGCATATATACAAGGTATTCCATTAACTGCAAGTATGGGTGGTGGTTATGCTGCCAATCTTAACGATATTGTCGATGCCCATTGTAATACTTACAGAATTGCAAAAGAAATCTATTCTTAATATGAAAATTTTAAAACAACAAACTGGAGGAATCATATTTTTCCAAACAACACAGCTTAATATTCTTACTAATTTTTATCTGGAGAAAGTTGGTTGTGAATTATGGTTGGAACAGGCAGAATGTAGAGTGTTTCAATTTGGTAATATGCTCTTTGGATTTTGTCAACGCGATCAAGTTGATAATTTGGGAATGATTAGTTTTAATGTTGATTTTAAAGAGAAAGTAGATCAATATTATAAAATTTTTAGCTCAATTGCTTTGAGTGAACCAAAAGATAATTCTACTTATAGACTTTATCACTTTTATGCAAAAGATCCTGATGGTAGAAATATTGAGTTTCAATATTTCTTGGAATAATTTTTGCTATGCATATAGAATATTTTTTTAGCTTTATACTCTAAATTATTAACTCAAATGTGATTATGAAAAAGATTGCTTTAGCTTTGTTTTTAAGTTTCTATTGTTTTATTGTATATTCTCAGGAAAGAATCAATTCATTAAGTAACTCTCAAGAAATTAGTTTTGAACCTCAATATGAAAGGGGTGTTCCTCCAGAATTAAGGGCTGAAATATTATTTGAGGATGCGAATAAGAATAAAATTCTTGAAGCAAATGAATATGCTATTTTGAAAATTAAATTATGGAATGAAGGTGTTGGACCTGCTCAAGGTGTTAAAATAAGTATACGAGACAAGTCAGGTGAGGGATTGGAATTTAAAGGTGATTATTCTTCAAATTTTATTTTTCCAAATCAAATAAAAGAATTGGAAATACCGATTAAAGCAAGTGCAAATTTAAAAACAGATAAGCACAAAATTGAAATTGAAATTAGGGAATATTTTGGATATGATGCTGATATAATTCAACTTCATGTGCAAACTTTAGAATATCAGTCTCCTCAATTAGTCTTTTCAGGATTAGAAGTAATAGATTCTGGAAAAGGTGTAATGCCTGTGATGGAAGATGGTTTAGTGCAACCTGGAGAATTAGTAAAGGTTAAAATGTATGTTCAAAACATTGGACTTAATGTAGCACGTCAAGCTGAATTTGAAGTGTTGAGTAAGGATGCTAATATATATGTTGCAGATAACGATGGTGCTTTAGGGAATTTTGAGATTGGCGAGGTTAAAGAATTTGAATTTAAGATGAGCCCCAATAAGAGAGTTAATATAAATGAACCTTTAGAAATTTTCTTAAATCTAACTGAAAATTCAGGGAATGGTAATTTAAACGAATTCCAATTACCCATAGAAATTAACAAACGCCCTAAGCAGGCAGAGATTATTGATGTAGCTGCAAATATAGATGATCTTAAGAATCAGGTTAAAAAATTTGAGTTATATAATAAAAGTTTTTCAACAAGTTATGGAGAACTAGTAGATATCTTTAATTTTAAGAAAGTTGAAAAGAAAAGAGATAATGCAATTGGAGTAATTATCGGAATCGAAGACTATTTAAATTTACCTCCAGCACCTTATGCTGTGAATGATGCAATGATTATTGAAAAATATTTTAAAGATTTATTGGGAATTGAAGAAATCGTATTTCTAACGAACAAAGATGTTGTAGGATTGGTTTTTGACGATATTTTTAATCCTGATTATGGAGAATTACAAAAATCTATTGTAAAAAATGAAACAGAGCTGTTTGTTTTTTATTCTGGACATGGAATTCCAAGTAAGTCTGGGGATGAAGTTTATTTGTTTCCTCAAGATGGTAAAATTGAACGTGTTGAAATGCAGGGATATTCTTTAAACAAATTGTACTCGAGCTTGGATGAATTAGGAGCAAAACGTGTAACTCTATTTCTTGATGCATGTTTTAGTGGAGCGTCTAAAACGAGTGAAACAAAAGAAATGAATAACTTAGTTTCAATGAAAGGAGTTAGAGTTCAACCAAAGATACCTAAACCTTGGGAAAAAAATCCCAATTTCGTTGTATTTAACTCATCTTCATATAGTGAGACATCTTTAGTTTTTGATGAAACCGAAACAGGATTGTTTACATATTATTTATGCGCTGGTCTTGCTGGTGAAGCTGATGAAAATTCAGATAATCAGATTACTAATGGCGAATTAAAGAAATATGTTATTGAGAATGTTCAACATACATCTAAAAAGATATTTGGTCTGCAAACTCCCGAATTTTACGGCGATGAAAATCATATAATACTTACGTACTAAAATATTAATATAATGCTAAGAAAAGTAGTTTTTTTAGGAGTGGTCATGCTTCTAGTTCAAAATATTAAATCTCAGACCATTAAAGATATTAATCATCAAAGGGAAGGCAATAAGATCTTAATATACTATTCAATTACAGATGCTAAGTTTTATCACTTGTTCGATATAGAATTATATATAAGTGTAGATAGTGGTGAAAATTTTGTAGGCCCTCTTACTGCTGTTGAAGGAGATGTTGGAGAAGGAATTACCGCTGGTAAAAATAAGTCTATTTATTGGGATGTTTTTAAAGAGTTTGATCAACTAAAAGGAAATCTAGTTTTTGATATTAGGGCACAGATTAGAAAAAATATAGATAGTAAATATTTTGTGCTTTATCAAGCTAATCATATCACACCATATGGTTTAAAATTTGGTCATATTGGATTGTTGGGATGGTATGTTTCTGCTTTTGCTAATACTAATTTCAATATGTACGATTACGAAATAGATGATGGACTCGTCGATGATTATCCATCAGATCAATATTATGAAATCAAAACAGACAAAAAGTATTTGCGATACTCCTTGGTTATAGGAGTAAATTACCAGTTTCTTAAGAACATTTATCTTAATTTAGGAGTGGGATATGGATATAAGGAATTAAATTATTTAGTTAAAGAGTATAGTTATAACAATGATAGTTATATAGGTGAAAGCTACTTTAAAGATATTTCTAATACATACAGTGGAGTGGAAATAGAAACAGGACTAATGTATAAATTAAATAATTTTATTATTTCGGGAGGAGTTGGTAGCTTAAATTTTAAGAGACTAGACTGGAACATGGGTGTTGGTTATTGTTTTTAAAAAAAGTTAATAATTGATATGAAAAAGTATTTGTTTTTTGGATTTGCAATTTTATTAGTAATTCTATCTTGCGAAAAAGAAGAGGAAAATTTTATTAGTACTAATAAAATAGAATTATCAGATTTTGAAATTAGAGATATTAGCTATAAAAAAGCAACATTATTTTCTAGGATACCTAATGATGTTATTGATATTGATATAATAGGACATTGCTGGAGTAAGGATTCATTTCCTGATATTTCAGACAATTCAACTGCTTATGAAAAAGTACTTAATGGAACCATAACTTCTAATATTGTTGAATTAGATCACAATTCAACTTATTTTGTAAGAGCATATTTTAAAAAACAAGATGTTGTAATCTATGGTGACATAAAATCTTTTAAGACTCTTGAAATAGAACCTACTTCTACTGAGTTATTAGATTATTGGAACTTAACGTCCAAAAGTGTTAGTTTAAACAGTATTGTTCATAATTTCGATACGATTAAAACTGATTCTTCAGGCTTTTGTTGGAATACGGTGGGTAATCCTACAGTAAGTGGTGATAATACTATTGGTAATATTGTAAAATACTATGTTGGTTATGATATAATTGTTGCTAATATTTCAGATTTAGAGGTAAACACTGCATACTACTTTCGTTCATATGCAGTAAATGAAGCTGGAATATCATACAGTAATCAAATTGAAATTAAAACAACTGATGGTACCCCAATAATTGAAACGGTTGGTTTTGATGAAGTTACATTGTCGTCACTTAAAATAGGTGGAAAGATTATCTCAAGTGAAGGTAAAGAAATTATAGAAAAAGGAATATGTTGGAATATTAATGGACAACCAATTATTGATGATAATATTCATGTTGAGGGAGCAGGATATGAGAGTTATATAAGTTTTATAGAAGGACTAACTGAAGGGGAAACTTACTATTTCAGAGCTTATGCAATAAGTTCAAATGGAATTGGCTATGGGAATGAATTAAGTGTTACGTTAACGGAAGATTATTTATCAATAAAGGATATTGATGGGAATTGGTATAATGTTGTAAAAATAGGTAACCAGTTTTGGTTAAAAGAAAACCTAAAAACGACTCATTATGCAGACGGAACAGCTATATTAGACGGTTCAGAAATAGCTTATTTAAATGTAAACGATAAATATTGGATGATCCCTACAGATGTAATTGACAAGGATTCTTATGTAGATACTTACGGTTTGTTATATACGTGGTCTGCCGCAATAAATGGTTTCGTAGGCTCTAATTCAAATCCAAGCAATATTCAAGGTGTTTGTCCAGATGGTTGGCATATTCCAAGTGATTCTGAATGGGATGAGCTTGCAGATATATATGGAGGAGGAATTATGAATGTTGGTGGTCCTTTAAAAGATTTAGGTTATGAGTACTGGAATCAACCTAATTTAGGTGCTACTAATGAAAGTGGTTTTACGGCATTGCCAGCAGGATATAGATATGATTCGCCTGACTATGGGGATGCGGGGAATAGCGCTCATTTCTGGACATCTTCGGAATATGTGAATAATTCTGATTATGCGATGTATCGGGCATGTCAAAGTAGCTATGCATCGTTATATCATCAGGAGATATCAAAGAAATCAGGTTTTTCAGTAAGGTGCGTGAAAGATTAGAGTAATAGTAGATTGTAAAAATGATAATAAAATTAAAACATCAGATCGTGAAGTATTGAATGTTAGTTACAAAACCGCCGAAGTAAAATCAAGGATCCCAAATAATTCTAATGTTGAAATAGATGAATATGGTCATTGTTGGAGTGCTGATTCTATGCCTGATATAGATGACAGTATTTCTGTTTTTTCTGAAAGTTCAAATGAGATTTTTATTAGTAAATTAGAAAAACTAAACCATAATACCCAATATTACTTAAGAACATATTTTAAGTTTGATGATATATGTAGGTACGACTCTGTTATGACTTTTAAAACACTAGAAATAAAACCACCTTCGGTTCAAATTAATGGGTACAGTAGTTTAATACAGTTGATAATGCAATCCAGGTTCCAGCTATTAGGAATGAACTAATGATTTTAATTATGAATAACTGATCCATAATAAGTTTAAATAAACCGCATACTTACTTCCTTCAAAAACTTACTTTCTAAAGTTTCGGCAATCCTGCGCACAACGGTTCTTCTAATTTCCAGTTCAACCGGAAGGTTTGGGTCCTGGTGTGCAATGTTTATGCGGGTTCCAATAATAAATTGAATCTCGTCGCTTTCTTTTATAAATTTCACTATCTGATCAGCCGGACCTTTTCCCAACATGTAGTTGTTGTTATAAACCTTTAGTATTTCGGAAACTTTACTTAACGTAAGTATTCCTTCTGTTACCAGGTCAATTCCGGTCATGTACGAAATTGGTGGTAAATCCGGGTCGTGAAACTCAAAACTGTCTTCAATTTCCAGCTCTAATTCCCGCGATAAAATGTCGGCTGTAGTTGCACCGCACAGTATTTTTTTTCCTTTAAATTTCTTTACTTCTTCAGCTAGCTTTTTGTCGTTCTCTTCTTCGTATGGAGGGCCTGTACAAATCAATAATTTTCGCGGTTCTCTAAAATAAACCGAAGCACAACTGGCATCATCTTTTGCTTTATATCCATCGTTTTGATAGGCCATGTTAACAATTTTGCCGGCCAGTTTATGTGCTGATATCTGAGGGTTGTTATTAACAATTCGTAATGCAAAGTTTTCTAAGTTATCATGTCCCCATCCGAAAGGATATTTTTCTGAACCCATTCCCGATTGTGTAATGCCGTCGGAGCAGGTAATTATTCGATCTTCTTTCTGAGCATAAAAACTGCAGCTTTTAAGCATCTTACCGGCATTTTTTTCGCTCTCCAGAATTATGCAGTTCCATTCCGGATTAAAAAGCTGATTGTCTCTTAAAATAATGGTTTCCGGGTTATCGTATTCCAGAATAGTGGTTTTACCATTGGCTTCGATATCAATTATGGTAAAGGTGGAGTAGCTAATCTGTCGTTTGCTGCACACAGGTAAAGTATTCATAATGATGTCGGCAATTCGGTTTACATCTTTATGTTCTTTTGTAAAGTTCAGTGCCATGGTTGATGTTAGTGTTGCCAGCATATTGGCCTTAACTCCATGTCCCATTCCATCGGATAGAACAATTACAGTGCGCTCTTCTGTTTTTATTCGTTCAGAAAGAAAAACATCTCCGCAAATACGCTCTCCATCGTGATTTTTTTGCTGATAATCTACATCAATGTAAATCTTATTTTTCATGCTCTTCTGTCTTGCTTAACTTGTAAAGTTCGGTAATTGAATTTAACATTTGTTCTGTTTCCGAAGCACCTTCGCCCAATAAGAAACCAATTTTTTGGACCATGGCCAGATTTTTATCGATCACATCGTTTACTCGCTTAATTACTTCTTCTTTTCGTACTTCGGGTGAATACATATCCCTGAATACAGCACCTGCAATTTTATCTTTACGAATGGTAAAAACGGAGAGGTTTAATAACTTATCATCGATATGAACATCGCGGTTTAGAATATTTTCCTTATTGGAAAACACATTGCTAAAGAAATTATAAACGTTGAAAGGTAATAAGGTTTTTAAGTCGGCTCCAACTAAACCTGGAATTACCTCATCGATTGCTTTGGCTTCTTCGCCCAGCATCTCAATAAAACTATTGTTCGATTGAATAATTTTCAGATTTTTATCAACCAGCACCACTCCCGATGGTAACTTCTGAAGCATACTACTTACGGTATCGGATGCTTCTTTAGCTGCTTCTTTTTCTTTTAAAGCGATTTGTTCCGAGTCTTTTAGTGCTTTTTGCGTTTGTGCCAGTTTCTCGTTTGTTGCAGTTAATGCTTTTATATAATCGTGCCGGTTTCGTAATGAGTAAGTTAAGCACATGTCAATTTTTGCCAGGCCTTTGGCAACGGCAATGGCAAAATCATGGCAGGTGTTATAACCACAGGCATTACATCCTAAATCGGTATTTTTTCCTTCTTTGCCAATGGCTTTAAGAATTTCCTGTATTTTTTGTTCGTTTGGAGCCTCAATACGTTGGTCGTCATTAACAAATGTACGTGTGTAATCCAAATCCCAGAATTTTTTAATTTCTTTGTTCCATTGCTCCAGATCAAAGCCCTTTAAGCGTTTAGTTACATAGTCGGTAACGCGCGTTCTGCGAATAAATTTTTGTCCTCCTTTGGTAGTGCCCGGACCCATTATGCAACCTTCGCAGTAATATAAATTGAAATGTTTTTTAATGGTTTCAATATCCGAATTAAATTGTTTTACGGCATTTAAAATGTTTTTTTTGCCTTCGGCTGTAATCACATTTCCACTTAAAAGATCTTCACTTATATCAGCAGCTTGCAATAAACCGTTTGCAATCGGAAACAGAGAACCTTTGTATCCTATTGGCGGATCGAATTCAGAATACTCAACATTTCCTTCGTGTATTCCAAATTCATCAAATAATTCGCGCAACTCCTGAAAGGTTAATACCGAATCAATTTTTCCGTCATTACTATAAAGCAAAGCTTCATCTTTACTATCAATACACGGACCGATATAAATAATTTTAATATCTTGTCCGTAAAGCTTTCTGCTAATTTTAGCAGTGGCTATCATGGGCGAAACCAACGGAGCCAGGTTATTGATAATTTCGGGTTGAAATTTCTGAACATGCTGAACAATAACCGGGCAGGCTGTTGAGATGTAATACTTACCCTTAAAGTTTTTAAATAGCTCGGCATATTTTAAAGCGATTATGTCTGCACCAAACGAGACTTCATTTACAAAATCAAATCCCAGGTTTTTAATCATCTGAACAAATTTCCTGTAGTCTGTAATATCATGAAACTCTCCTGAAATACTAGGAGCAACAATCGCTACTTTTCTCGATTCAGATTTGAGAATTGCTTTACTCTCTTCTTTAGAATCCCTATATTTAATTGCATTTTCGGGGCATACCGAAGTGCAGCTTCCACAACCAATGCATCTTTCGGGAATTATTCTTGCATAATCTCTGTTTGCCTTTACTTCAATGGCATTTACCGGACAAACTCGTACACATGAATAATTTAAGTTGCATTTTTCTTTATTGATTTCAACAATTGGTTTCATAATCAAGGATTTAGTCTTTTAGAAAAATACTGTCAAGCAATAAATTGATATTGTCCGGAGATACATTTTGATATTCCTTATCACCAATTTTTAAAATAGGTCCATTTGCACAATTACCCGAGCAGTGTGTTCCGTGGAAAAAAACTTTATCTTCCAGCTGGTGTTCATGTATATAATCTTTGATTAATTGCACTGTTTTTTTGCTTCCTCTTGAAAAGCAGGAACTTCCTAAACAAATGACAATTTCTTTTTTCATTCTACTTTTAATGGATTCGTTTACTGTTCAAAATTAAGTGCAAGATAGCCATTTTATTTGACTTTTAGGCAAGTGTACAGCACATGTTGTACAATAGCTTAAAGTGTGTTTTGTTAATTTATTTGCTTTAAATAAAAGAAAATCAAGTGTATACAATTTTGTTGATGGTATTAAGCCAGGACAAATCTTACTGTTAATTAATTAACAATGTTTCGGAAATAACAATAATAATGCCTATATTTGTGTTTTAAGATCAAAGCCTTGAATGATAAAAATGACTGAAATAGAAACCATATTAGAAAAATATCAGTTTGTACAAAGGGATAATTTAATCCCCATTTTACAAGATATGCAAGATGCTTTTGGTTTTTTATCCGAAGAAGCTATTGTAAAAGTGGGAAAATATTTAGATATACCAACCAGTCAAATATATGGATTGGCAACTTTTTATAATCAGTTTAGGTTTGAGCCTCAGGGTAAATATCATATTAGAATATGCAATGGTGCGTCGTGTCATGTTCATTCCAATGCAATTTTAATAAAGGAGTTACAAAAGCAGTTAGGTATAAAAGATAAGGAAATTACAAAAGATGGAACTTTTAGTTTGCAAGAAACCACCTGCATGGGAGCTTGCGGCTCTGGACCGGTGTTATCTGTAAATGATAAATACTATACACAGGTAAATCTAAATAGGCTTACTGAAATTATCAAATATTATAAGAATCTGGAAGAATAAATTATGTCTGAGTCATTCTATTATAAATACAAGGACTTTCTAAAAGATAAGTTGATCGACAAGTCTCACGTTGCACTGCAAAAGGCTGACGCGGATTTGATTGCTGTAATAAAGAGAGAAAAGATTCAAAAACCTGTAATTACGGTTGGAGTCACTACACCTGCTATTATCGCAGGAGTTAACGATTTATTGAATGATATTGATGAGTACTTATCGGAACGTAATGTTGATGCCGATGTTATTAAGGTAGGGTCATTAGGTTTGATTAATCTGGAACCAATTGTTTCTGTGCAACTTCCGGGTAAAACAAAATTGTTTTTTAAAAATGTAACATCCGAAAATATTATTTCCATTTTAGATGGAACTTTTAATAATTATATTCAGGAAGAAAATGTATTAGCCCAGCAACGAAACGATATTTTTGAAACTTGGGAATACACTCCTTTTCTTGATGAGCTGGCTTTTTTTCAAAATCAACAACGTCTGGTTCTGAATAATTGTGGCTTTATCAATCCAGACTCTATCGAAGAATATCTGGCTAATGATGGTTATAAATCGTTTTTAAACATACTGCGCCAAAATACTCCTGAAGAAGTATGCAATACTGTGGTGGAAAGCAATCTTCGCGGAAGAGGTGGAGATGGTTACCCAACCGGAAAAAAATGGATGGTTGCACTGAATACGCCAAGCGAGCAAAAATATCTAATATGTAATGCCGGCGAAAGTGATCCCGGTGCATTTATGGAACGATTGCTTATCGAAAGTGATCCACATAAGGTGATTGAAGGAATTGCAATTGCTGCCTATGCCATAACTGCTCAAAAGGCTTATATTTATATTGAGTCTGATTATCATTTAGCCGCAGAACGACTAAAAAATGCCATTAAACAAGCAAAGGATTTTGGTATTTTAGGGCACGACATCTTGCAAAGTGGCTATAGTTTAGATATTGTTGTTCGTAAAGGTGCTGGAGCTTATGTTTGTGGCGAAGAAACCGCATTAATTAGTAGTTTGGAAGGCCGTAGAGGAAAGCCACGTTCTAAACCACCTTATCCTGCAACTAAAGGCCTTTTTGGTCATCCCACAGTTGTAAATAATGTTGAAACGCTGGTAAATATTCCTGTTATACTTGAAAAAGGAATTGCCTGGTTTAATTCGGTAGGTACTGAAGAAAGCAAAGGTACAAAGGTTTTTTCCATCTCGGGTAAAGTTGAAAATACAGGATTGGTTGAGGTAGAAATGGGAACAAAGCTTCGGGATATAATTTTTAGAGCTGCCGGTGGTATAAAAAACGGAAAACGGTTTAAAGCAGTGCATGTTGGCGGGCCTTCCGGTGGATGCCTGGCCGAAGAGCATCTGGATACAACAATCGATTACGATTCCATACTTTTAACAGGAACATCATTAGGTTCGGCCGGAATGGTTGTGCTCGACGAAGATAATTGCATAATCGATAATGTAAAATATTACATGAATTTTTTACAAAAGGAAAGTTGTGGAATATGTATTCCTTGTCGCGAAGGTACCAGACGAATGCACGAAATACTCGAAAATATTACCAGGAAGCCAAAAGACGAACAGGGCCACACTACCTTACAACGTTTTAAAGGGGTAATGCAACTGGAAAATCTAGCAGAAGTATTAAAAGATACTTCCATGTGTGGATTGGGAAGAAAAGCAGCAAATCCTGTTCTAAGTACCTTAAAATGGTTTCGCGAAGAGTATGAAGAACATATCTTCGAAAGAAACTGCGAAGCAGGAGTTTGTCAGGAATTAAGAACTTTTGAGATTGATGTTGATGCATGCACAGGATGCACTTTATGTGCAAAAAAATGCCCTTCCGGGGCAATTATAGGCACTGTAAAACATGCTCATTTTATTGTTCAGGATAAATGTATTGGTTGTGGAATCTGTTTTGATACATGCAAATTTTCTGCGGTTATTAGTAAATAACCATTTAGAAACATAGTTATGCTTATAGATATAGAAGTAAATGGTAAAAAAATAAAAGCAAATAGGGGTGATACAATCCTTGACACTCTCTATGATAATGGGATTAAGGTACCAACCTTATGCCGGGTCGCAGAGCTTTCATCAACCGGGGCTTGTCGTATGTGTGTTGTTGAAATTGAAGGTAAATCAGGACTTATTCCTTCTTGTTCTTATCCTATCGATGAACCGATAAAAATTAGAACACATTCGCCACGTGTTGTTAATGCAAGAAAAATGTTGGTGGAACTTTTACTATCGAATCATCCCGACGATTGCTTATATTGTATCCGAAATGGTAATTGCGAATTGCAGGATTTGGCGGTAGAACTTAATGTTCGCGAAAGACGCATCTCAGGCGAAAAATCAAAAGCAAATTCCGATCATTCCAGTCCGGGTATTGTTCGCGATCCTGCCAAATGCATTTTATGTGGCCGCTGTGTGCGCTATTGCGATGAGATTTTAAGTATTTCTGCATTGGATTTTATTAAACGTGGAAATAATACATCCGTAGCTACAACGATGAACCGGGATTTAAATTTTTCGAGTTGTATAAACTGTGGCCAGTGTATTATGGTATGTCCAACCGGGGCCTTGCACGAGAAAACAAATTTCGATATTGTCCAGGATATGTTGAATAATCCTGATGTAAAGGTAATTGCTCAATACTCACCAACCACATCTGTTTCTTTAGCCGAAGAGATCGGACTGCGGCCGGGTAAGGATATTAATGGAATATTAAATGCAGCCTTAAAGCGAATCGGATTTGATAAAGTTTTTGATAATTCATTTGGTGCCGATTTAGCTATCTACGAGCAGTCTGCAGAACTGGCCGACCGGATCAAAAATGATGAGAATCTACCCATGTTAAGCAGTTGCTGTCCGGGGTGGATAAAATATATGGAACAGTCGCATCCGGATATGATCGATTATGTTTCCACGAGTAAATCACCACAGCAAATGTTAGGAGCTGTAATTAAGAGTTATTACGCAGATAAAGAAAAAATACCATCCGAAAAAATATTCTCTGTTTCCATTGTGCCATGCACAGCAAAAAAGTTTGAAGCACAGCGCGAAGAAATGACTCATAAAGGTGTTTCGGATATTGATGTGGTGCTTACAACGCGCGAATTAATAAAGTTAATTCATTTATATGGTATTGATATTCAATTTCTGAATGAAGAGATTCCGGATTCTCCATTCAATACAAGAAGTTCAGCAGGTAAAATGGTGGCAGTTACTGGTGGGCTTGCCGAAGGAATAGCCCGAACCTTAAGTTATCATTTAAGCGGTAAGGAATTAGGAGAAATAAAGCTAACAAAACTGAGGGGTTTTAAACAACGTAAGGAGACATATATAAAAATTGGAAAACAACAATATGGTTTTGCTGTTGTTAGTGGAATTAAGAGTGCAAATGAATTAATTAATGAAATCCGCGATGGAAAAAAAGATATTCATTTTATAGAAATTATGGCTTGTCCGGGTGGTTGCATAAATGGTGGCGGACAACCATTTAACCTGGGAGAGAAAGAGTTAAAGGCCATATCAAAAACTCTTTACGATCTGGATGAGAAAGAAGCAATTAATGTGGCACATAAAAATTCGGGGGTGTTGAAACTTTATGATGAATTTTTAGCAGAGCCATTAAGTGAAAAATGTAGAAAATTTTTGCATACGAAATATACAAAACGAGATGTTCTTTTATAAAGTTCGAAAGCTTTAACATGGAAAAACAAAGAAATACAAACCGAGATTTAGTTTATACAATTAAAAACCGTTGTAGGGTTTGTTATACCTGTGTGCGCGAGTGTCCGGCAAAAGCAATTAAAATTATAAACGGACAGGCAGAGGTGCTAAACGAACGCTGCATTGTTTGTGGTAACTGCACAAAAGTTTGCAGTCAGGGTGCAAAAGCTTTTTTAAATACCATTGATAATGTTTACTCCTTGCTGGAGTCGGGCAAAAAAAGTATTGCTATCGTAGCACCCAGTTTTCCGGCAGAATTTAAAGAAGTAGCTAATTATAAAATATTTGTATCCATGATTCGGGCTATTGGTTTCGATGTAGTTTCGGAGGTTGCTTTCGGCGCCGATCTGGTTGCAAAAAAATACCGAGAAATACTGGATCATAGTGCTGGTAAATCTTATATCTCTTCAGATTGCCCTGCAGTGGTTAATTACATTGAGCATTATCATCCTGCTTTAGTTAATGATCTGGCACCCATTGTTTCGCCCATGGTTGCTATGTCAAGAGTGATGCACAAGAAATACGGAGATGATATTCATGTAGTATTTATTGGCCCATGTGTGGCAAAAAAATCGGAATCCGACGAAGTAGACGAGATGATTACCTTTGCAGAGCTGCGTGAGATTTTTGAAGAAAAAGGTATAACACAAAAAACAGTTGAGCCTACGGATTTTGATCCGCCACTAGGTGGTAAAGGAGCTATTTTCCCGGTTAGCAGAGGATTATTGCAAACGGCAGGCATTACCGATGATGTTTTTGATGGAAACATTATTGTGGCCGAAGGGAGAAATAATTTCCAGGATGCCATTCAGGAATATGAAGACGGATTATTAAAATCGCAACATTTGGAGTTACTAAGTTGCGAAGGTTGTATTATGGGGCCCGGCATGAAAAGTAAAGGGAAACATTATGCACGACGAATTCTTGTAAATAATTATGTGCAGAAAAAGATCAGCACCATTAACGAAAAAGAGTGGCAAAATCAAATTGATGAATTTATTCATATTGATTTAACTGCCGAGTTTGAAAAAAAGAAAAAAACATTAAAATTCCCTGATTGGAGTGAAGTCCAGAAGGTGCTCGAATCATTAGGTAAAAAAGATCCGAAAGATCACCTAAACTGCGGGGCTTGTGGTTATGAATCGTGCGAAGAACATGCTACAGCAATTGTGCAGGGTTTAGCCGAAAACGAAATGTGTTTGCCTTTTACAATCGAAAAGTTACATAAATCGGTAAATGAGCTGGCAGTAACAAACGAAAAATTAACATCCATCCAACAAGCTTTAAAACAATCGGAAAAAATGGCCAGTATGGGCCAGCTTTCGGCCGGCATTGCCCACGAGCTGAATAATCCGTTGGGTGTTGTAATTATGTATGCCAACATTTTGTTAGAGGAGGCAGATAAAACTTCGCCCTTATATAAAGATTTGAAGCTGATTGTTGAGCAAACAAACAGATGTAAAAAAATAGTTGGTGGATTACTAAATTTTGCCCGGAAAAATCAGGTTAATGCTACAAAAACAAACATTGTTAAGCTGGCCGAACAAAGCATGGATGCCTTAATCATACCAAAAGATATCAGCATTCAGATTCTTTCGGAAGATTTGAAAGATCCCTATGCAAATATTGATCATGAGCAAATTACGCAAATCATAACAAACTTGTTAAAGAATGCAATGGATGCCATGCCAAAGGGTGGAAATATAGATATTAAGCTAGAAGATAGTGCTGAACACGTTGTTTTTAAAATAAGCGATACAGGCACAGGGATTAAAGAAGACGATTTGGATAAAATTTTTGAGCCTTTTTATACAACCAAAGGTATCGGAAAAGGTACTGGCCTGGGTTTGGCTACAGCCTACGGTATAGTTAAAATGCATAAGGGGAAAATTAGCGTAGAATCGAATGCTGATGAAAAGAAAGGGCCAACAGGAACAACCTTTACAATATCAGTTCCCAGATATCAGTAAATAAAATTGTGGAATTATGTCAGAAGAAAAGAAAACGGTTTTAATTGCAGACGATGATCAGGATTACTTGTTTCAAATGAAGTTATACGTGGAAAGTTTTGGATTCGAAGTGATTACCGCAGAAACTCAAAAAGAAGCAGAAGAAATCATACGAAGTTTTAAACCTGATCTGGCCATCTTTGATTTAATGATGGAAAAGGATGACAGTGGGTTTATATTATGTTATAAGATGAAAAGAAAATACCCGGATGTTCCTATTATTCTTGCAACAGCAGTAGCTTCTGAAACGGGTATAGCTTTCGGGGTTGATTCCGATTCGGATAAACAGTGGATTAAAGCAGACCTGTATTTGGAAAAAGGAATTCGTAAAGATCAGCTGCATCGCGAAATAAATAAATTGCTTAAATTGTAAAAAAAATATTCGATGGATAAACTAATCGTAATGGTTGTTGATGATGAACCGGGAATACGTTCCGGTGTGAGTAGAATATTGAGTAATTTCACCGTTAGTTATCCTTTTATGGATGATGATATTGGCTTTGATGTGATCGAAGTGGAAACAGGCGAAGAAGCTATTGAAAAAGTTAAGTCCGAACATATCGATATTGTTTTACTTGATAATAAATTACCGGGGATTTTAGGAACTGATGTGCTTGAATTTATTAGCAATAATAAACCGGAAATCCTGGTTATGATGATAACTTCATATGCATCCCTGGAGCTTGCTGTTAAAGCTACCGATCATGGGGCATATGATTTTATTCCTAAACCATTTACGCCCCAGGAGTTAAAATCATCCTTAGAAAATGTATCAAAGCATCTTTTTCTTCGTGGTATGACCAAGAAGATGAAGAAGGAAGGAAAAGAAGTGCGTTTTCAGTTCTTATCGGTGCTATCGCACGAATTAAAGGCTCCACTCAATGCGATTGAAGGTTATTTGCGAATTATCAAAGATAAAGAGATGGGCGAAGAAATCGGAGCCTATGATCAGGTGGTGGATCGATCGCTTCAGCGCATAAAAGGAATGCGTAATTTAATTATGGATTTACTGGATTTAACCAAAATAAGCTTCGAGAAAAAAGAAGAAAAACTTCAAGTGGTAAAGTTAGGCGAGATTGCACAACTTGCTATTGAAGCCATTAATCCCTATGCTATTCAGAAAGATGTTAAAATTAACCTAATCGATAAAGATCAGGTTGAATTGAAGGCGGATCCCGGTGATATCGAAATTGTTTTTAACAATCTGATATCGAACTCGGTAAAATATAATAAAGATGGCGGAATGGTCGATATTATTTTAAGTTCCGATAATAATTCCATACAATTGATTGTTAAAGATACAGGTATTGGATTGTCGCAGGAAGAAATTGACAATTTATTCGAAGAATTTTTCAGAGTTAAGAACGAGCTTACTAAAAATATTACTGGTAGCGGATTGGGTTTGCCGATTGTTAAACGCATTGTTGATCTTTACAACGGCGATATAAAAATTGATAGTAAAGTTGGTGAGGGTACTACATTTACAGTAAACTTGCCAATGTAATTTTTTTTTGTAAATTGAACGAGTTTTACAAATTATAGCAACATGAACAGACTTCCCGAAAAAACCATTGGACGTTTAAGTGAATACCGACGAACATTATTAAATTGTTTAGCCAAGGGGAAAACACATATATATTCGCACGAACTAGCTAATTTACATAATATTACAGCGGTTCAGGTTCGTCGCGATATCATGCTTATCGGATATTCAACCACCCTGAAAAAAGGGTACGACGTAAAAGCTTTAATTGATGTTATTGGCGATATCATTGATACCAAAGAAGGATTGAAAGCTGCGGTTGTTGGTATCGGAAATTTAGGACGTGCCATAACATCTTATTTTAACGGTAAGCGCACCAAGCTAAAAATTACAGCAACATTCGATACCGATCCGGAAAAAACAAACCGGGTAATTTCGGGGGTAAAGTGTTATCCTATGGCCGATTTAAATAAGATAATTATGGAACAGGATATTTCAATAGGAATTCTTACAGTTCCGCCCGAAGATGCTGCTAATGTTGCTGAAAGCTTAATTATGGCAGGAATTAAAGGAATACTCAATTATACTTCAACGCCACTTAATATCTCACCAAATGTGTATTTAGAAGAGTACGATATGGTTACATCGCTGGAAAAAGTAGCTTATTTTGTAAAGGAAAAAAACGAATAATTTATTCGGGTTCTTTAAAAAAAATACTTGGAGAATGCAAATTCACAGAAGTTTCGAAAATCTGAAGAATATAAAAAATCCTGTAGTAACTACAGGAACTTTTGACGGGGTGCATATAGGCCATAAAGTAATTATTAACCGATTAAATACCCTGGCAAAAGGAATTAATGGTGAGTCGGTATTAATTACTTTTCATCCACATCCGCGAAAAGTACTATACCCCGAAACAGCAGGTAAAGATCTTCAATTAATTAACAGTCAGAAAGAAAAAATATATCTTCTCGAAAAATCAGGATTGGATCATTTAATTATAATCAACTTTACAAAGGAATTTGCACAAACTACTTCGCACGAGTTTGTCGAAGATATTTTACTAAATAAATTAGGAGCAAAAATAATAATTGTTGGTTTTAATCATCATTTCGGACATAACCGCGAAGGCGATTACTCTTATTTGTACGAATTGGCTAAAAATCATGATTTTAAGGTTGAAGAAATTCCTATGCAAGAGTTAGAAAACGAAACTGTTAGCTCAACAATTACTCGAAAAGCTCTTGCGGATGGGCGTGTTCAAAGAGCCAACGCCTATTTAGACCACTTTTTTATTATTACAGGAACGTTGCAAAAAGGAGACCCCAAATGTGAAAAAATTGGCTTTCCAACACTGGAAGTGATTATAGAAGAAAAAGAAAAGCTGGTACCCAAAGATGGTGTTTATGCCGTTAGCCTGGTAAGCGGAAGGAATCGTTATCGTGGGATGTTAAACATTAAATTATCGCCCGAGTCCAGCAAACATAGTGTGCAGGTGCATTTATTCGATTATGATATCAATTATAACTTAATAAATAGAGAAGCCACGATTACTTTTCATAAACGCATGCGTGACGAATTATGTATAAGCGACATCGAAACATTAAAATCGCAGTTGGTAAAAGATAAAGCAGAAATTGAAGAGTTGATCTACTAATATGCTGCATTGCAGTTTTAGAATTAATCCATCACTTCCCAAATTTTATTTTTAAGATCTATTATTTCAGGATTTTGT
>CAYVEW010000007.1:52378-55640 GCA_964450375.1 uncultured Bacteroidales bacterium
TTAATCCATCACTTCCCAAATTTTATTTTTAAGATCTATTATTTCAGGATTTTGTAAACTTCGATCTTTAGAATCAATGGTGAATTTTTCTTTTATGTAAATGGGGGGTTTACTAAATACATAAATTTCATTGCCGAGAAGTAAGGCTTCATCAATATCGTGCGTAACAAAAATTACGGTTCTTCGATCGTTTTGCCATATTTTCCTGAAAGCACTTATTAAATTTAGTTTTAGTTTAAGATCCAGGGCTTTTAAAGGTTCGTCCATTAGAATTAAATCCGAAGGGTAGGAGAAAGCCCTTGCAATGGCAACACGCTGTTTCATTCCACCACTTAATTTGTTGGGAAAGTAATCTGCAAATTCTTCTAAATTAACCAGTTGTAAATATTTATCGATTAGTTTGCCCTGATCAGTATTTAAGCTTTTATTTTTCGTAACAAAAGCTATGTTTTCCCGGACTGTTTTCCATGGCAATAAACGGGGTTCCTGAAAAATGTACGATAAGGTCTTTTCATCAAATCCGGAGAAACTTCCTGAATCGGGTTGCACAGAGTTACTAATAATATTTAATAAGGTGGTTTTGCCACAACCCGACGGGCCTAAAATACAAGTAATGGTGTGTTCTTCGATTTCTATATTGAAATCTTTAAACAGATGAATATTATCAAAGGATTTATTAAGTTTTTTTATTGTTAGCGACATATCGGTTATTTCCAGATTACAATTCCATGTTCAATTTTGCGGATTATTACTTCGAATGCATAGCTAATTATCACGGCTATAATGGTCCATGCAATTACTTCGTTTACAAGCAAATAAGTTTGTGCCGATTGCATAAAAGTACCGATTCCGAATTGTGGCTGACTTAGCACTTCGCCAATAATGATGGCGCGCCACCCGATACCCATTGCACTCGATGCACCACTAAAAATAAAAGGTGTAATTGCCGGCAGATAAACTTCTTTAATAATGCTTGATTTATCGACTTTATAGATGGTTGCCATTTCAATTAAATCCTTATCCACATTACGAATTCCATCAATAACATTGGTGCAGATAAAAGGAAACATGGTTAAAAAACCAATAAAAACGGGCACTAAACCTACCTGAAACCATATAAGGGCCAACAGAATTAAGGATATTACAGGAACCGACCTGATGGTAACCAAAATGGGTTTTAAAAATGAATTAAAGTTGGAATTTGTTCCTGCCCAAACTCCTAATCCTACTCCTAAAATAAAAGAGAATGCAAAACCTATTAATCCTCGTGAAATAGTATAGCCTATAACAATTAAAAAACTTTTTGCGGTAAATAATTTAATGGTTGAAACCAATGTATGTTCAGGCGAAGGAAGTATTAATTCCGATTTATAAATTACTGAAGCAATTTTCCATATTATAAGTAAAATAATTATGGAAATTAGTGATATAAACCTGCCTTTTGTAAAAAATGATTTCATTTAAAGGATTCAATATTTGCACAGAAAGTTACAAATTATAATTGATTTCGAAGATTTAGAGTATATGTTCGTTTATTTTTTTTATAAGAAATTCAGGCCGTACGGGTTTTGAAATGTAATCGTCGCATCCAAACTCGAGCGATATGGCTTCGTCATCAGATAATGCATATGCTGTAAATGCAATGATTGGAACTTCACGGTTTACACTGCGAATATATTTTGTGGCTTCCAATCCACCCATTTCAGGCATTCTGATATCCATCAATATGACATTAATTTCGGGGTGTTGTTTAAAGATCTCAACAGCTTGCTCGCCATTTTCCGCATGATAAACTTTGATTCCCGTTTTTTGTAATGATTTTTCAATGATAATAAAGTTATGTAGTTCATCATCAGCTATTAAGATGCTTTTTCCTTGCCAGTCGTATGTGGTCGATGAATTCATTTTTTAGCTTTTAGAGTAAATATACGTAATTCAGTACAAAAGGTTGATTCAAACAATAAATTTAATAATTATTTTGCTTACAATCTTAATTTAAATAAAAATCATCATCAGGTAATTTGCCTCCCACGATATCGGGATTCATTTCAAAAAAAACTTTTAAGTATTCGTGAATTTGATTCTTAACCAAATATGCTTCTGTAAAATCAAGATTTGATCTCGGTATTGCATTATAAGCTACATTTTTAGTAGGTAGAATATTGTACTGAACAATTAGTTTGGCTGCATCTTTTGGGTTTTTGTTTACCCAATCGGATGATTTTTGGTAGTAGGTTAAAATATTTTTTACTTCTTGCGGATTATTTTTTGCAAAACCGGAGTTTACCAATAAAGCTGTTTGTGCAATGGCAACATTCTGATAAACCTTACTCCATTCTTTGTTTAAATCGAGAATCGGAAATACTTTTTTATTTTTCTCCATCACCATGCTTACCAAAGGTTCTGAAATAACTCCCAGAGCAACCTGATTTGCTGCAACAGCATTGGCAAGATCAATATGCGTTGGGAATGAATAATCCAGCACCACATCTTTATCCGGATCTATTCCGTTTTTTATTAATAATTGCCTGAATAATACATCGGGTGTCATTCCCTTAGCCATCAAATTAATTCTTTTTCCTTTCAAATCATCCCACGATTTTATGGTAGTATCCTGTCCGAATAAATACAAAGTTCCCCACACCGGGATAGCAGCTAATTGATACGGAACGCCTTTATTATAAAGAATTGCTCCCATTGTAGTTGGCAAAATGGCAAAATCAACTTTTCCTTCAAGCATTAATTTTCGAACCTGAATTGGTTCATTGTAAACAGTAATTTCAATTTCCGTATTTTCAAGTTGATTTAAACTATCAATCATTTGAATCATTCCCATTGCCGAAGGGCCTTTTAGGGTAGCAATCGTAGTTTTCTGTGATTCTTTTTCTCCATTGCATCCAATGAGTATAGCTGTAAAAAGAAAAAAGATAATTTTAAAATTCTTCATCCCATTTATTTGATTTGATACAAAACTAAGCAATTTTAAACTTCCAGACTTAAATTTAACTCTTTGTGTGATTACTGATAAAATTATTTTTGAATTTTATATTAAATGTTTGCAAGTTCTACGGATATTTCAAAGCTTTTTTACTGCCACCCGCAAACTGCCACCTGCAAACTGCAAACTGCCACCTGCTGCTTTTTTTCTCGCAAATCCGATAGTCTATCTGCGACTGTCAACTGCTTACCGCCAACTGCATAGTGCCCACTGCCCACTGCCAACTTTTAACTTTTATTTTTTTTACCACAAAGGCACACAAAG
>CAYVEW010000008.1:0-1904 GCA_964450375.1 uncultured Bacteroidales bacterium
TTATTTATTTCTTTCGAAAAGCGCCAACCCTTTCCGGTGTTAAACATTCAGCTTTTTATCAACAACCGGGTTTTTGCTTTCTCGAATTATGCAGCATTGATTAATTACAGCGCAACCTTTGCCATTGGATTTTTATTAAGCTTGTATTTACAATATATCAAAGGATTTAACCCACAACAAGCCGGTCAGATTTTGGTTATTCAACCTTTGCTAATGGCAGTGTTCTCGCCTATTACGGGTAAATTATCCGATAAGATTGATCCTGGCAAAGTAGCTTCGGTAGGAATGGCTTTATTATCCATTGGATTATTTGTCATTGCTTTTATTGGAAATGATACAAGCATTTACTTTATTATCCCGATTTTAGTTGTTTTTGGAATCGGATATGCTTTGTTTTCATCGCCCAATACCAATGCCATTATGGGTTCGGTAGAAAAAAAATATTATGGAATTGCTTCGGGCACAGTAGGTACCATGCGATTGGTAGGGCAAATGTCGAGTATGGGAATTGCAATGATGATTTTCTCAATTTTTATAGGCAAAGCAGAAATTAATCCGTCGAATTTCCCCGAGTTTATTACCAGCATTCGCACAGCATTCTTAATTTTTGCTGTTCTATGTTTTATTGGTATTTTCTTTTCATTGGCACGAGGTAAAACGAAATAACCATGACCATACAAGAAGCACAAAATAAAATAGATCAATGGATAAAAACCTATGGAGTTCGTTATTTTAATGAGCTTACCAATATGATATTATTAACCGAAGAAGTAGGCGAGCTGGCCCGAATTATCGCTCGCAAATACGGAGAGCAATCCTTCAAGGAAAGTGATCAAGAAAAAAACCTGGAAGAAGAACTTGCCGATGTGCTTTTTGTATTAATTTGCATTGCCAATCAAACTGGTGTAAATTTGACGGATGCTTTAAATAAAAACCTGGAAAAGAAAACCAAGCGCGATGCAACAAGGCACCAGGAAAATAAAAAGTTAAAATAAGAACCAAACCTTAATCAAATATATTTATGAAAGAAGTTTTAAAAAAATATCCTGCTGGTTTTCTGGATGAAAACATTCAGCAGAAAGTGGCAATTATTGCCAATAACAGTCACCAGTATGCAAACGAAGAAAATTTAAAGAAGATTTTTAGTTTAATTGATCTAACAAGCTTAAATACAGAAGATAATACTTCTAAAATAAAACCAATGACTTTAAAGGTGAATGATTTTAAGAATCATTTTCCAGACATGCCAAATGTTGCTGCAATGTGTGTTTACCCAAGTATGGTAGATTGTGTAAAAAGCAATCTAACAGTTTCGGAGCTTGGTTTAGCATCGGTTGGTGCCGGATTTCCATCATCACAAACTTTTTTAAATATTAAAATTGAAGAATGCAAACAAGCAATTGCTGCTGGTGCATCAGAAATAGACATCGTATTATCAGTTGGGAAGTTTTTCGAAGAAGATTATGAATTTTGTTACAAAGAAATAAAAGACATTAAATCAGTAATTGGTGATAATCATTTAAAAGTGATACTTGAATCGGGAGCCTTAAAATCTTACCAACAAATTTGGGATGCCAGCATTCTATCAATGGAAGCCGGAGCTGATTTTATTAAAACTTCCACAGGCAAGCAAGATCCGGCAGCAACTACTGATGCTGTTTATGTTATGACCAAAGCCATTAAAATGTTCCACGAAAAGACCGGAAAAAAAGTTGGTATTAAACCTGCCGGTGGAATCGCTACCAAAGAAGATGCGTTGGCATATTTTGCTATTGTAAAAGAAAACCTGGGAGATGAATGGTTAACACCTGAGTTATTTAGAATTGGAGCCAGCCGTTTGGCAAATAACTTGCTTTCTGACATTTACCAAAAAGAAATTAAATATTTTTAGGCTTACCCACGGT
>CAYVEW010000008.1:2004-53897 GCA_964450375.1 uncultured Bacteroidales bacterium
TTGCTTTCTGACATTTACCAAAAAGAAATTAAATATTTTTAGGCTTACCCACGGTGTCGCTTCTTGTTCTTACTGTTCCGATGACTTAAAGTGTCCCTTTTCACCCACGTTGTCGCCGGGTTCTTTCCCATGCTCACTCACGGTGTCGCTCAAAGCGACGCCGTGAGTTTTTCGTGACTAATCCGATGACTTGAAGTCATCGGATTAGTAGCAGTCTAGTTTCAGTAATCATTTAAATTAACCCCAGCTCTTCAGCTAGTTTTTTATTAACCAACTTCCCATCCCGCAATCCGGCATAATCTCTGGCAGATGAAAACTCCCAGTCTGTTGCTTTTAGAACTAACCCCGCTTTAACCGGGTTCTGATGAGTATAATTAAAACAAATCTTTGGGTATTCCTTTTCAGTATTTCCTACTTTTATTTCGGTAATTCCATTTTTTATAATAAAGGATGGGGTAATGCCTTTAGGGCAATTGATGCATTCGGCTTTGGTTGCTTCTCTGAAAAGCTTTCCGCTTCTGTTTTGTTGTTTATTTATTGCATTGGTATAAGATCGAAGCATAATGCCAATCGAATGGTTAAAAGTTCGCCCTTTCTCTTTTTCCGGGTTCACCAACGGCGTCTCTCCGAGCGACACTGTTGGTTGTCCCTTTTCACTCATGATGTCGCCGGGTTCTTTCCCATGCTCACTCACGGCGTCGCTTAAAGCGACACCGTGAGTTTTTCCGTGACTAATTCGATGACTTGAAGACATCGGATCAGTAGTACTGGTAATCTTATTTACCAACACCATCAAATGAAAATGGTTAGGCATGAGGCACCAGGCCAATATATCGGCATAAGGAATAATATACTTTCGTATTTTTTTCAGGAAAAACAGGTAGTTTTCTTGGTTAAAGAATGTCTTTTGCCGGTTATTGCCCTGATTATAAATATGATATAAGAAACCTTCTTCGAATTGCATGTTTTTTAGGTGTTTTTTTGTCGAATCTTACTTGTCCGATAACTCAAAGTCATCGGATAAGTAGTAGTTTAGACGTAACCATGGTGACGTTCTGAACGACATCGTGGTTTTTCATCTAAGTTAACAACTTTAAAGATAATAAATTTCACTCACTCTGCCTTATCAACGATGTCGCTCGACGCGACACCATGAATTTCCTAAAGTAATGAGTAAAGCTTCTGGTTTATTTTTTTCTGATAATTACATAATTAACCAACTCCACCATCGATTCTTTCGATTCACTTTCAGGGATATCTTTGAGCAGTTCTAACGCCTTTTCAGTATACTCATGCATCTTTTGTTCGGTGTAATCCAGTCCGCCATTTTCAATAACAAAATCGATTACTTCCTGAACTTTCTTTTTGTTTTTATTTTGTCGTTTTACAATACTTAAAATCCTTTTGCGGTCTGCTGAAGTTGCATTTTTTAATACATGAATAATTGGCAAAGTGAGTTTCTTTTCTTTTATATCATTTCCGGAAGGTTTGCCAATGTTTCCATTGTTCTGATAGTCTAACAAATCATCTTTTATTTGAAAAGCCATCCCAACATGTTCGCCAAACAAGTGTAACTTTTCAACCATCTGATCATCGGCACCCGAAGCTTTTGCACCACACGCAGTACAAGCAGCAATCAAAGCAGCAGTCTTTTTTCGAATAATATCGTAATATATCTCTTCGGTAATGTTTAACTTACGCGATTGTTGTATCTGCAATAATTCCCCTTCACTCATTTCTTTAACTGCTACCGAAACAATTTTTAACAAATCAAACTCGTTGTTATCAACTGCTAATAGCAAGCCCTTGGATAATAAATAATCTCCCACCAGCACACTAATTTTCGACTTCCAAAGTGCATTAATTGAAAAGAAACCACGACGCTCATAGGCTTCATCCACTACATCGTCGTGAATAAGTGTAGCTGTATGCAGTAATTCAATTAAAGCGGCTGCAGTATATGTCGAGTTTTCAACATCATTTTTTAACATCTTCGAAGCTAAAAAAACAAACATCGGGCGCATTTGCTTGCCTTTCCTTCGTAAAATATAATTCATAATGATATTTAACAAAGGTACTTTGGTTTGCATGGATGAACGGAAAAACGGTTCAAATTTTTCCATTTCTGCTTCAATTGGAGCTTTTATTTTATTAACAACAGACATATTTATTTCTTAATTTTTCAAATATAGTAATTAATTCCTGTACCCAAATTTTTATGAACTTCTAAATATGGCAAACGCATTAAATTGGGATTAGTTCAGAAACCAATCCTTTTTTATGGTGGGTTTTTTGTAAATCATTCATGATCACACATAAATAACAAATTTTCTGACAATTATCATCTTTTTAAAATAATATATTTATATATTTGCATTTGTCTAATTAACCAAAATTACAATTATTAGAATGGACTTTAAAGATTTGACAACAGAACAGTTAGAAGAAGCAGCTAATATGTTAAAGGCAATTGCTCATCCAATGCGAATTGCTATTTTAAGCTATTTAGAAGATGGAAAAAAATTAACTGTAACCGAAATTCACGAGTTATTAAAAATTGAACAATCAACCACTTCGCATCACTTGGGAATTTTAAAAGATAAAGGCGTGCTTTGTTCAAAACGCGAAGGAAAAAATACCTATTATTTCTTAAAGCATGCGAACTTAAGTAATATTGTGAATTGTGTTAGCAAATGTACTTTAGGATAGTACAATTTTAAAAATATACCATAAGCCATTCTTAATGATTAAGAATGGTTTTCTTTTATATCAGTAGTAAACATTTGTGTTGTAACTTTGTATCATGTTTAAACAAATTTAATCATGGCAAAAATCCGAGTAACCAAAGAATTTAATTTCGAAATTGCACATGCCTTATGGAATTACGATGGCCCATGTGCAAACATTCATGGGCATTCGTACCGCATGTTTGTAACCGTAATTGGCGAGCCAATTCATGATGATGATAATCCTAAAAACGGAATGGTCATTGATTTTGGCGATTTAAAGAAAATAGTAAATGAACAGGTTGTGCATCCTATGGACCATGCCATTGTCCTGAACAAACAAGCAGCCAATAGCATTCACTTTTTAGATAATCAAATGTTTAGAAACCAGCATGTCGTTGACTATCAACCCACTTGTGAAAATATGGTGATCGATTTTGTTGAACGAATTCAGAAAAACTTACCGGCCCATCTAAAGCTGTTTAGTTTAAAGCTGCACGAAACGGCTACATCATTTGCCGAATGGTATGCTGATGATAATTAAAAACCACTGGTTATTTTTAATTTCACCCAAAGGGGTTTGGGTATCATATAGCTCTTTTTTTACCTAATATTGTCCCTACGGGACTTGCACAAACCCCAACATAAAATATGAACAATCTTGAGTTTAAAGTAGTACCTTGACACACACCACCAACACCATTATCAATATAACTAACACACCAAAAATCCAATTGATCAAGATTAACAAAAGCATTAGTATCATCACGATCATAAATCTGATATAGAAAACATTTAATGTAATTTGAGTGAAAAATTGATATCTTTGTATCGTATCAAACTTTTGATCTAATTGGAAAAACTAAATAGCATATCAGTCCATGATTTCTCCCCCCATTTGTTTTGGGATGTTAATATAACCGATGTTGAAATTAATAAACACAGTGATTATATTATAAAGAAAGTGCTGATTTATGGTTTTTACCAGGACTGGCAATTAATATCAAAACTTTATGGTAAACAAGCTATAGCAAATTGTGCTAAAAATGTTAGAGAGCTTGATCTAAAAACAGCCAGTTTTATTTCTTTGATTACAAATACTCCGTTAAGTGAATTCAGATGCTATACTATAAAACAATCCACCCCAAAACACTGGAACTTCTAAAAAGTATTTACCAGGACAGTAAATTCTCTAAACTAAGATTAGTTGGTGGTACATCTTTAGCATTACAATTAGGACACAGAACATCAATTGATATTGATCTGTTTGGCAATATAAGTATTGAACCTAATACAATACTTGATTCTCTATCAAGGTTTGGGACAGTAAATATTATTTCATTATCAGAATCAAAATGTACTTGTACCATTAACGATATCAAAACAGATATTGTAAATTACAAATACCCATGGTTGGAAAAGGCAATTGACAAAGACACTTTTAAGTTAGGGCATCCAAAAGATATTGCGGCAATGAAGCTTTCTGCCATTACAGGCAGAGGCTCGATGAAAGATTTTATTGACTTGTATTTTCTTCTTAAAAAATATTCTTTAAAAGAAATGATAAGCTTTTATGATCAAAAATATGCGGATGGTTCAAAAATCTTAGTTTTAAAAAGCTTAAGCTATTTTGATGATGCCGAAAAAGAAATCATTCCCAATATGTTTCATAAAATTAACTGGGATGATGTCAAGAAAGAAATACGCAATCAGGTTAAATTATTTTCAGAAAATTTATAAATAACTCACCATATTCTAACATTTTGCGACCGTTATTGATCTGCTCATCTTTTTGCCCTGAGAAAGTTAATGAGAAGACAATTCGTGTTGTTAAATTCTAAAATCCAAATACATAATCAGAAAGTAGATGTTTTGTTTTACTTTGTGGTTTTAACAACCCGCATACCTACTGAATTTGGTCTGGGTTTTTATGAATTAACAGAAGGAAGAACATAGACTCAGAATTATGGGAATAAATAATCTATCCCTTAAAAATAAACGAAATCTTGACATTAGGGATTGCTTAAAATATTTAATCTCAACCCTTCGATTTTTAAAGAACGACCATTTATTTTTCTCGATAATTGATTATTAATTGTAATTTGGTTGTTGTAATTTGGTTGTTTCATAATACAATTGAATATTACTTTAAGTTAAAGTTTAAAACTATGTCTAAAAATCTTTATTTGTTAGATGCTTATGCATTAATCTATCGTTCCTATTATGCATTTATTAAAAACCCGCGATACAATTCAAAAGGTCAAAATACTTCAGCCATTTATGGTTTTGCCAACACCCTGATTGATTTAATCGCCAAAGAAAATCCAAGCCACATTGCAGTGGTTTTCGATCCGCCTTATCCGACTTTTCGGCACGAGATGTACAAAGAATATAAGGCACAGCGCGAAGCTACACCAGAAGATATCAAACTATCTATTCCATATATTAAGCAATTAATCGAAGGTTTTAATATTCCGGTAATTGAAGTAGAACGATACGAAGCAGATGATGTAATTGGAACACTCGCTAAATTGGCCGAAAAAGAAGGGTTTAAAACCTTCATGATGACTCCCGATAAGGATTACGGTCAGCTTATTTCGGATCATATTTTTATGTTAAAACCGGCCCGCGGTGGAAACGACATGGAAGTAATTGACAAACAGAAGATTTGTGAAAAATATAAAATCACAGATCCGGTTCAGGTAATCGACATTTTGGGTTTAATGGGTGATAGTTCTGATAATATTCCCGGTGCTCCTGGCATCGGCGAAAAAACCGCCATGAAATTAATTTCCGAATATGGCAGTATTGAAAATCTTTACGAACATATTGATGAAATTAAAGGGAAACAAAAAGAAAAACTGGAAGAAAACAAAGAGCTGGTAATGCTATCCAAAGAGTTGGTAACAATTAAACTGGATGTTCCTGTTAATTTAGTGCCAGATAAATTAATTATGGAAGACCCGGATGAGAAGAAATTGACAAAACTTTTTGAAGAACTGGAGTTTAAAACCATTGCCCGGCGATTATTTCAAAAAGACATTATACCCACTCCGGCATCTGGAGTAATGCAGGGTTCCTTATTTGGAGATACTGAAATTGAAAGAGCCCCAAGCAGTTTACATAATATTTCGAATACCGAACATGAATATAAACTGGTAGACACCAAAGAAAAGCGATCGGAATTAATTGACTTGCTTTTACAACAAAAAGAGTTTTGTTTCGATACCGAAACAACCGGGTTGGATTCGCATTCGGCAGATATCGTAGGCATGGCCATATCATTTAAAAGTCATTCGGCCTATTATATTCCTTTTCCGAAAAACCAGGAAGAATCAAAAAGTGTATTGGAAGAATTCACTTCAGTTTTTGAAAACCCGAACATTCGAAAAATCGGTCAAAACATAAAATACGATTTATCCATTTTAAATCAATATGATGTGGAAGTGAATGGTGAAATTTTTGATACCATGATTGCACATTATTTATTGCAGCCGGATTTGCGCCACAACCTGAATTTTTTATCGGAGCAATACCTGGGTTATACACCAATTCATATCGAAGAGTTGATTGGCAAAAAAGGAGCCAAACAAGACTCGATGCAGAATGTACCTATCGAAAAAATTGTTGATTATGCCTGCGAAGATGCTGATTTAACTTTTCAGTTAAAAGAACTTTTTGAAAAAGAGCTGAAAAAAAATTATTTGGATAATCTTTCGTACACTTTGGAAATGCCCTTGATCTCGGTTTTAGCAGATATGGAACAAACCGGAATAAAGATTGATATTAATGCTTTAAATGATTATGCTAAAAAACTTAACAAAGAGCTAATTAGTATTGAAGAAAAGATTATTGAACAGGCAGGTTTTCAATTTAATATTTCTTCGCCAAAACAGTTGGGCGAAGTGTTGTTTGATCGAATGAAACTGGATCCGAATGCTAAAAAAACAAAAACCAAACAGTATTCAACCAGCGAGGAAACATTGCAGAAATTATCTGATAAACATCCTATCATTCAGGATATTCTGGAATTCAGATCATTAAAAAAATTGCTTTCAACATACATTGAAGCCTTGCCCAAATTAATCAACCATAAAACAGGGAAAATTCATACATCCTATCAGCAAGCAGTAGCATCAACGGGCCGATTAAGTTCTAAAAACCCGAACCTTCAAAATATTCCTATTCGCGAAGAACGCGGGCGCGAAATTCGAAAGGCATTTATTCCGAGCAACGAGGATTATGTATTACTTGCAGCCGACTATTCGCAAATTGAACTTCGGATTATGGCGCATTTAAGTCAGGATACGAATATGATTCAGGCTTTTAAAGATAATGTGGATATTCATACAACCACAGCGGCTAAAATTTTCCACGTGGAAAATTTGGATGATGTTACCAGCGATCAGCGAAGAAAGGCAAAAACGGCAAATTTTGGCATTATTTACGGCATTTCGGCCTTCGGGTTGTCTCAGCGTCTAAATGTTCCCAGAACCGAAGCAAAACAGCTCATTGATGAGTATTTTAATGGTTTCCCCAAGGTAAAGGAGTACATGGATAAAAGTATTGCCATGGCACGGGAAAAAGGTTATGTAGAAACCATGATGGGCCGCAGAAACATTCTAAACGATATTAATTCACGAAATGGCATCGTTCGCGGAAATGCCGAACGCTATGCCATTAATGCTCCAATCCAGGGATCGGCTGCCGATATTATTAAACTGGCGATGATTGATATTTACAGCGAGTTCAGAAAAAAGAAATACCAATCGAAAATGATACTGCAGGTACATGATGAATTGGTTTTTGATGTGTATAAACCAGAACTGGATGAAATTAAAGAAGTCATAAGAGTAAAAATGGAGAATGCGGTAAAACTGAGCATTCCGTTAACTGTTGATATCGGAACCGGAGAAAACTGGTTGGAAGCACATTAAAATGGTATTCAGTAATAAATGAAAATAAATTCGTTCAGGATTTATTCTTAATTAGCAAAACAAAAAAAGCTATTGGTAATGAGCCAATAGCTTTTTTATTAGTCTATATAACTTTTATTTCATGGCGGATTCAAAATAATATCGATCGATATTTTCTTTATCGTTTACAATTTCCTTTTTATCTATCATGCTTATTTTCATGCCCAGTTGCTGTTTATTCTCAAATTCGGGTGATAATATCGATTTATATTTGTTCTCATCTTTTAAGATCTCAATGGCCTTAAAAAGTTGCTTATCGTCTTTTAAATTGGTCTGAATTTGGCCATCTTCATAATAATAGCGGCCTACGATTTCATCACGTAAAAATTGCACTACTTCAGGCTTAAAGGTTTGTAAATCTTTTTCTTTATCATTATTTAGCTTCACTTTTAAGCTTTCAAACTCATCTTTTGCTAGTTCGTAATACTTTTCGCGTTTAAGTACTTTTTCCAGTTCATCCAGTTCACGCTGACTTTGTGTTACATAACTAAAACCTGTTTGCCGACCAGGCAAGCTATCTGCTAAAGCAAATTCTATAAAATCATTATAAATTTCATCGGTAATTTCAAAATCATCCACATTAGGTATGCTAAGATTTTCGTGAGCAAATTTTGTGGCATAATCAAATATTACGTTCTGAGTAATGAGGCTTATAGACAACTGGCTCAAATCTTCGGGCTCCACCTTAACATCAGGAATAATACCACCGCCATCATATACTTTACGGCCATTTCGTGTTTTAAACTCGGAAATTAATGAATCGGGTATATGGCCTACACTCCCGTCTTCGTTACGGTGCGTGTAATCCAAAGCTTGAACACACCTGCCGCTTGGAATATAATATTTGGCAGTTGTAACTTTCAGCTGCGAATTATAACTCAGCGGAATGGTTGTTTGCACCAGGCCTTTTCCAAAAGTTCTTTGTCCTAATACAACTGCACGATCCAAATCCTGAAGAGCACCTGCTACAATTTCGGAAGCCGAAGCAGATCCTCTGCTCACCAAAACAACCAAGGGAATGTCGGGATCATAAACCGGATCGGTAGTTTTAAGTGTTTGATTCCATTTTTTAACTTTTCCTTTTGTGCTTACAATATCTTCACCTTTTTCCACAAACAGATTACACAAACGTGGAGCTTCAATAAGCAAACCACCAGGATTTCCTCTTAAATCCATCACCAGTGAAGTAATCTGATAATCGGCTTTCAGATCGCGAAGGGCATCTTTAACTTCGCTTGCCACATCAGGTGTAAATTTTGATACACGGATATATCCTATTCCATCATCAACCAATCCATAATAAGGAACACTTGAAATTTTAATCTCTTCGCGTACCAACTCCTTTTCAAATTTTTCATTTGAGTAAGGCCGTTCGATTACTAATTTCAATTTGGTTTTCGGTATGCCCTTTAAGCGATCGCTTACTTCATTTAATTCATACTCGTTGGTTGGTTTTCCATCAATTTCCAAAATTCTGTCACCAGCTTTTAATCCGGCTTTATCGGCAGGAAAACCACGGTATGGCTGAGCAACAATCGGATATTCTCCACTGTTGCGAATTAAGGCGCCAATTCCACCATATTCTCCGGTTGTCATAAAAGTAAACTCATCCATATCCTTTTCAGGTATATAAACGGTATATGGATCCAGCTTTTCGAGCATGGAATTAATACTATTTTCAACCATTTTCTCCGGATCCGTTTCATCAACATAATAGATATTTACATCGCGAAACAAAGAGTAGTAGATATCGAGACTTTTGGCGATTTTAAAATCATCTCCTTCTTTAAATGCAAAAAAACTAGCTGTTAGTAACAGCAACATGGCAAAAGAAAGAAATGAACGTTTGATATATTTTTTTGACATCATTCGTTTATTTTTTTTATTCATAACAAAATTTTGACCATTACATGCAAAACTACTTAATAATTTTTGAGAGTTACCAAATCCGTTGCTAATTAACTTTTTTTAACGCTTAATCAGACTTTATTGATTCATTCTGTGGCAGTTTTCTTAATAATTTTTTAAGCAGTAATTGCATGGATTTTTCAATCTCTAAATACTCTAAATCAGTTTTTGCAGTATATATAACAAAAAAATAAAGCTTTTGATTACTGTTTGTTAATACCTGATAGAAATTATTTTTATTTTTTCGGTAAGCCTCCCGCAGCTTACGTTTAATGTAATTTCTGTCTACCGCTTTTTTAAAGTTTCTTTTCGAAACGCTTACTGCTATTTGAGCAGGATATAACAAATCAACATCTTGTGAAAAAAGATATAATGCTTTAAAAGGATAATGATGAATGATTTGCCCTTTCTTAAACAGCTGTTCGATTAATTTTTTACTTTTTAACCGCTCGTTCTTCTTAAAAGTCTGCCCACTATTTTGCATATTCAAAAATAATGTATTTATGCAACTATCACCATATGAAAACAAAAAAAGGGAAAGCCTATCTTTCCCTTCTTCGTTAATTTCTTACTTACTTATTTTTTAGCTTTTCCGTTCGAATGAATAAACTGGTCAATAGCCATGGTCATGGATGGCGCTTCTTTTGTAGGCGCTTTCACATTCACTTTTAAGCCGGCATCTTTAACCGCTTTTGCGGTTTTTGGTCCGAATGTGGCTATTTGTGTCGTGTTTTGTTTAAACTCAGGGAAATTTTCGAATAATGATTTAATTCCTGATGGACTGTAGAAAACAAGCATATCGTAATTGACATCAGCCAAATCAGATAGATCAGCACTTACGGTACGATACATGATCGCTTTCGTGTATTTAATTTTTGCCTGTTCTAATTTTTTGGGTATTTCTTCTTTATGTGTATCTGACAAAGGAACAAGAAATTTTTCATCCTTATGTTTTTTTATAACTTCCATTAAATCAGCGAATGTTCCGTTACCATAGAAAATTTTTCGTTTTCTGTAAACGATGTATTTCTGTAAATAAAAAGCAGTTGCTTCTGAGATACAAAAATATTTCATGGTATCGGGAATAGCAATTCGTAACTCTTCTGATATTCTGAAATAGTTATCTACAGCAGTTCTACTGGTAAAGATAACACCGGTATGAGCAAGTATATCAATCCTTTCCTGCCTGAACTCTTTCACTGGAACTCCGTCAACTTTAATAAATGGCCTAAAATCAATTTTTAAGCCATTCTTTTCTGCCAGCTCTGCATAGGGCGACTTATCGTTTTGGGGTTCTGGTTGTGAAACTAAAATCGTCTTTATTTTCATGTATACTTATTTGGGTTTCTTTTAAAAAATACTTAATCTTTATTGAACTCCTAATTTATTGTTATACAACCGATAATAAAATTTTATATACAATCAGCAAGGGTGAAATTTCAAATGCACAAAGATACAAAATCATATAGAATATAGAAACATTCTTGCGAATTATTATTTGAAATGCTCTTATGTACAATAGGAAATACAAAATGCTAACCATGCCAATTCCTAAATAAAATATCAAATGGATGTAATCGTAGGGAAAAAACTGTATAATGATGATGATCGGAAATAGGGCTAAACCTGTGTTTTTCGTGAAAATATTGACATTGTGAAAATATTCGGAAAATACTTTTTGTTTTAAAAACACATAACCAATCAGGCTTTTACTAAGTGCCCTAAAAACATAAAGCATAAGCAATGACCCAAAAATAATTAAGTACAAGATGTAATCTTCAATACCATTCAGATCGATATTAAAGTAATAAGACAACTGCAAGGTAAAAATAGATATGTTGCTTAAAAACAATAAGTTAATTAAAAACGAAGCGCGCTCCATTAATGAATTCTTCTCGCGATATAAGTTATTCGATTCCTGATAACTTACCACTGCTTTTACCAGTGATGTGAGGTATTTTTTATTAAATAAACGCACCCAACCCAATATGAGCAACGAAACAGCTAATAAAATGGTTATCCAATCGAACTGAAATTTACCTGTTATATATTCTGGCTCAATTTTGGGTTCATTTTTAATTTCAGATTGATATTGAACTTTTTGTTCCGACTCCGATTCAATAAAAACCAGCTCATTTACTTTTTCTAACTCTGGTTTGTAACTTGTTAAGTTATAAAGAAAATTTTGTTGAAAAGGATCCCTTTCCAAATTTTCCTTCAACGGAAACCCTGCTATTCCAAATTGTTTATATAATATTTCTGTGGTATCCTTGGGTCTTCGATAATATGCTCGTTGTGCAGCCAACTCTTGTTGCTTTTCCAATTCAATTTGCCGCTCCCGTTCTTCACTGCGAAGTAATATAGAATCAACTGCACTCAAATCAATTTGACGGATAGTGCCCAATGGAATTTTAGGCATTAGTTGGTTTGTGTCCTTTTTTACCGCAATGGTATCTTGATTTTCTTGAATTTTAGAAACTGAAAGGATGGTATCTTGGAATACTGAAATTTCCCGGATGGCATTATTAAAATGTATCGAATTACCCTTTTTAAGCATAAAAAAGTTCATTTTTCTTAGCTGCAAAGATAATTGAATAAATTTTACCTAAATCTTTTCGATTGATTTTTTATTTTACAAATTAAATCATCCTCATAATTAATTTTTACAAACCGATGGCCAAGCATAGAATCAATTTTAAAATCTCAGACAGTTAACAATATCATTTTATATGTTTATTCTACTGTTTTAATGATTTTTATAATAGATTATATAAAGTATTTATTAATATATAAACGAGCGAAGTAAACATCACAGCTTATACGTCTTAACGCCCTTATTTACAAATTGTTGAAGTATTCAAATAGCAGTTTTGCTTTTGTATTACCAATTTCACTTGAAATTTCGTCTAGACTCAACGATCGGATTTTCTTAATGGTTTTGTATTTTGTTAAAAGTATGTCGATGGTTTTTGGTCCAATACCCGGGATATCTTCCAATTCACTTTTTATAAAATTCCCGGATCGTTTATTTCGGTGGAATTTTATTCCGAACCGATGCGCTTCGTTACGAATGTGTTGAATTACTTTTAGGGATTCAGAATTTTTATCAAGATATAAAGGAATTGGATCGCCAGGATAAAAAATTTCCTCCAAACGTTTTGCAATCCCAATGATGGAAACACTTTTTTTAATATCTAGTTTTTCAAGGCTTTTTAAAGCTGCATTTAACTGGCCCTTTCCACCGTCGATTACAATTAATTGAGGAAGACTTTTATTTTCATCAACTAAACGTTTATATCGTCGGTAAACTACTTCTTCCATGGAAGCAAAATCATCGGGTCCATTAACTGTTTTTATATTATAATGCCGGTATTCTTTGGTGCTTGGTTTTGCGTTTTTAAATACCACACAGGCTGCTACAGGATTTGTTCCCTGAATGTTTGAGTTATCAAAACATTCGATGTGCACAGGTAATTCGTTTAAATTCAAATCTTTTTTAATCACTTCCAATATTCGCTTGCTTGAGTGCTTCTCTTTTTTCTTTTCCGATTTTTTTTGTTTTTCTAAACGATAATATTTCAGGTTTCTATCAGATAATTCGAGTAATGATTTCTTTTCGCCACGAACAGGAACAGTAATCTTAACCCCTTCTAAATTGATATTTACGGATGTAATGATTTCTTTTGCAGTACTGTTTAATCGGTTTCTTATTTCCACAATGGCCATTAATAATAAATCTTCTGTGCTTTCGTCCAATTTTTTCTTAATTTCCAATGTATGAGCCTGTACAATTCTTCCTTCTACAACTTTTAAGAAATTAACATAGGCAAAGTTATTATCATCCAAAATGTTAAATACATCAACATTGTTTAAACCCGGACTAACCACCGTCGATTTACTTTTATATTTTTCAAGTATTTCGATTTTTTCTTTAACAACTTGTGCATCTTCAAACTTAAAATTTGACGAGTAATCTGCCATTAGCTCATTAAGATAAGAGATTACCTCTTGTATATTTCCTTTTATGATTTTGTGAATGTGCTCGATCGACTTGTTATAATCATCTTCGGATTGCAATCCCACACATGGAGCTAAACAATTTCCAATATGATATTCAAGACATGGTTTGTATTTCTTTTGGTCAATTTTTTCCTGCGATAAATTCAAGTTACAATTTCGCAAAGGATAAAGCTGACGTATTAAATCGAGCATTATTTTTACCATGTGCACCGAAGTATATGGGCCAAAATATTTCGATCCGTCCTGAATTACATTTCGTGTATAAAAAACACGTGGGAATCGTTCATTTTTAATACAAATCCAGGGATAGGTTTTATCATCCTTTAGCATCACATTATAACGAGGACGATATTTCTTTATCAGGTTATTTTCTAGTAGCAAAGCATCTGATTCGCTCTGAACAACAATATACTCTATTCGCTCAATTTTACTAACCAGTACCTTTACTTTGTTGTTTTCGTAAAAATCTTTCGTAAAATAAGAAGTTACCCGTTTCTTAAGATTCTTTGCCTTACCAACGTAAATAATTTCATCCTGAACATTAAAAAACTGATATACTCCCGGACTGTCGGGCAGTACAGCAAGAGTAGGTTTAAATTTTTCTTTTTGCTTTTCATTCATTATTTAATCAACAAATAAGGATGTAAATTCGAACTTAGTTACATCGAATAAACCTTTGTCGCCAATTTTCAGTTCTGGTATTACCAGCAAGGCCATAAAAGCCATTGTCATGAAGGGAGCTGTTAACTCAGATCCTAATTGCTTTGCCATCTGGTGTACTTCGTGGTATTTTTGTGCTACTTCTTCTGCTTCGCCCGTTGACATTAAGCCACCTACATTAAGCTTTAAATCTTTAAACTTCTCTCCATCCACCGCAACAATCCCCCCAGTGTTTTTAATTACTTTATTAATTGCATTTACCATATCATGATCGTTTGTTCCGATGGCAATAATATTATGACTATCGTGAGCTATGCTTCCTGCAATAGCTCCACGTTTGAGATTGAAGTTTTTGATAAATCCTATTTGTGGTGGAGATTTTCGATAACGATTAATTACTGCGATTTTCAATATATCTTCATCTACATCACTTACAATAAAACCATTTTCAATTTTAGGCTTAACAACTTCCTTTCCCGTAATTAAATCGCCATCCTTTGCAACAATAAGCTGTATTTTATCTTTGGTGGCACGAATAAACAAATCTTCTGGGTTTAATGATTCACAGTTGAAATTATTGATGGGATTTTCGGACTGTTTTTCGATCAAAACAGTTCCATTATCGAAAACTAAGCTACCATCAATATAAGTTTTTTGAACATTAAATTCTTCCAGGTTATCCACCACAATAATATCAGCAGGATCGTTAACCTGCAACAAACCCGTTTTTAAATTATAATGTTTCCTTGGGTTAATAGTAGCTGCAGCCAGGGTATCAAAAATATCCGCACCTTTTTTAACTGCTCTGCTAACTATTTTGTTAATATGACCTTTAATCAAGTCATCAGGATGGCAATCGTCTGTACAAAACATTACATGCTCAGGATGCGACAATAGTAGTGGAAATAAATTTTCAAAATCTTTTGCCGCACTGCCTTCACGAATCTGAATTTTAATTCCCTTTTCAATTTTCGCAATTGCTTCATCTACGGTTGTACACTCGTGATCGGTAGAGATATTTTGGGCAGAATATTTCTCTAATCCTTCGCCACTAAGTCCGGGCGCATGTCCATCAATTGGTTTATTTGCCTTGTGGGCGTGTTGTATTTTCTTGATAACTTCCTCGTCATTATAAATAACACCCGGAAAATTCATCATTTCTGCCAAATAATAAATATCCGGATTGTTCATCATCTTCTTGATTTCTTCCGAATCTATAACAGCCCCGGAAGTCTCGAACGGCGTAGCCGGAACACAGGAAGGCGCACCAAAATAAAATTTAAACGGACTTTTTTTTCCGTTATTGATCATATATTCAACCCCCTCAACCCCCATCACATTGGCAATTTCATGTGGATCCGAAACGGTTGCAACAGTACCGTGTTTCACGGCTGCGCGAGCAAAACCTGTTGGAATAAGCATTGAACTCTCGATATGTACATGCGAATCAACCAATCCAGGCAAAATAAAATGATTATAATTTTTGGAAGATTCTTTAATGTCTGTAATTATGCCATTTTTAATGTATACATTGGCATTAAATATTTTCCGGGCCACCACATCAACCAGCTTGCCGGAAACAATGAAATTTTTATCCATACTAAAAATGTTAAAGTTCCACGTGGAACACATTACTAAAAAACCGATAAAGTTCCACGTGGAACCCTATCGACCCATATAAACTAATAAAACACTAATGTCTGATGGCGAAACGCCACTTATTCTGGCCGCCTGACCTATGTTTTTTGGCTCAATCTTTTTAAGCTTTTGCCTTCCTTCTGTAGATAAAGAAGAAATGTTATCGTAGTTAAAACCCTTTGGTATATTTATGTGTTCTAAGCGCTTTAATTTGTCAGCCATTTGCTGCTCGCGCTGAATGTACCCCGAATATTTAATCAACACTTCGGCTGATTCAATAATTTCATCTTTTTTGTGCTCTATTTGGCCTACAATTTCTTTCAATTCTGCAATTTCTTCAATTAAATCGGTTAATCTAACCTGTGGCCTTAAAACAACATCCAGGAGTTTTCGTTTTTGTTTTAGTGGAGTTGTTTCTACGCGCTTCAAATATGCGTTAATTTGTTCCGGTGAAATACTATGCGTTTTTATAAATTCAATGATTTGGTCTCTTGCGTGTATTTTTTCTTTTAACAAAGAAAACCTTTCTTCTTTAGCCAATCCCATTTTAAAGGATAACTCGGTTAACCTTAAATCCGCATTATCCTGTCGTAATAGAATTCGGTATTCGGCTCTTGATGTAAACATTCTATAGGGTTCATCAACTCCTTTTGTAACCAAATCGTCAATTAATACACCAATATAAGCCTGATCTCGATTTAAAATAAATTCCTTTTTGTTTTGCACTTTTAAGCTAGCATTTATTCCTGCCATCATTCCCTGCGCAGCTGCCTCTTCATATCCTGTTGTTCCATTAATCTGTCCGGCAAAATATAAATTCTTTATGTATTTTGTTTCTAATGTATGATTTAATTGTGTTGGAGGATAATAATCGTATTCTATCGCATATCCGGGCCGGTAAATTTTTACGTTTTCCAAGCCTGGTATTTTTTTTAATGCTTTTAACTGAACATCCCAAGGTAAGGATGATGAAAATCCATTTATGTAATATTCATTGGTGGTGTGGCCTTCGGGCTCCAGAAACAACTGGTGTTTGTCTTTTTCGGCGAATGTTACAATTTTATCTTCTATGCTCGGGCAATATCTTGGGCCTACACCATTAATTGTTCCATTAAAAAGTGGCGACTCTTTAAAGCCTGTTTCTAAAATATCATGTACGTTTGTGTCGGTATAAGTAATAAAACAACTTTTATTATTATTGGGTATAAAATCGTGTTCTATAAATGAAAATTGTCCGCCACCTTCGTCTCCTTTTTGTTCCTGCACTTTAGTGAAGTCAATACTTCTACCATCAATTCGCGCCGGAGTACCGGTTTTCATTCGTCCTACTTCAAAACCAAATGATGCCAGCTGTTCTGAAATTCCTTTTGAAGATGCTTCTCCTGCTCTGCCTCCCTCGACCTGCTTCTTACCTACGTGCATTAACCCATTTAAAAAAGTCCCATTGGTTAATATAACTGTTTTTGAATTAATTTTAATGCCAAGCTTTGTAATTACACCTGCAATTTCGTTTTCTTCAATAAGCAACTCGGTAACCAAATCTTGCCAAAGGTCTAAATTTTCGATATTCTCTAAAATATTTCTCCACTCTGCTGAAAAAATCATTCGGTCGCATTGGGCTCTTGGACTCCACATTGCCGGACCCTTAGAACGATTTAACATTCTGAACTGAATCATGCTTTTATCGGTAACGATCGCAGAATATCCGCCCAGAGCATCAATTTCTTTTACGATCTGCCCCTTAGCAATTCCGCCCATCGCCGGATTACAGGACATTTGAGCATATTTGGTCATGTCCATTGTAATTAACAATGTTTTTGATCCCATATTAGCTGCTGCTGCTGCCGCTTCACATCCGGCATGTCCACCACCTACCACAATTACATCATATTCTGGCAACATACAATTACGTATTTAAAATTTTTGGAAAATTAGGAAAGATTTTTTAATCTTTCTAGATAATAGTTTTCTTTTTCGCGCATTTGTAACTTTTCTTTTTCATTATGATCATCGTAACCCAATAAATGAAGTACTCCGTGAATCATAACCCGGTTTAATTCCTCATTGAATGTAACAGCAAAACGCGTTGAATTGTTTTTAACGGTATCGATACTTATATAAATATCTCCATTGATTACCTTATTCTCACAATAATTAAATGTAATTATATCGGTATAATAATTGTGCGAAAGGTATTGCTTATTAATATTTAACAGGTATTTATCGGAAGTAAAAATGTAATTTATTTCTCCTGTTTTACAATTCTCTAGTTGAATTGTATCCTGGATCCAGTATTTTAATTTTCTTTTATTTTTAAGTGTAAATGAAGAATCTTCGGTAAAAAAATTTATGGGCATTATTTATTTAAGAAAAAATTTTATTTCTACTCTATTCCCTTTACCATGAAAAACGACTTCGTCGGCAAGGTGTTTCATTAAATAAACGCCTCTACCGTGAATATTTTCAATATTATCTGGAGTGGTTGGGTCTGGTACGTTATCGAAATTAAAACCGGGGCCTTCGTCTTCTATAAAAATACTAATATGTTCTTCTTCGATGTTAAAATCAACTTTTACATTTTTACTTTCGTCTTCCTTATTCCCGTGTACAATTGAATTGTTGACTGCTTCAACTGTTGCTATGAGCATTTTGCCATATACTTCGGAATTAATTCTTGCTTTTTCAGAAACTTCATCAATAATTTTCTCGATTTTATTGATGTTTTCGATTTTTGACTCTATTAAAATGCTTTTTTCCATTTTTAATGTAGTTGTTAGCACGTCAATTGTCTTTAAGTTATACAATTAAGCTTGTATACTTAATTAGGCAAAAATGGTTACATTAATTTTCTTATAATTTTCAAATATATAGAATTTATAGAAGATTTATCGACTTCTTAACCAAATTTTTGGATTTAAAACCTGTGTTTCTTCGTAAACCCTAAAATGCACAGTCGAGCCCTCTTCATTGTTTTCATTGTAATATACATCTCCAAGAGTAAATCCTTCCCTTACTACATCCCCAACTTTTACTCTAACGTTTACAATATTTGAATATAAAGTAAGATAATGTCCGTGACGGATAATTACAGCCATATTTGCACCTGGTACGGCAATTACTTTTTTAATTTCTCCTTCGAACACAGCTTTTACCTTAGAATCTTTACTTGCCCCTATATCAATGCCATCGTTATTAATTTTAACTCCTTTTATAATTGGGTGTGCATGTTCGCCAAAATCTCTTATGATTACCCCTTTATCAATAGGCCAGTTTAATTTGCCCTTGTTACTTTTAAATTGATTTGAGATGACCTCTTCGCTTGCTGATAGTGTCTTAAATGTTTTATTGGATGCTGCTTCTTTTGCTATTAATTCTGCAATTGCATTTTCCAATTCTTTCATTGCTCTTTCGTTCTGTTTAATCTTTTTTCTCAGTTCACGTTCCTTGTTTTGTAATCGGATTAATTCGCGATTTTCCTTTGTTTTTTCGTTTGTTAAATGAGATTTCTCTTTTTCCTTTCTGGTAAGCAGATCCAACTTTTCATTTTTTTTGTCTTTTAGTTGTTCTATTTCGTATGCGAGATTTTTTTGGTTTATGACAATTTGTTGCGCTTGTTTTTTTCTATATTTTGAGTATTGCTGAAAATATTTCATTCGTCGGTATGCCTGATTAAAATCTTCGGCACTTAGAATAAACATGAGTCGGTCGTAATTGTTTCTGTTTTTGTATGCGAAATAAATCATTTTAGCATATTCGCTTTTTAATGTTTTTATTTCATTTTCCAGCTTTTCTATGTTATTAGTTTTCTCTTGTATATTTTTATCTAAATAGTCAATTTCCTCAGATATATTATTTATCAACTGTTCTCTGAGGTTAATTCGCTTTTTAATAATTAATAACTTATTTAATCCTGCTGATCTTGTTTTTTCTGTTTCCTCTAATAATTTGTTTGTAAGCTCAATTTCATCCAATGTTTTTTGCTTACGTTGTTCTAATTCTTCTTTAGTTTGACCAAAAGAATTTAGTGCAAATAGACTTATAACAATAAGATGAATAACTATTTTATACCTGATTTTCATTATGCGTTTTACAAATTATTCGATGGTTTGGTTTTCTATTTTCTTAAGTAACTCCTCACTGTTATTACCCATTTCTTTAGCTAGTTCCCACAATTCTAGTGCTTTATCTTTATTGCCTACTTTATAATTAATATCACCATAATGTTCAACAATCACATTACTGTCTAAACCACCATTCTCGATTGCTTTTGTGATATAATATAAAGCATCCTGATAGCGCCCCATTTTATATAATATCCAGGCATAAGTGTCTAAATAGGTGTTATTGTTTGGCTCTGCATCAATGGTTTTTTTACTTAATGATTCGGCGTATTCCAGTTTTTCCTCTCGTAAAGATAAGTAATAACCATAATTATTCATTACATAAATATTATCAGGTTTTCGTTTTAATACCAAATCAAAATAATAGTCGGATTGTTTATAGTCGCCCGTTTGATGGTAAGCATCTGCCAGGTTTATGTAAAAATCGATTTCTAATTCGGGGTTGTTTTCTATGGTTTTTAAGCCTTTTTTCAATACATCAATGGCATCTGTCCACTTGTTTGTTTGGTTAGCTGATATGCCGTTAAACAGGTAAAATATGGAATGGTTTGGGAAACTATCAATAGCCACTTTTGATTGATCAAATAAAGTTTCAAAATCATTATTATAACTATAAATCGATAATAATTGTTCCCATAATACAATGTTACCCGAATAATTTTCCAGTATATATTCTATCTCTGTTTTTGCTTCGTCTAACTTATTCATTTTTATCAGATAGTCGGCATATAAAGTATAACTGTCTTTTTCGTCCGGATATTCTTCTTTTAAAAGTGTTAGGTTTTTTTCTATTTGTTGATTATAAATGGCAAACTCATTCTGACTATTAAGCATCGAAACGAATACCATTACCTTTTGATTGAATTCTATTTCAGGATTATAAATTACTTTTTTGATCATTTTAAATGCATTGTCATAATCCATTTTTTTTCTGTAAAAATCAATAATTGATAATTGTCCAATGATATAAGTACTATCGATTTCGAATAGTTTATTGTAGTTTTCTTCTGCTTTTAGGAATAGGTTATCGTTCGTATACATTTCGGCAAGAATACCATAAAAACGTGGTTCGTTTGGATAATACTCAATTAATCTTTCTATTTCCTTATATGCTTTAGATTTTTGTCCGGTTTCTAAATAAAGTTGTTGTTTTCGTATTGAAATGTTCTCATTTATTCCAGTTTTATTTTCTATTCGATCGTACAGTTGAATGGCTTTATTATATTCGCCGATACGAGTGTATAGCGTAGCCAAATTGTATGGTATTTCTAAATCTTCCTGGTATCGGTTTTCAATATTTTTATAAACTTCAATAGCTTCGTTATACTGGTTTGTAACAATAAACAACTTGGCCAGATGCATATGATACCATTTGTTATCGGGTTCGGATTCTACTGCAGCTTTAGCATATTTAATCGCTACTTCAAAGTTTTGAATTATTTCATTGATAATGGATATTTCTTCCATAGCAGCAGCGGCGTTTGGATTAATTTCCAAACTTTGATAATATAAAGCCAGAGCACCGTTTAAATCACCCAATAGTTTTTTTCGGTTAGCTTCTAAAAAAACATAATAATATAATTGTTCTTTATCTTCTGATAATTCCTTTTTGGCTTTTACATTGCTACTTGTAATCTCCTTTTTTCCAGTACAAGCAGAAACAGTCAAGATTATCAATAGCACTAAAAATAGTTGCTTTACCCTCATATCAATCTATATTATTTAAATAAATTTATAAACTTAACACAAAAACGAATGTTAAGTTTACAAATTACTATTTTTAACAATATTTAAGAAATCCTTATTTAACGCCGGTACTACCAAAACCTCCGGCTCCTCGCTCCGTTTCATTTAACACTTCAACCTGAATTAACTCTGCATGTTCATGTTTTGCAATTACCATCTGGCAAATCCTTTCGCCATTTTCTATGCTTACTTCTTCATTTGAAAGATTAATTAAAATAACTCCAATTTCTCCGCGATAATCAGCATCTATGGTACCAGGAGTATTAAGAACCGTTAAACCCTTTTTTAGTGCTAATCCACTTCGTGGCCGTACCTGTGCTTCGTATCCCACGGGTAATTCGATAAATAATCCTGTAGGAATTAAAATTCTTTCTAAAGGTTTTAATTTAACCGGTTCTTTTAGATTTGCTCTTAAATCCATTCCTGCCGAATGATCGGTGCTATAACCGGGTAATGGATTGTTTGACTGATTTACGATCTTAATTTTCATTAATTATATGTTTTTTTTCAATGATAAATGCGGTTGATATAAATATCAGAATGAATATAGTATTTAATCCATATTGAAAAAGTTGCTTTTCGAAATTAAAAAGCTTTGTTATAAATAACATACCAAAAGCCAAAACAAAATAAAAAGCTATTTTCTTAAAATTATAGGGTATTAAATAATGTTTTTTGCTAATGTAATACGAAACGATCAACATTACCGAATAGCTTACCAAACTTGCAATAGCCGAACCTAAATAACCTATTTTCGGCAATAACAAAACATTCATTACGATGGTAATTATAGCACCTATTGCAGCTACTAATATTCCGTATTTTGTTTTGTCGGTAACTTTGTACCATATGGACAAGCTGAACAATATTCCAAATATTAACTTAGCGATTAATAAAATTGGCACTACGAAAAGTCCTTCCCAAAATTCAGGATCGATAAAATATTTAAAAATATCTATGTAAAATAGGACTACTAAAAATATTATTAATCCAAAAATAATAAAGTAGTTCATTATATCTGCATATAGTTTTTTCGCATTCCTATCTTCTGCATTCTTAAAAAAGAAAGGCTCAGCTGCATACCGAAACATTTGTATGAATAAAACCATTAATACAGATAACTTAAAATTAGCTCCGTAAATACCTAATTGCTCCATTGGATTCGGATCATTAATAAGTTTTGGTATTAAGATCTTATCGATTTGATCGTTAAACTGACCAGCCAGCCCAATTAATAAAATGGGAAATGAATATTTTAAAATTCGTTTTAGTAGACTGAAATCGAATACAGGTTTTACTTTAATAATTTCGGGTAATAAAATAATAAATGTTATGGCACTGCTTACTAAATTTGCAATTAAAACATAATCTAATACTAATTCGGGTTTATACAAATTAGCTAAAAATCCATTGTCGCCATTTTCGTTTAGTTTTCGGCAAATCCACAGATAAAATAAATTTAAGCTGATATTAACTCCTATTCCAATCAGTTTAATAAACATAAATTTAACCGGCCGTTCATCAATTCGCAGTTTAGCAAAAGGTATTGCATTTAGTACATCAAAGGCAATAATGAAAATAAAGTATATAACAATTTTATATTGATTTACTTCGAAATAACTCTGCCATAAATCTCTAAAAATTAAGGATAAAATAATAAAAATACTTGTGGTCGTAATTATGGAATAAAGGCTTGTGCCCAGAACTTTATTATACTCTTCGTTTTTCTTGCTTGCAAATCTGAAAAAGCCCGTTTCGAGACCGTAGGTTAAAAGAACCAGCAATATGGCAGTACTACTGTATATATACGTAAGTTTACCAAAGAAAAATTTTCCAAGAACCATTGTATGTAAGGGTACCAGAAGATAATTTAAAAACCGACCGAGCATATTACTCAATCCGTATATTATGGTTTGTCCGGCAAGTTTTTTTATCTGACTCAAAGAATATTTTATTTTAGTTAATCTTACAAAATAAAACTACTTATTTCTATTATCATAATAATTGGGTTTTTATATATTAACACATTTTTAAACTAAAACAGTTTGGTTAAAAATCCATTTTCTTATATTCTGATTTCAATATTCTTGAAGCAATATTGTATAAAATCGTTATTTGTTTCTATTTTTGTTGATTATTCTAAACTAGAAACATATGAAAAGAATTGTTCTATTATCAGTAATTGTAAGCTTAATGGCTTTTTCCTGTCAGTTTGATCATTCTGATAAACAAGCCAAAGACCAACTTTATCAACTCGAAACAGAATATGGCACTATGATTTTTAAATTGTACGATGCCACTCCTTTACACAAAGAAAATTTTCAAAAATTAATAGAACAAAATTATTTTGATGGATTACTCTTTCATCGAGTAATTGATGGATTTATGATACAAGGCGGAGACCCTGATTCGCGCGATGCTAAACCCGGAGAATTATTAGGCGAAGGTGGCCCTGGATATACAATTCCGGCCGAATTCGTAGATACCATATTTCATAAAAAAGGAGTTATTGCAGCAGCTCGCGAGGGCGACGATACGAATCCAGAGATGCGTTCTGCCGGATCGCAATTTTATATCGTACAAGGGAAAGTTTTTACCGATGAAGACATTGAAAAAGTAGAAGATCGAATCAATGCTTCGCGCTTAAATAAATTAATTGTTAAATATCAGAAAGAAGCAGAAGAAAAAGCATTTGAAACGGGTGGTGTAATTGATTACCAAATAATTGTTCCGGAAGCACGCAAAAAGGCTGAAGAAGAATTTAATAAACAAGGTTATTATAAAATACCTGACGATAAACGAAAAGTATATCAAACCATTGGCGGAACACCCCATTTAGATAATGCTTATACCGTTTTCGGAGAAGTAATAGATGGTTTAGATGTAATTGATAAAATTGCTGCTGTTGAAACGGATGATAACGACAGGCCAGTAAAAAATATTAAAATGCGTATTAAAAAATTATAATAATTATTAAAAATCATGATTGAAAAGATTAATCAGTACTTAGAAGAAACCAGAAATTTTGTAGCAAATACATTAGATGAAATTGAAACTTTCCGTATTAAATATATGGGTAAAAAAGGTTTGGTGAATGATCTTTTCGCAGAGTTCAAAAACGTTCCACGTGAAAACAAAAAAGAAGTAGGTCAGAAATTAAACGAGCTAAAACTTAGTATACAAGATAAAATCAATACCCTAAAAGAAAATTTAGAACAAACTTCTGAAACCAAATCTGGCATTGACATGACCCTGCCAGGCGATCCGGTTAAATTGGGTACTCGCCATCCTATTTCGATCGTTCGGAACGAAATTATTGATATTTTTAAACGATTAGGTTTTACCATATCCGAAGGTCCCGAAATAGAAGACGACTGGCATGTTTTTTCGGCATTAAATTTTCCCGACGAACATCCTGCACGCGATATGCAAGATACTTTTTTTATTGAAAAAAATCCGGATGTACTATTACGAACACATACTTCGTCGGTTCAGGTACGTGTAATGGAAAACTCCCAACCCCCCATTCGTACTATTTCTCCGGGGCGTGTTTTCCGTAACGAAGCAATTAGTGCTCGTGCCCATTGTATTTTTCATCAGGTAGAAGGTTTATATATTGATGAAAATGTTTCATTTGCCGATTTAAAACAAACGCTTCTATATTTTGCCAAAGAAATGTTTGGTGCACAAACCGAAATTCGTTTGCGCCCTTCGTATTTTCCATTTACAGAACCTTCGGCCGAAATGGATGTTGCATGTAATATTTGTGGCGGAAAAGGTTGCAATGTATGTAAATACACAGGTTGGCTGGAAATTCTTGGTTGTGGAATGGTTGATCCGAATGTACTCGAAAGTTGTGGTATCGATAGTAAAAAATATACCGGCTTTGCATTTGGAATGGGTATAGAGCGAATTACTATGTTAAAATATGGAGTTAAAGATCTTCGCCTTTATTTCGAGAACGATGTGCGGTTTTTAAATCAATTTAAATCCGCTTTATAAAACAATACCATACATAATAAAAAACCCGGTTATAAAACCGGGTTTTCGCGTTCTAAACAGCAGCATTTAAGGGTTAACACGAATTTCGTGCGTCATTTTGACGTACTGCTTATATACATGGCTAACGCCACAATATCTTTCTTCCGATAAATTTACAGCTTTTGCTAATTTATCCATAGGTAAATCTTTACCCCAGAATTTATAAATTACTTTCATTTCATCGTAATGTTTTGGATGTTCTTCCGTATTATTTGCTTCTACCTCTACGCCAAAATTATCTAATTCCACACGCATTTTTTTCAAAATAGAAACCACATCCATACCTGTACAACCTGCTAATGCCAGCAACATAAATGGCTTTGGCCTTGGTCCACGATTATTTCCGCCGACCGTTTCATCTGCATCAATAATTATTTTATGGCCGTTAATTTCACTTTCAAAAGCCATTCCATCAATCCAATTAATATTCAAAGATGTTTTCATATCTATATATATTTATATTTAGTATTTTTGCAAATATACATTTAAAATATAGATTGCAAATTCTGTTATTTCATCAAAAAGGTTATTTTTGTATTTAAAATTACAATTTATAACGATATAATTGCATTATATCAAATAAATAGTTACAATTTAAAATGAAAAATCGCGAATCAATACCAACATGCGATAACTGTTTTACAGATCTTGATTCAATTTTTAAGCATTTAACACCAGAAGAGCTTATAAAAGTTGAAAAGGAAAAGGTGTGTAATTTTTACAAACGGGGTAATATTATTTACCACGAAGGAAGCAGAACCAATGGTTTTTACTGTATAAATTCCGGAGTACTAAAAATTTTTAAAACAGGCATTGATGGTCGCGAACAAATTATTGCTTTTGCTAAACGTGGCGATATTATCGGATATCGTTCTATTTTAAGTAACGAATTGGCTTGTTCATCAGCTAAAGTAATCGAAGATGCAGTATTATGTTTTGTACCCGGCGAAACTTTAATAAGCTTGGTTAAAACCAATGGTAATTTTTCGATGGCTATGATGCAACAAACTTGCAGGGAATTGGGCGAAGCAAATTCATTTATAACAGATATCGCTCAAAAAACAGTGCGTGAGCGTTTGGCTGAAGTACTACTTAATTTAAAAGATATTTTTGATCTGGACGAAAATAATGTTCTTCAAATTTCTCTTACCCGCGAAGAACTCGCAAATATTGTTGGTACTGCAACCGAATCGGTTATTCGATTACTATCAGAATTTAAGCAAGATAAGTTGATCGATTTAAACGGACGCAAAATAACACTTCTTGACATTAAGCGTTTGGAAAAAGTTTCAAATGCGTTTAACTAATTTATTTTAATTGATCCTCGATACTTTTTGTTATTTCCGATTTTATTTCACCCGTGTGAGCAGTAGTTTTATTTTCGATTAACATAATTTTACATTCTTCGATTGCTGATATTTTATGGTTAATTCCTTTTTTAACAACAAAGTAATCACCTTTAGTCATTTCAAAGTTTTCCATTCCATCAATCTCAAAATATAATTTACCTTCGAGAATATAAAAAAATTCATCTTCGTTTTTATGATTATGCCAGGGAATTTTATCACCTTTAATTTTAGCTATTTTTACATAAACGTCGTTTACCTCACTAATAACTTTAGGTGAAAAATAGGCTGTAATTTTTTCAAATTCATTGTCTATATTCATAATCCACACTTAAAAAATGGTTGATTGATTACCATCCATTTTAATTTTATTTAAATGTTTATAAGCCAATTCGGTGGCTTCTCTACCTCTTGGTGTTCTTTTTATGTAACCTTCTTTAATTAAAAAAGGCTCATACACTTCTTCAATGGTCCCTCCATCCTCACCAATTGCTGTTGCTATGGTTGAAATTCCAACCGGGCCACCTTTAAATTTATCAATTATGGTAAGCAAGATGCGATTATCCATTTCGTCAAGCCCATGATTATCGATATTTAAAGCTTTTAACGAATATTTTGTAATTTCAATATCGATTGATCCGTTTCCTTTTACCTGGGCAAAATCTCGTACTCGTCGTAAAAGCGCGTTGGCAATTCGCGGTGTTCCTCTCGATCGGGATGCGATTTCAATTGCAGCTTCTTCCGAAATTTTTATGTTTAAAATCCCTGACGATCGTTTAACAATTCCGGTTAATATTTTAAAATCGTAATATTCCAAATGTGAACTAATTCCAAAACGTGCACGTAACGGGCTGGTTAATAAACCAGAACGTGTTGTGGCTCCAATTAAGGTAAAGGGGTTTAAATCTATTTGAATGGATCGGGCGCTGGGTCCTTTATCGATCATGATATCGATTTTATAATCTTCCATGGCCGAATATAAATATTCTTCTACCACCGGGCTTAAGCGATGAATTTCGTCAATAAATAAAACGTCGCCCTCTTCGAGGTTTGTTAATAACCCGGCTAAATCTCCCGGTTTATCTAATACTGGGCCAGATGTTAATTTCAGATTTACTTTTAATTCGTTTGCAATAATGTTTGCCAATGTTGTTTTTCCTAATCCTGGTGGGCCATGTAATAACACATGATCTAAAGACTCATTTCGCATTAATGCTGCTTGTACAAATACTTTTAAATTGTCCACTACCTTAAATTGTCCTTTAAAATCGGTAAACGTTAATGGACGTAGTTTTTTTTCTATTTCCTGGTCTTTATCTTTAAAGCCTTCTTCTGCGTCATCGGCAGCCAAATCTCTTATATTAAAATCTTCCATGCAACTATATTTCTTTGCAAATTTACAAATTATGGCTTTCGTTTTCGTTCCAATTCACTTTTACTCCATTTAATTTATAAACCTGGCCATTTTTATATTGAATTACCAAAACCAATTCGCCCTGCTCGTTATATTTCGACCATGATTTTACATGCATTCCATTTTCATAGTAAGCTTCTTCTTTTAATTTTCCATTTACATAAAAATATTCGTGCTTTCCATCCGCGTTTCCTTGTAAATACCGGCCTTTAAAACTAAGTGTTTGTTCATTGGTATAATAACTTTTCCAATACCCGTCTCGCTCACCCATTACATATCTTCCTCTGTATTCCTGATCGCCAACTTTATAAATCCATTCACCTTCTTTTAAACCCTCTATGTAATTTCCTTTTGATATTATTTCGCCAGTTTCGGAGTATTCAACCGACTCACCATCCCTATTTCCATAAATATAAAATTCTTCTACGAGTAAAAATCCATTTTCGTAGTACCATTTCCAACTACCCGTTAATTTACCGTACGAATAATTTCCTTGTTGTTTTATTTTTCCATTTTTGTAATAGTATGTCCATTTTCCATTCTTTTTCCCATTTGAATAATTGCCCTCTGCTTTTCTCTCTCCGTTACTGTAGTACAATACCCAGCTTCCGTCTTCTTTCCCGTTGGTTAATACAATTCCTTCTGAAATTAGTTTACCATACACATTGTACGTTTTCGAATTAACAACATTTCCTTTTTTATCAAAATACCGATGCACACCAATAGGGATATTATTTTTATAGCTTCCCTGGAAAATTAAATTATCATCTTTATCATAATCTTCTCGAAGTTCTATATCCATTTCATAATTCTCATTCTCAAGATCTATCTCGCCCTGATTATAAAATAAAGTTTCAATTAATTTTCCCTCCTTATTATAAATTTTAAAATATCCGTCAAGTTTTCCGTCTGAATAATTTTTCTCTTCTTTTACATTTCCGTTATCATAAAACTCTTTCCATAATCCTTCTTTCTCGCCTCTTTTATTGTACCTGTTTATTTCCTCGCGAAATAAAATCTCGTTGTTTTTGTATCGAATAATGGTAATCAGGTTTTCGTTTTGATCATATTCATATCCTATTCCCTGTTTTTTATCATTTTCGTAAGGTACTTCCTTAATAATATTTCCGTGAACATTATAAACTAATGATTTTCCGCTTCGTTTTCCATTCAGATATAATTCCCTTTGCTTTATTTTGTTTTTATGATTTTCTTCGGTGTAGTATTTATATTGATATCCGCTCTTTTTACCTAAGTAATAATTAATTTTTTCAGTGGTATCTCCCATTTGATCATAAAAAATCCACACACTATCCAATAAATTATTTTTCCATTTTCCTTCAGATTTTTTTATTCCGGTTATGTAATAAGAAATCCAAAAACCGTTTGGTTTATTATTTTTAATATAACCCTCACTTGCAATTTTTCCGTTCGGATAATAAAAAACTTTATATTCAGAACTATCAGTCTGCGCAATTGTAAGTTGCACAGTACAAAATAATATGCTAATTATTAAAAATACTCTCACTATATCCTATTTTCAGAAAGTTTAAATATACAAAAAAAGCAGGGTTAATGTCCCTGCTTCAATTTTGTTTTTTGTTAATTACAAATTTAGTTTTTTTGATATCTCCAACATATTATCAATAGATCTTCGCGCTTTTTTAATAATTTCATCACTTAAAATAACTTCTGGTTGTTCATATTTCAAAGTATTGTAAATTTTATTCACGGTGATCAGCTTCATAAAATTACAGTCGTTGCAACCACATGTTGAATCTTTCGATGGTGCAACTAAATAAGTTTTTTCAGGATTTTGTTTTTTCATTTGATGTAAAATTCCTGATTCTGTTGCAACAATATATTCATTATTAGTATCTTCTCGTGTAAATTTTAATAATGCCGCCGTAGATCCAACAAAATCTGAAATTAATTGAATTGGTTTTATACATTCAGGATGCGAAATTACTTTTGCATTTGGATATTCTTTTTTTAATTCCAATATAGCTTCTAATGAAAATTCTTCGTGTACATGACAAGCACCATTCCAAATCACCATATCTTCTCTTCCTGTAATTCGTTTAATGTAGCTACCCAGGTTTCTGTCCGGAGCAAAAATTATTTTTTGCTCTTTTGGTAATGATTCTACAATTTTTAATGCATTTGTTGATGTACAACAAATATCTGTCATGGTTTTTATTTCGGCCGTTGTGTTTACATAAGATATAACCAAATGATCGGGATGTGCTTCAACGAATTTTTTAAATTCATCAGCTGGGCATGAATCGGCCAAAGAACAACCTGCATTTAAATCAGGAATTAACACTTTACTTTTTGGTGCTAATATTTTTGCTGTTTCTGCCATAAAATGCACTCCAGCGAATAAAATAATATCTGCATCTGTTTCTGCAGCTTTTTGCGATAATGCCAAACTATCTCCTACAAAATCTGCTAAATCTTGTATATCACCTGTTTGATAATAATGAGCTAGTATGATTGCATTTTTTTCTTTTTTCAATTTATTAATTTCATCCAACACATTGATATTTGAATCAATTTCCTTTTGAACAAATCCCTTCGCTGCCATATTGTTTTTAACACTCATAATTATATTATATATATATTATTAATTTATTTATCTATTATAATAATAATGATATCCTGTTAATACTGTTATTAATTATTTTCTAATTTGCTTGTTTTTTACGTTTTCAAAAAGATTTTAATACTATTTTAACAGGTAATTTATTCCAATTGAATTGATTTTTAACTAAATCCAAACTTTATTAACAGACTGTTAATAGTACTAAATACTAATAATTTATTATATAAACAGTACACAATTCATGTTGAAATATTGTTCACTAATTGGAGGTTAAAACTAAAAAAATATTTTTGATTTGAATTAAAAAAGTATATATAGTACAAGATGATTTATAATACAAGCAAAAGTTTTTAGTTTTTGTTGACTTTAATTAACATTCAATTAACACAAGTTAATGAAGTAATTAACAATTTAACTAATCTGTTAAATAATGGTTTAAAATCATACATACGTGTTAATTACGTTAATGTAGTTAACATTTTATTTTAGTTATAAAGTTATTAGATATTATATATTAATGATTTAAGAATATATCTTTAATGATTAAAAGAATTTACTATATAAAAAATAAAATAACTAAATTTGATGATAATAATAAAGCTTAATTTTAAAATACAATGAGTAAATTATCAATAGGAATTGCTTGCGATCATGCTGGTTTTGAATATAAGGAAAAATTGAAAGAAGATCTATTAAAAGATGGTCATGAAATAGTTGATTATGGTACATATTCAGATGAAAGCACTGACTATCCGGATTATGCTCATCCCCTGGCACAAGCAGTTGAAAATGGAAAACATATTTACGGTATTACCTTATGTGGTAGTGGAAATGGTATTAATATGACTGCAAATAAGCATCAGGGAATAAGAGCTGCATTATGTTGGAATGTTGAAATAGCAGAATTGGCGCGTTTACATAATGATGCTAATATTTGCTCACTGCCTGCTCGTTTTGTCGATTACAATTTAGTAAAAACAATAGTTCATACTTTTTTAAATACTAACTTCGAAGGAGGTCGGCATATTCGAAGAATAGAAAAAATTCCGGTTAATTAAAATATTCTTATTATGTTATCAAATACGTGTAAATATGGAATCAGGGCAGTTATTTATTTAGCTCTTAACAACGAAGACAATAAAAAAATAGGTATTAAAGAAATTTCGAACGAGTTAAATATTCCAACTCCGTTTTTAGGAAAAATATTACAATTACTCGCAAAAAATAAAATACTTAATTCAACCAAAGGTCCACATGGTGGTTTTGGTTTAGCCAGGCCCGCAAGTGAAATTACTTTATTAAATATTATTGAAATTATTGATGGTAAAGATTTATTTACAAATTGTTTAATTGGTTTAAGCACATGCTCGGCGAATGCACACAACGATGTGCAATGTCCTATACATCATAAGTATTTACCAATTAATAAACAAATTTACGATTTGTTTAATACCGAAACCATCGAAAATTTATCAACAGAAATTAAAGCTTCTGATGGTAAAATTGGTTTATAGAAATTTTATCCAACGAGTTAATTTTAAGTATTGAAAAATAAGAATACCCGCAATACTGCCCAATGTATTTGATAAAGCATCAAGAATTTCTGCAGAACGAGATAAACTGATATAAAACTGCAGCACTTCCATAAGAATACCATAACTTATTGTATAAATAAGAGTAATAAAAATTAGATCAGTATTACTCCATTTACTTACTTTATACAATGACGTTATGAATGTTAAGGATAAACTAAAGTAAAAAAGGAAATGTATTAATTTATCAATATTCGGAATAGAAAATAATCCGAATTGAGTTAAATTATTACCGGAAGTTAAACTGCCGTAGAATATAATTGAAGCTATAATAATTGGTTTCCAGAATTTTAAAACATTCATAACGATTAAAAAATTAAGAATACAAACTAAAGTATAAATTAAAATTCTTCGATGTTAAGCATTTTTTTTATAACTTAAAAAACCTTTTTAATATGCTTACAATGAAAAATTCAGATTCAAAAGTTAAAAATATCATAAATCAGTTACATAAGGAGCAAATTGTAACCTGGTTTGATCTAGGTTTATTTTTAGATCGAATAAAAGAAAACAGAAAAGTTCCGGGTAAACGTTTTATAGGTACTTACGAAGATTACAAAAGATATTTATGCAAAAATGGTATTGCATTTTTAACGTATCAGTATTCTATTGATGGAGTGAGTATTGAAGTGAATAAATACACAAAAATATTAAATAAAAAATTTAATGGATCCACTATTCACTTTATATCAGGAAAATTTTATCCTGAAGCAAAAAAAATTGTACCCGAATACGTAAAAAAATGCGAAATTCCTTTATTACAAGCCTTCGATAGTTGGGATCTATATCAAGATTTTTATTTTACCAAATTACAACGCGGCAGTCAAGCGTACAATGAACTTATTACAAAGTTCTGGGCCCAAACATTAAAAATTATCGATGAATTGGGTACTTACATATTAGAAAATAACATACAATTATTGTATCTAATTAATGTGTGTTCTAATCCTGGTAATGTATCATTAAGTTTGGCGGTGGTTTTATTATCAGAATTCTTAAACATACCCGTTATCAACAATAATCACGATTTTTACTGGGAGGGTGGTAATAGCGAAATAAATAAAAAATTAAATAATTTACCCGACGGCCCAAGAGATTTCTTTTTTACCAACTCGCATATCGGAGAATTCTTTTCTATTATTGAAATATTGTTTCCATGGGAATCCAGAATATGGATTAATGTAAATATCAATAAACAGCAATCGGAACATTTAATAAAGTTAAACGGAATAAATCCAGCCAATGTAACTGAAATTGGAACGGCGGTTGATACACTTGAATATCAAAACACATCAAAACGGAAAAAAATAAGTACTTTTTATCAATTTGAAAAAATTCTGAGTCGATACTCCGATACCTTAATAAGCTATTCGGCAAAAGATGTAATAGAATCCGATTTGGTTTCGGATGATAATCCCAGGCCACTCTTGATAGGTGCTCGTAAAACAAAGCCAGTGGAAAAATTTCTAAACGAAAACATCATTTTTCTGCAACCCACAAGAATTGTTTCCCGAAAACGTATTGAAATTGGTTTTGAATTAATCAGTAAATTATTTTCCGATGAAGAATTTTATAAACGCTTTAGCGAAACAAAGCACCTAAAATTAACAATTATTATTACAGGCCCCATTGCAAACGGGCATTTTAAGTATTTTCAAAGATTGGTAGTTAAGTTTAAAGATTTATTAGACTCACTGAATGATGAAGTGCGGGATAAAATATACCTGGCTTTTTTATTTAGTGAACTGGATAAACAGAAATTTAAAGAAAAATTTGAAGAACCGGTTGGCATTCCCGAGTTATATAATATTTCGTCTCTGATTTTATTACCAAGTAAAACCGAAGGAAGGGGACTACCAATTATTGAAGCTACCGCATGCGGTACACCTATTTTTTGTAGTAGATATTATCCCGAAAATGTATATTCAGAAGTAATTGGTGAACATTTACCACATACCGACAGGTTAAAAGTAATCGAATTTGACGGTAAAAACATTAATCAAAAACACATTCGTAAAATTATTGAACGTGTATTTTTTCCACATCGATTTGCTGATGAAATAGAACACAATCAAAAAGTAGTTCAAACAAGGTATAGTCTAGATTCGTTAAAGATTAACCTGGATGATATTTGCTATAAACTATATAGGCAAACCAAGTCGAACAGGAGAACGATGAATATTACCAAAAAATCATTTAACGATTATGAAAAATTCTTTTATTCAGAAAACAATGATTTAAAAGAAATATTAAATACTACAAATCGTGAATATTTGCCTGGTTATGGGCGTATGCATTTTATGATTTTCTTAAAATCTTTAATTGATCCAAGTTTTTTTCGGGTAGAAGAACAATTTTTTCGGGGCATGGCATACGAATATGCAGAAAAACTGATACAAACCTATGACCATGAGATATCAGAAAAACAAAGAATTAAATACTATAATGCCATTGAATCCATCTTTTTATTTCGCGATGGAGAACTAAAAATCCGACACGATCATTCATTACCATACCGACACAGGAATAAAAATAACTATCCATATCAGGAATACACCATACAGGAATTAAGCGGACTGATCAATTTAATTTATCACGAAATATTTGAGCCAACAGAAGATAAAAAAATAGAAATGCAAGCACATTTCTTTACCGATCTGGATTTGGCTTTATCACAGTTAACATCAAGTACATTTTTAGGTATTGATAATCGTAAAAAGCTGATACGTAAATTACAATCAAACGTACCCATTGCCTATTTCCCTGGAAAATATGTTAAAAACGAGTTGGAAATAATTGCTTTGCAGGCAGTAAGATCTCGATTAGAACTAAATATAGAAGAAGAATTAACAGAAGATCTACTCATAGAAAATGCGAAATATATATCGCCGATTTATGTAATGGCAACAAAGCAAATTACTTACGAAAAGTATACCAGCAGAAGTATACGTGAATTTATTGAAAGTGGGCACGATAAGGAATTGTACTTATTATATAAACACGAAATAGTAAAAATTATTGAAATTGATCAATTATGTGTGGGAATCCATTTTAAACAAATGGGGGATGAAGGATTTAGAATTTTAAAACAGGTTAAAAAAGAAAAAGGATTTATCGTATCACATAGGGCGGAATCAGCGGTAATGACCGATATTGTTGATGTGGATCGTTTCCATATCGGCAGGGTCGACAATAAGTTAACGGAATCTATAATGGGAATCCCGATGGGTAGTGGATACATACAATTTGTGCCAGCCGGATTACGCCCAACACTTAGTTATCCTACACCGGTGCAAACAGCCAAAAATTTAGATCAGTTTATGAGTTCAAAAAAATTTACTGATCTGGTGGATATACATGGTGAAGAAAAGATTTTTAATGTATTAAAGAAAGATGCCGAGACTAAAATGTCGCCGGTAGAAAAGGTAATCGAAGATTTTATTCGTGATAGTGAAAAAGAAGGTGCAGTAAGTTATGAATTTGTAAGTGGAGTTTACGATGATGGAATGCCATGGAGCGGGGCTATAGCCAAGGCCAACTTAAATCAGTTTAATTGGAATTTTGTTGCACAATCGAGTAATAAAACAAAAACAGTTACCAGCTTTATTCATGATTATAAAACAAAAACAGGTATAGAACCAATCATAGGGTGGAATGGCGGTTATATTTTGAATGCCGAATTAGTGGGGAAATTGGGTTTGCCCGAATCGTATATTGGTTCACCATTGGGTTTAATGATAGCAGATAAAAAAGTACTTAGTGCACCTTTGTTTAATAAGCCGGCTTTCGTTTTTCGTGGGGGTAAGTTAAGTGTGCAAAGAGTCTCATCCTCAGTGGGAATAAGTGTTTCACGTGGAACAAATCGCATTGAGTTTCCTCAGGATCAGTACAATACAAGGACAAAAAAAGGAGAATTTGCTTATTATGATTTAATGTATAACAGAGAAGAAATTGAGACGCAGGGAAATGTGCTTGTGAGACTAGCTGGAAATATCATTAAAGAAATCATCAAAACAAAAGATAATCAGAAAGTTAGATTAATTCCGGTAGGTTTAACTTTACTTATTCCACAGGAAAAGTTTCCAGAGAACTGGAAGGTAAACGATGAATTAAATATTTCTATCAAAGGTTTAGAAAATATCGATTATGCCGTGGAAGCAGGGCCAATGCTAATTGACAATGGCAAAATAGTAATTGACATGGATACGGAAGGATGGAAAACTGAAAATTCGATTAAAACGCAAGCGGCCCGATTAGATTATCTCGACATGCGTGGACCAAAAATAGCAGCCGGAATTGATCAAAAAGGTAATTTAATTGTTTTAACAATTAATGGACGAATCAGGGAATCGGTAGGAGCAACCCACTTAGATATGGCCGGTATTCTTAAAAAGTTTGATGCGAAACAAGCGATGGGATTCGACCCGGGTGGAAGTAGTACACTGGTTGTGCAAGGAAAAACACTAAATATATCACCTTACAATAGTAATTACGATGAAAATATTTATTCCTTACCACCCGAACCCAGAGCCGTTTCGAACGTAATAATGGGATATATAAAAGAATAGAAAGTGGCAGGAATTTATATACACATACCTTTTTGTAAACGCAAATGTGCGTATTGCGATTTTTATTCAGTCGCCAATAATACAATGCAGGATGAATTTACAACAGCATTGCTTAAAGAAATAGAATTAAAAAAGAATTATTTCAGAGACGAATCTGTGCAAACCATCTATTTCGGAGGCGGAACTCCTTCGATGCTACAAATAAAAGATCTGGAAAAAATATTAATACAATTAAATAAATTCTATTCCATCGCAAATGATAATGAAATTACGCTGGAAGCAAATCCGGATGATTTAAACTTAGAGTATCTAAAATCCATTAAAAAATTAGGTGTTAACAGGTTAAGTATTGGTATACAATCGTTTATCGAAAGAGATTTAAAAGCAATGAAACGTCAACACACAGTAAATCAAGCGATAAACGCAGTGAAACAAGCACAAAGTGCAGGATTTAAAAATATAAGTATCGATTTAATTTATGGTTTACCGGATTTAACCAACCAAGAGTGGGCGATGAATATTCAAAATGCGATTGATTTAAATATTCAACATATTTCGGCATATCATTTAACCATTGAACCGGGAACTTTATTTTTTAAGTTCAACGAAAAAGGAAAACTAAATTTGCCCGACGAAAATGAAAGTATCAATCAATTTAAACTATTAAAGGAAAAATTAGCTCAATATGGATTTGTGCACTACGAAATATCAAATTTTGCAAAAGATGGATTTCTTTCGTTACATAACACAAATTATTGGATGAGTGTAAAGTATTTAGGATTAGGCCCTTCGGCACATTCTTTTAATTTAACTTCGCGAGAATGGAATATTTCAAATTTACGTGTATATGTCAATGAAATATTGAAAGGAAAACTACCAATCGAAAGCGAAAAATTAAATACAAATGAAAAATACAACGATTATGTTCTAACTTCATTAAGAACAATGTGGGGATTAAATACTGAAATAATAAAAAAGGAATTTGGTGAAGATTACGAAAATTTTTTTATAAGCAACTCCAAAACTTATTTGGAAAAAAAATTGCTTACCCAAAATAATCATCAATACAAATTAACAGAAAAAGGAATATTTATATCCGATCATATTATCTCAAATCTTTTATGGGTATGAAAACAATAGAAAGTTTTTTGCATGACGAGGAAAAATTTAGATTATTATTTGAAAAATCGAACGATCCTATTTTGTTAATAGATGAATACAACTTTGTCGATTGCAATAATGCCACATTAAATATATTAGATTATTCAGATAAAAGCGAACTAAAAAATATTCGACCTTCTGAAATATCACCTGAATATCAGCCCGATGGACGAAATTCGGGCAATAAGGCTATTGAAATGATGGATATAGCTTATAAAGAAGGATACAACCGGTTTGAATGGGTTCATCTTAACAAGAGGGGAGAAGAATTATTCATTGATGTGGCCTTAACACGAATTCCACATCAGGGAAAAGACATGCTTTTTACCATTTGGCGGGATGTAACTACACAAAAAAAATACGAAGAAGATCTTAAGCAACGCGAATATCAATTTAGTACTTTATTTGAGCAAGCTGCCGATGGTATTTTAGTAGGAATTAAAGGAGGCGAAATTATTCAGGCTAACGAAAGTATGTGCAGCTTAACACATTATTCTAAAAATGAGTTAATTGGCCAAAATATTAGTATTCTTTTCGAGCAAAACGAGCTGGAAAGCACTCCGTTACGTTACGACCTGGTTAAAAAGGGCGACACCGTAATACGCGAACGAAATATTATTCGAAAAGATGGTACCAGGCTGCCCATTGAGATGAATACAAAAATCCTCGATGACGGAAGAATGCAAGCTTTGTTTCGCGATTTAAGTAAAAGGAAAAAAGCTGAAGCTGATGCAGAATTAAGTAAACAACAGCTTGAAAAGGCTGAAAAAATAGCCGGATTAGGCAGATATTATTATAAAATTAAAGATGATCAGTGGGAGAGTTCAGCCATTCTTAATCAATTATTTGGGATTAGTCAGGATTACAAAAAAAACTTTAAATCGTGGGTAGAAATAGTACATCCCGATTTTCGTACCGAAATGAAAGAGTATTTTTTAGAAGAAGTAATCAAACAGAAAAAGCATTTCGATAAAGTATATAAAATTAAGCGTATTAACGATGGTGTAATAAGATGGGTGCATGGTTTTGGAGATGTGGAGTACAACGAACAGGATGAAGCTGTTTTAATGGTGGGTACCATTCAGGATATTACAAGACAAAAAGAGGCTGAAATTGCTTTGCAGGAAAGCGAAGAAAAATACCGGAATATATTTCTTAATTCGCCATTAGGAATTTTTCATTATAATTTAAATGGGATCATAACCGATTGTAATAAACATTTTGTGGATATCATCGGATCGAGTAAGAAAGCCTTGGTTGGTTTACATATGTTTACACAATTAAACAATGCTGAAATAATTGAAGCGGTTAAAAAGTCATTAATTCAGGGCGAAGCCTACTACGAAGACTGGTACACATCGGTTACCGGAAATAAGAGCACCTTTGTAAGGATATTATTTAAAGGAATTACAGATAGTAATGATAAAATTATCTCGGGTACCGGATTGGTGGAAGATATTACAGATCGAAGAAAAGCAGAGTTGGAACTGATACAATCTGAAGAAAAATTTAAATCAATAGCCACTTTATTACCCGAAGTAGTATTCGAAATTGATCTGGCTGGTAATTTAACTTTTGCAAACCTTAAAGCTTTTGAAATATTTGAATACACTCAGGAAGATTTTCAAAAGGGATTAAATGTATTTCAGATGTTAGATCCTGCAGAAATTGAAAGAGCGAAATATAATATGCGAAATTTACCGCACAATAAAACTAATGTAGGAGAAAAATATATTGCGCTAACAAAATCAGGAAAGCGGTTTCCAATTTTAATTTACTCAGATTATATTATCAAAGATCAGAAAGTTGAAGGTTTAAGAGGGATTATTGTTAATATATCGGAGTTAGAAAAAACGCAGGAACAGCTCAGAAAAAGTGAGGAAAAATTCAGGAACATTTACAATAGCAGTTCCGATATTATAATGATTATTACAAAAGAAGGGCGCGTATTAAATGTGAATGAATCAGTGGAAAAGCAACTTGGGTATCATGTAGATGAGTTTATTGGTAAAAACATAACAGATTTTATTAGTACAGTAGATATTGAAGAAGTGGATTACCGAATGGAGATGATGTTTAATGGCAATAAGGTTCCCATACGCGAAATGAAAATGCTTGCTGCCGATAATCGCGAAATTCCGGTAGAAGTAAATAGTAAAATTGTGGATTACAACGGTAAAAAATGCATTTTATCGCAGATACGAAACATAAAAGAACGAAAAGATCTTGAACAACGTATATACGAAACCATGATCGAAACCGAAGAAAAGGAGCGACAGCGTTTAGCCAGCGACATTCACGACGAAATTGGCCCTTTGCTTTCCAGCTTAAAAATGTATATAGAATCGTTAAATGAAACCAACGATACGGACAAACAACGTTTTATAAAAGAAAAATTGCAAATCCTGGTTAAAGAATCCATTACAAATGTGCGTGAAGTATCCAATGCATTAAGCCCGTATTTACTTCGAAAATATGGATTAAAAGTTGCTATAAAAGCATTTTTTGAAGCTCAAAAGGATTTAATTTCCATTGATTTTAAAATCACATTTAATAAAGAACGATTTCCTATTAACACCGAAACCGTATTTTATCGTATTATAAAAGAGCTATTTAACAATACGATTAAGCATGCTGATGCAAAAACAATTAAGCTTTTGTTAAGCTATACCGATGGAAAATTGTTTTTAAGATACGAAGATGATGGTAAAGGCATTGATCAAAGTGATTTAATAAATATTGATAAAAAAGGAATGGGATTGCTCAATATTACCAATCGAATTAAATCCATTAACGGAAGCTATAAATTCTTTACAAATTCCAAAAAAGGATTTAAATTAGAAGTTTTTAAACCAACTGAAACAATCTAAAAGAACAATGAATATATTAATTGTAGACGACAACAAAGAGTTTAGAGATGCATTCAGATTTATACTTCAGGAAAATTTTCAGGAGCATATACACACCATCTACGAAGCCGAAAACGGGGAAAAATGTTTGGATGTAATTAGCAATTATTCTATTGATGTGGTATTTATGGATAAACAAATGCCTGTAATGGACGGAATCGAAGCAACCAAACAAATTGTTGATCAGTACCGGAAAATACGAGTTATTGCGGTTTCGTTTCACTCAGAATTTGAAGATATACGCAGCATGCTCGAAGCAGGTGCACGCAACTACTTAATTAAAGAAGAAATTACTCCAAAAGCAATTGCGAATTGCTTAAAAATACAATAATTTATTTTGTTGCAATATGAAGCAATTCGGTTAATTTTTCTTCCAGGGTGTCATACGAAAAGTATTTTTTGCCCAAAGCAAAGTTATGTTCGGCAATTTCCTTGTTTAGTTTCTCATTGTAAATAACATCCTGCATTTCTTTCAGCGCTTTTTCGGTAATTACATTATTTTCCAGCATTACTGCTTTAAATCCTTTGCTGCCAATATCCGGCCAATATACGGGCTCATAATTATTTACAAAAATAGGACGTTTAGCAAGTACAGCTTCCACAAATGCATTGCCAAAACCTTCGTACGTGCTAAAATAAGTACAAGCACGAGCATGTGCATAAGCATCCGATAAGGAGTAGGCCTTTTCGCGTTCGGTGCTGGCATGTCCTTTATTCGAAAAGGAGTGATACGCAAAATGCACCTGTTTGCTAAGCTTAAGTTCGTGAATTAAATCAACCAGTTCCATATAATACTCGCTGCCTGCATCGTCGGCATAATTGCCGGTTATAATCAGCTTTATTTTTTCGTTATCGAGTAAATCAATTAATTTAATTGCTGCTTCGATTCCTTTTCTTCGTACAATACGAGTTATTTGGAATAATAGAATATCATCGTGATTTAGGCCAAGATCATCTTTTAAATCCTTATTGAAATCATTTAAATTCCCAAAAGGAAGATCAAAATTCATTACATTGGGAACATTAACCGACGATCGGTTAAACCGTTCTTTAAGCGTGTTTTGTGCATGTGTATTAATAACCGCATGAAAACTGTTATCCAATTGAAGCGGAAAAGTTTCTTCTACAATTTTGTTAATTTTAGGATGTGGCGAAACATAGCGGTTTCCGCGCTCCCAGGCAAAATCATGATCGTGGGTAATAATGGGTATACCTAAATGTATGGCGGCATTTTTAATGGCAAGGCCCATGGAAATGTGTGATGGCAGGGCAGAAGCATTTTCCGAAATCAACAGATCAATTTTGAATTTTTGCACCCAATTAATTATCTTATCTTCAATTACTTTAGCATATAAAAACAGATGTTCCAACAAATCATCTTCGTCGTAATCGGGATGAAAATATGCCTTTTTTTGTTCCCAATAACTTTCTGGCGAAAAAAACGACATTTCCTGTACGCGCGTTTCGTGCGAACAATCAATCTTTTTTCCTTCGAACTGGCCTGAAATAATAAATATTTCGTGACCCATTTTTTGTAAAACTTCGATCCATTTTTCGGTTTCGAGTGCTACGCCATCAACACCACCGATGCGGCCTATAATAATACCTATTTTCATATATCACGAAATTTAGTTATATGTAAATTTAAGAATACTAAAAATAAATGTGAATTATTAAGCTAACTTTGTTTTATAATTTATTAGGATTTAACATGAATTATATTGTTTTTATTTTAAACATTGTATTCTTATTTCAACAACTTAGTATACAACAAGATAATACAAAATGTTTTGTTAATATTAATTCAGATGATTTTAATTTACTAATTGAAACCGAAGAAGTAGTGCTTATTGATGTGCGGACGTTAAGCGAATACCGCAAAGATCGTATTCCAAACACCCTTTTTGCTCCCGAAGCGTCCGATTTATTGCGAATTATTAAAACATTGGATAGCACCGCCGTTGTTTTGTTGTATTGCCAGGAAGGCGATCGAAGCATTCAGGCTGCCGAATTAATCTGTAGTAAATCAGAAATAAAACGAATTTATAACCTGGAAAAAGGACTGGATGATTGGATAAATCAGGGATATCCAATCGATAAATCTAGAATATTACGAAAGAGAGATTAATTTTCTTTTTCGGCAGTTTCCTCTTTTTTATCTTCCTGTTCTTTGGCTTTGGCTTTATTGCTTATGCCATATTCTTTTTTATACTCATCCAGAATGGTATTCAGTTTGGTAATTTCATCCTTATTTTCCGATATTTTCTTTTTGTGTTTTAAAATGCTTGGATAGGATAACAATAAACCTAAGAAAATACCAATAATAACTGTAATGATTAGTATTAATGATAATGAACCCTGAACTTTATTTCCAATAATAAAATCGAGCTCAACCGGAGTGCTATTCTTTAATGCGAATATTACTAACACTAAAGCAGATAACAAGCTTATAATTAAAGATTTTTGCATGGCTTTTTAAACGTAAATATACTTATTTATTTTATCAAACAAAAGATCCTTATTTAATGGTTTTGATATGTAATCGTCGCAACCGTTGGCCAGGCACAAATCGCGATCGTTATACATGGCATAGGCTGTTTGTGCAATAATTGGAATATCCGGCCTGATGGCTTTAATCTTTTGAGTAGCTTCAAGCCCGTCCATATCCGGTAGTCGAATATCCATTAATACAATCTGAATTTGTGGATTTGCAATGATATATTCCAATGCTTTTGTAGCGTTTTTAGCAAGAAAAACATCGGCACCGTACTTTGATAATAAACACCTTAGAAATTCAAGGTTATCGGCGTCGTCTTCAACTACCAGAATCTTTAAGTGTTTCCATTTTTCCATCGTTGTTTCCAGTTTTGTTTAAGCAAATACTTTTAAATACAAGCATATTAGTTATTTGAGTACGAATATGCCCAATAGTAACAAGATGGTTTGCGTTAGGTTATTTACACTAACAAAGCAGTATTTTACTTCCCCAAACTGCTTAATGTCAGGCCATTAAAATATAATAGTTTTTACTAAGTACCCCCTTACTCATTAGGAAGAATATAAATGTACTATAAGTTAATGGAAATGTCAAATAAAAATGGTTTAAGAAAAATCAGGAAAAAGTTAAGTTTTTAAGATGAACAAATGAGAACAGACTATTTTGGTTTACATGACAACCGGCACTCAGGCAATTTATCTACTTACAAGTGAAAAACAATTGCTTTTAAACAAAAACCCCTAAACAATCATACTTTTACAAGCATCTTGTTTAGGGATTTATATAAGTTTTTTTACTTCTTTTAAATCTTATTCTTCAACCGTATTATTCTGAATACTTGTTTTAACCTGTCCCAATAGGGCCATGATTTTTTTCTGTGCAATAACAGTCATTCTGTACATAACCGGAACAATAATTAGTGTTAGGAATGTAGAAAAGGTTAAACCAAAAATGACCGTCCACGACATGGAGCCCCAGTACATAGCCATATCGCCACCAAAATAGATATTAGGACTATAATTTTGTAACAAACCCCTAAAATCAAAGTTTAGTCCGATGGCCATAGGTAATAATCCTAAAATGGTAGTGATGGCTGTTAAAAGTACAGGGCGTAACCTGGTTTTTCCGGCTGTTATAATACAGTCGGTGGCTGCATCAATGGGCAGAAAATCTCCTTCGGGTATACCCAATTCTTTTCGTTTACGTGATTTAAGCAGTTCAATATAATCCACCAGCACAATGGCATTATTTACCACAATTCCGGCCAGCGAGATAATACCGATCCCTGTCATGATGATAATGAAATCCATTTTAAAGGTCCATAAACCACCAAAAACACCAATGGTACTAAACAATACACTGGTTAGAATGATTAATGTGCGGATAATAGAATTAAACTGCGTTACCAAAATCAGCATAATTAATGCAAGGGCAATTAATAATGCATTTCCCAGAAATTCCGACGATTCATTCTGTTCTTGTTGCTCTCCGGTAAATTCGTAGCGGTAACCTGCGGGCATTTCAAAATCTTCCATAATTGTTTTTAGCTGCACATTAATGGTGTTGGCATTGTATCCTTCAATTACGTTTGAATATAATGTGATTACCCTATCCAGGTCTTTACGACGCACCGAACTAAATGTGGTTGAGTATTCGAAATCAGCTACTGCCGAAAGCGGAATATAAGCTGGTGGGCCATCACCAAATACCGGAATTTTCATATTCATCATTACCGGTAAATTATACCTGTATTCATCTTTCAAGCGCACGATAATTGGAAATTCATCTTCGCCCACTTTAAAATCCGATACTTCGTCGCCAAATAACGACTGACGTAAAGTATATGCAATTGTTTGTGTAGAAAGGCCGTATCGTTGTGCTTTATCACGATCGATGTGAATTAAGATCTCCGGATTTTGTGTGCTGATGTTGGATTTTAAACCTTCCATGCCATCTACATTCTGCATTTCGATGTAGGTTTTAATGCTATCTGATAAATGTACCAACTGATCAAAATCCTGGCCTATGATCTCTAGATTAATCGCTTTACCTGTTGGTGGCCCGCCTTCGTCTTTTGAGAACTCAAGCTCAACACCCGGGTATTTATCCATGAATTCATCACTAAGATCGCGCATAATTTCCGAAGTTTTAACATTTTCGCGTAAATCAAAATCGATAAAACTAATGGTTATAATAGCCTGATTGGATTTTGCACCAGCCGAAAAATCCATGGGATCGCCTTTACCTACCGTAGTTAAAACGGATTCTGTTACCGGCACACCTGTTTCTGTTTTATAAGGCTCAAGGAATTTGAATATGTCCTTTTCCATTTCAAGAATAAAATCGTTGGTACCTGTAATATCGGTTCCAATGGGTAATTCGGCTACAATATTTATGTAATTTGGATCAGCATCCGGAAATAAGGTTACATCAGGCATTCTGGAAAAGAACAACATCACCGTAATAATTAATAATGCCAACGTACCAAAAAAGAATGCCAATAATCTTTTGCCTTTTAATGCATATCGTAATACCCGGCTGTAAACACGTTCCAGTTTTGTCAGGAATATATCCTGAAACCACGATTCCATTCTGCGTAAAAAAACAACATGCAGTAAACCAACAATTCCGAAAAGGATTAAAATGTTAGGAATAACCCTTTGGCCCGTTAACAGTAATAATCCACCTACTATAATTAATCCAAATGCAACCATTAATGCACGCTTGCGGCGGTAAACTTTTTTGTTATCTCCATTGCTGTCTTTTTCTTTAATGAAGGTAGCAGCAACTACCGGAATAATAATCAGCGCTACCATTAACGATGATGTTAGCACGATGATTAAGGTAATGGGTAAATATTTCATAAATTCTCCCATAATACCTTCCCATAAAGCTAAGGGAAAGAAAGCAGCCAGTGTTGTAGCCGTTGATGCAATAATCGGAACTGCAATTTCGCCCACAGCTTCCTTGGCAGCATTCCAGGGCGAATAACCATTATCGATAAAGCGATGGATGTTTTCTACCACCACAATGGCGTTATCTACCAGCATTCCCAGTGCCAGAATTAGCGAGAATAACACAATCATATTAATTCGAAAGTCGATGGCACCAATTACTACAAACGAGATAAACATCGACATAGGAATTGCAAGTCCAACGAACAATGCATTGCGAGTACCCAGGAAAAAGAACAGAACAATTACCACAAAAATCACACCCATGATCATGCTGTTTTCGAGATTGCTAAGCTGCATTTTTACCATCTCGCTCTGATCGTTGGTAATAGAGATGTCAAGGTTTTCGGGCAGGATATTATTCTTTTTTGCCTGGTCGAGCTTCGCATGAATTTTATCGGTGGTGGAAAGCAGGTTTTCACCACCTTTTTTCACCACTTGCACCGAAACTACCGATTCGTTATTTAAACGGGCAAAACTGGTTGGTTCACTAAATCCGTCGACTACTTCGGCAACATCTTTTAAATATACATTCTGTCCATTTTTACTTTTTATAATGATGTTTTCCAGTTCGCGAATATTTTTAAATTCACCAACGGTTCTGATACTCCGACGTGTTTTACCCAAAAGTATTTCACCACCCGACATGGAGATATTTTCGGCACGTATGGCATTGGTAATTTCAAAAAAAGATATTTCGAGTGCTTCGAGTTTTAACAAATCTACATTCACTTTAATCTCACGATCGTTTACCCCTTCAATCAAGGCTTTTGATACTTCCGAAATACTTTCAAATTCGTCTTGCAACTGTTCGGCATAATATTTTAATTCTTCCACACTATAATCGCCCGAAAGGTTGATATTTATGATGGCAAATTCCGAAAAGTCGATATCAAATACCAATGGATCCTGCAATTCGGTAGCGCCGCTAGGCAGTTCGTTTTTTCCGATATCAACAGCATCTTTTACACGCCGCAAAGCATCTTCCAAATCAACATCAGTATTAAATTCCACGAATATCATGGATGCATCCTGGGCCGAAATGGATGTAATTTCCTTTAAACCACGCACATTTTCCAATTCTTTTTCCAAGGGGCGCGTAATCAGGTTTTCGATATCTTCGGGCGAGTTACCCGGATAAATGGTTTGTACCATAATTTGCGGCCAAACAATTTCGGGGAATAACTCCTTGGGTAAATGACGGTACGAGTACACACCAAAAAACAAAAGAATAAGTGTGAGCAGATATACCGTGTTTTTATTTTTGAGCGCAAGCGTAGTTAATTTAAACTCTCTTACGATTTTATCTGATAATTCTTTCATAATTAATTCTTTACACTTTATTCAACAACTTTTACCGAAACCCCGGCACTTACCAAATGGAATCCTTTCACAATCACCTGATCATGTAGTTCAAGCCCACTGGTAATCATGGTTTTTTCGTCAAACGACAAACCTGTGGTAATGTATTTTTTTTCTACGATATCTTTACCGTTTTCTTTGTTTACAACATAAACATAATCACCGGTGATGTCTCTGCGAATAGACAAAGAAGGAACCACAAAGGCTTTATCCGACGAAAAATCGTTGATCTTAATGGTTGATAACAGGTTGGGTTTTATTTTTTCGCCCACATTATTAATTTCCATTTCAATTTCGAATGTTCTGCTCGATGATGAAATTACCTTCGAAGTTCGAATGATCGGAGTTTTAATGCTTAAATCCGGTAAGGATGAGAAACTTAATTCGACCATTTCGCCTGTTCTGATGTCGTTAACAAAAGCTTCCGAAACATCGGCTGTAATGGTTAATTTGCTTAAGTTTACAAATTCAATTACAGGCATTGCCGGACTTGCAATTTCGCCTTCTTTGGACAAAATCTTATCAACAATACCATCAAAAGGTGCACGAATTTGCGACATGCGTTTTTGTGCCTTTAGTGCTTGTAATTGCGATTCCAACGATTCTTTTCTGTTTTTTGCCGACAAATATTCAATCTCTGAACCAATATTTTGTTTCCAGAGTGTATCGAGTTTTTGAAAGGTTTTAACCGCTAATTCCAGGCTGCTTTCCACACCATTCATTTGTTTATCGATGGCATCGGTATTCAACGACAGCAAAAGTTGCCCTTCTTTTACCCGCATACCTTCATCCACATAAATTTTTTCAATTCGCCCGTTCATTTCAGGGCTAATCATGGCATAGTTTTTTGCTTGTACTTCGCCATAGGTAATTATATAGTGATTAAAGGTTTCGTGAAGCATATCTTTAACAGCAACAGGAATCAAACTTTTCTGATCGCGAGCGGTCATTTTGTTTTCCAGTTTCTTAATTTTTGCCTCGGTATTTACAATTTTATTTTTTTGCATGGCAATTTGTTTGATGATCTTAATATCATCGGGATTGATGCTTGAATCCAGGGCAGCAATTTCTGCTTCAATAAGATTCAGGTCTTTTCTTACTTCAAATTGCACACTTTGCAAGGAATCTCTTTTAGCATGAAGTTCTGCTAAATCTTTATTTTCTGTTTTTGGGCTGCAAGCTGCTACTAATGCAAGCATTGCAAATACGATTATTCTTTTCATATGTGTTTTAATTTCAGCCATTTGCTGTGATAGTTTTATAATTCGTTTAATATTTTTTCTAATTCGATTTTTGTTTGTAAAAGCTCTAACAAGGCTGTTGTATTATCCGATTCTGCCTGAAGGTAGGTGTTATTTGCCTGGGTTAAATCCATGCTCGAAACCATTCCTTGTTTGTACTTTTCGGTGGTGTTATCAAAAACTTTTTTCGATAAGCTTACATTTTGTTTGGTAACCTGATATTTTTCCAGTGCATTGATATAGTTGTATCTTAACTGCTGAGCCTGCGTTTGTAAATTATGCTCCAGCAATTGCTGATTGTTAAGTGTTTTTTGGTATTCAATTTTTGCCTGTTGCACTTGTGCATTACGCTGGAAACTCGAAAATATCGGCATGTCTAAATTAAGTCCAATAATATGGTTAATGGTAAAATCAAAAGATGCCTTATTGGTTTTATCCTGGTAGTTATAAAATGCAGAAATAGTTGGTAAATACTTGGTTTTTTCGCGTTTTAACGATAACTCCGATATTTTTACCTGATTTTCGAGCATGCGGTAATCAATATTATTGCTGATATCGAAACCAGCCTTTAGATCTTTATTAATGATTTGATTGTAAACAGACTCAATGTTTTGCGTTAATGCTATTTCTTTGTTTAAATCCATACCAAGCATGATTTTAAAAAACATGTACGACAATTCTTTCTGGCGGTAAATTGTGTTTTGTGCATTGGTTAAGGTATTCAAAGTAATTTGCAACTGGTCGGCATCGGTCGACTCCATTAAACCTTGCTCGCTCATTTTTTGTGTTTCGTTCACCAGCGATTTCATGTTGGCAATGGATGAACTGATGATATCCAGGTTATTTTCGAGTATTAAAATGGAGATGTAACTATTTAATACATTCGATTTTAATTCGATTTCCTGTTTTTCCTGGCCTAGCTTTGAAATTTGCAGGTAGGTTTTGGATGCCTGCAAACCCACCAGGTATTCGCCGCTAAAAACTAGTTGCGATACCGTAACCGAATAGGTGGTACTGTTTTTTACGCCAAGTGTAAGAGGCTCTCCCGGACTTGTTAAACGATCTACCAAATCCGATGATGGTGGTTCTCCCAGGTTGGAGAGCGAAGTGAGTATGTAATCGTAAAACATAGCCGTTGTACTGTCGGCACCAAAGTTAAAGGTTGGTAAATCGCCCGGAATATGCTGATAATTTAAATTACCATTAATTTGGGGCAAACCAATCGCGGTGGTTTCCCATACTTTTTTTTCTGCCGACTCCACGTCCAATCGTGCATTTTTTAAGGTGATGTTATTTTCAATGGCATATTGTTGCGCATCACTTAAGCTTAACGAAATAATACTGTCTTGTTGTGTAAACCCCCAAACGGGTAACAAAATCAGTAAAAGGATTCTTATTAAAATGGTGTGTTTCATTTTGTTATAATTTCTTTATGGGTTTTGTAAATAGTCTTGTATATCAATTGTTTTTAATGTTTGTTCCAGTACTTCAAGCCCTTTTTCATTGGCAATTCCACGAATATGGTATATGAACATTTCAAGGATATTTTGTGGTTTTAACATTTCATTGGGATCTAAAACATCACCCGATGTCATGCTTAAAAAACGACTCACTTGCACTTTTGCTATTATTTCATCGTTCATGTTAGTACGAAATAATCCTTCTTTCTTACCTTTTTCTATATTTTTTATGATCGAGTGATACATTCTTTCTGTTCTTACCTCTGTAAAACGGCTGTATAGCTCCGGGTAATACTTTTTTAAGTCGTACTCGGTGGATGGATTATAATCCTTTATGGATTTAATGATGTGAATACCAACATCCAGTAATTCGTCAATGGCATTTTGTTCTTTTTCCGTAATTTTCGACATATGACACTTACCTTCTTCCAGGAGATAATCCAGTACTTTTTCTACCAGGTCGTTCTTGTTTTCGAAATACAGATACAAAGTTTTTTTCGATATTCCCAGTTCGCGGGCAACATCATCCATGGTTACACTCTTTATTCCATAACGGTTGTAGAGCTCACCAACACGCTGTAATATATTTTCCAGTTCTTTATTCATGGCGCAAATGTATACAAATAAACTTAGGAAACAAAAATAATTAAAAAAGTTTCCAGGGTTTTTTGCAAAACAAAGTTCCGAACTATTTTGTTCATTGTGGTTTAAAATAAGTTTAAGTTTTTGTTTTAAAATTATAAACAAATAAAAGCTCTTATTAAAATGTATGCAATTTTATTCCGACGAACATGCAATAATAACTGTTGAGCGCGTAATTCTTAGAAATAAACCAAAAGTAGTGAACAATTGATTGTTGATTTTGTCTAATTTCAGAATTAAATAAAAGATAAGATGAATCAATTAATTATTATAGCACATCCCCGTAAAAGCAGTTTAAACTATATC
>CAYVEW010000009.1:0-52400 GCA_964450375.1 uncultured Bacteroidales bacterium
AAATTAAACAAACAGCGCTATTATCAAATAAATACTATTATTTATATTAGCAATGTAGTTGATTCAAAATTCATCCGATGGCTATTTATGAAAGATGCCAGCGGCATCAAACATTTATAAAAAGATATAACATCATATACCTACGATTCCGGAGGAATCGCACAAAATAGATGTAAAACATCAACGGACAGGAATGTCCGTTGTACTATAACTCCTTTTTCGGATAATCAGTTATATCCCTGATTTCATGATACAAAGGCTTTAACTGCTTATACATTCTTTTGTAAACTCGTTTAAAAAGCTTTTTGTAAACATCCCGGTTTGCTGGTTTCGGATAATACACTTCTCCTACTCTGCACATTTTATCGATCGCTGTTTTAAAATCAGGATATAGTTTTAATCCTACCACACAATTAATTGCTGCACCCAGCGCCGATGTTTCGTAGGTATGCGGTTTCTCAACAGGCATATCAAAAATATCGGCGGTAATTTGTAAAGCGTTTTTACTTTGCGATCCACCACCCGAAACACGTAACTTTTCAATTTTTACACCTGTCCGTTTCTGTGTTAGTAGCATGCCATCTTTAAGTGCGTAGGTTAATCCTTCTAATATTGAACGGTATAAATGAGCACGAGTATGAACATCGCCAAATCCAATAACCGCCCCTTTTGCTTCGTGGCCAGGAATTTTTACTCCCGGCGACCAGTACGGTTGCAGTGTAAGGCCCATAGAACCTGGGGGAATATCACGAATCATATCATCAAAAAGTTCTTCAGGCGTTTTTCCTGTATTTTTTGAAAGTTCAATTTCGCGGTGCCCGAATTCTTTCTTAAACCAGTGAACCATCCAATATCCTCTGTAAATCATTACTTCGGTATTATAATGATTAGGGATTGCACTTGGATAAGAAGGAAAAAACTTAATTACTTCAATGTACTTATTATTCACGGTTTCAATTGTTGCTGTGGTACCGTAACTAAGGCAGGCAATTTCCGGAGTACTGCAGCCAGAACCTAAAACTTCACAAGCTTTATCGGCTGCTGTTGCAATTACGGGCAATCCTTCTGGTAATCCGGTTTGTTTCGATGCATCTTTTGTTATATATCCAAACAGCTCCGATGGTTTCACTAAATCAACCAATTTCTCTTTCTCAACCGGAAATAATTTAGAGTTGATGGCTCCTGGTTTCGACCATTGTTGCTTTTTATAATCGAAAGGCATATAACCCACTGTACTGCCAATGGAATCAATAAATTTACCTGTTAACTTATGATTAAAAAAAGCAGATAGAAAAACATATTTATGCGTTTTATTCCAGATTTCTGGTTGATTTTGACGTATCCAGTTTGATTCTCCATCTTTAATGGCATGAGCCAGCGACTCATACATATTTATTAATTGTAATCCTTTCTTTATAAATCCTTTTGGCCATTTATCCACTTTCGCTTTCCGCTGATCGAGCCATACAATAGCAGGACGAAGGGGTCGGCCTTCTTTATCCAGATTAACAACCGTTCCACGTTGCGAAGTAATTGAAAGGCCTTTAATTTTTGATAAGGAAACAGTTGTATTATTTATTAAGCGCTGTGTAGTTTCGCATAACTGATGCCACAAATACTCCGGGTCTTGCTCTGCATAGCCCGGCTGATCAGAAAAGTAAGGTTCTATTTCTGTTCTTTCTATTTCGCAGATATTCCCTTGCAAATCAATTAAAACAGCTCTAACCGATTGTGTTCCTGCATCAATTACTAAAACGTATTGTTTATCGTCTCTCATCATATTTTCAAATACACTTTTCGACAAATCCGCCTGTCGAAAAATAAACAACTTATTTAAAACTAAGGCATTAACCCTAATGTATTCCCTGGATTCATTATTCCATTAGGGTCCAGATGATTTTTAACCGCTTGCATCAATTCCATTGCTTCTTTTCCTAATTCCTGTTCCATCCAGGGAGCCAAACTTCTTCCAACTCCATGATGATGCGATAGAGAACCTTTATTTTTTTGTATGGTTTCAATGATACCTTTATGATAATCGGTATAATCATTCAGTTCATTCCCCGTTTTCATAGGGCTTAAAAAAGTAAAATACAGATTTGCCCCATTCTCGTATACATGCGAAATATGAACCATAACAACTGTTTTATCTCTGCTTTTAAGGTAATTTCTAACTGCATCCCACAATGGTAAAAGATCATTCCACATAACAGCTGTTTCCAGTGTGTCGGTCATAATTCCCAAATCCATCAGCGGATCGCGTAAATAAGCACTCGAATAGCGTTGCTCTAACCACTTCTTTGTAGGTGAAGCGCCTATTGAGAATGCTCCATACTTTTTAGTGATTTTCTTAATGGCCGATTTTACTTGTTTTGTGTATGATATCTCTCCTTCAATGGCTACAAACATTAAGCATCTTTCTCCTGCTTTATAACCCAGTGTGCTTAATACTTTATCAGCCAGGGTTCCATCGAACTCCTTGGTTTTAAAAGCAATTTCTGTTTCTTCAGGATCCGAAATACGAAATAAATGTGGCAGTCCTATCCCACTTTGCATCACTGTGCGCATTGCTTCCACCGACGATTCAAAATTTTTAAAAACAAAAGATGCATATTGAGTTAGCTTTGGTCGATACTTTCTAATTTTCATTGTTGCTTCCGTAATTACACCTAAAGTTCCTTCCGAACCCAAAAATAGTTGATGTAAATCCCATCCTTGCGCACTTGCAGGATACATTTTCGTTTCAACGATACCTTTTGGAGTAATCACTTTTAAAGATAAAACCATGTGCTCGATTTTACCATACCCGGTTGAAGCCTGCCCTGCACCTTTTGCAGCGATCCAACCTCCCACGGTTGAATACTCAAACGATTGTGGAAAATGACCACAGCTATAACCTGCACCATAATTATTCAAATACTCTTCAAACGCCGGACCGTAAATGCCTGCTTGAACTTTAACCGTTGAGTTTATCTCATTTACTTCGAGAACCTTATTAAAATGTTTGGTAAGATCTAAACTAATTCCACCCAAAGGCGTTTCAACACCACGTGTAACCGATGAATGCCCTCCAAAAGGTGTAATTGCAATTTTATGCTGATTACATATTTCCAGAATCTTAACAATTTCATCGTTGGTTTTTGGAAACAATACAGCATCCGGTGGATTTGGAATTTCTCCTTTACGTAACTTCAATAAATCCGCATAATACTTTCCATAAGCATGCGATGCTCTTGAGTAATCGTCGGTTTGAATGTTATCTTCACCAACAATCTCTTTCAGTTCGTTTATTAATGAAACACTAAGTTTAGATGGATTACTGAGTTTTACTTCCTGATCTCCTAACAGAACGCTTTTGTTTAAATCTTCGTCCGTATAAGCAAACTTTTCTTGAATAACACGAATGGTGCCACGATCAATTTTTGTTTCTCTTTTATCACCCCATTTTAATATATCTCGGTATGTGTTCATTCTATAATGTAGTTTTTTTTTAATTGGTTCAGTTAATGATTTAATATAATACTCAGCTTTTATTCCGGTAGCTTAAAACGCTGCATTACCTGTTTAATTTCATTCTGAGTTCTTTGATCATCCCATTTTAGGTATTCTTTGGCAATTTCAACCACAGTATTAAAAGTTTCATCGCCCGGATAGCCAAGTGTTCCGATTCCGGTTCTTCTAAAAAAGATATCTTCTAAAGTAAATGCCATTTCCTTTTTAATAACATACACCACTTCGGCTAATATCTCACCATCATCGGTTAAGACTTTTGACAATGATTTATCGTACATTGCCAGGCGGAAAATGGTATGACATTGTAAACCATAATTGCGTCCGACATAATTTATGGTAGCTTCAGAAAACATAGGATAACGTAGAACCAGCTGGCGAATAAAGCTCTCCATGTTTTTTATATCTGAATCGACTAAATAACGTTTTTTACTAACCGATTTGCCCAGTTTACGCTTAAGCTTCTTCGATACTTTGTTAATAACGTGTGTTGCCAGTTTTCGACTGGTAGTATATTTTCCGCCTTCAACGGTTATCAATCCATCTAAACCATCCGTTTTATTATCAAAAATCTCGTATTTCCTTGATGATTCGTACGAAGCTTCGGTCTGATTATCTACCAACGGGCGTAATCCGCCATATGCAAATTCGACATCTTCGTATTTTAACTGATAAGTAGCAAAATTTTGATTAAACACATCAATCAGTTCCAAGATGCTTTGTTTTGTTACCTTGTAATCATCCGGGTCGCCATTGTATTCTTTATCGGTGGTACCAATTAAAGAGTGATTACGCCAAGGAATTAGCATAACATGCTTTCCCTCTTTGGTCATCATTAAAACGGCATGCTTAAAACAAAGCTTTTTTGTGATGATGTGAATTCCTTCAGACCGACGGATATGATGTTTCTCTGAATCAGTTTTTTGGGCAGAATTCAAGACAATATCTGTCCACGGACCTGTACAGTTCACCACCAAATCAGCAGTTATTTCATATTCTTTATGTTGAATTAAATCAGTAACATTTATTCCGCGTACTTTGTTATGGTCTGTTATAAATGAGTTAACTTTTGCATAATTGGCGGCTTTGGCTCCATTCTCAATGGCAGATTTTAGTATCCCCAGTGTTAAACGTTCCGGGTTAATATTCTGACAATCGTAATAGATACTTGAGCCATTTAAGTTTTCCTTTTTTACGCATGGTTCCAGCTGCAGTGTTCTATTAGCACTAATTGTTTTATGGAATGGTAGTTTTTTTGTTTTATCCCATGTCCATGCTTTATCTAAGGATAACAGGTCGTATAAAACCATTCCCATGAATAAAGTAAATCTGTTTCCCAATAAGTTTTTAAAAGTAGGAACCATAAAGGGCAAAGGATAAACCAGATTTGGAGCAATATTTTCCAGGATCTTTCTTTCCGTAAGCGATTCTCTAACCAATCCAAATTCCATGTTTTTTAAGTATCGCAAGCCACCATGTATTAATTTTGATGTGGCTGCAGAAGTAGCTTCTCCAAAATCGCCTTTTTCGAATAGGGCTACTTTTAGTCCGCGAGTAGCGGCTTCGTAAGCCACTGAAACACCTGAAATACCACCACCCACAATTACTATATCATAATGATTATCAAAAGGTTCATCAAATAATCGTTTCATAGAATTTATTTTTAAGATTGATAGATACTCAAATTTCCTCAAAAAATTCCAAAGTAGCACTTAACATTTGTTAAATAATGCTTTAATTAAGCAAATAATTACCAATCAATTGTTTTTCTTAATCTGCTTAAAGATTGAAGTTTAATTCCAAGATAATCTGCAATATATTTAAGTGGTACATCGCGAACCATTTCGGGATATTGCTTTAGTAGCTTTTTATAACGGGTTTCGGCAGTTTCTGTAATAAATGAATAAATTCTGCGCTGCGACTCCACAAACATTTCTTCTGTAATTCTTCTGCCTAAACGTTCCCATTTGGGATATTTGTTGTATAAGTAATCCATGTGATCACGACTAATTGTTATGAGCTCACAATCGGTAATTGCACTAATAATTTCGTATGATGGAGTCTGAGAAACGAAACTTGGCAAAGCAGTGGCAAATGTATTTAATGGCGTTATATCGCGGGTAATTTCTTCACCATCGAAATGATAATAGACTCTTAAATAACCTTTATTTGTAAAAGCTATTTCATTGGCAATAGCACCTTCGTCAATAAAAATCTCTCCTTTATTTAAATGAACAAATTGAACAACGCGCTGAATCTCATTCAGTTCATTTTCTTCGAAATCAACAAACTGAGAAATAAAAATCAATACATTCTTTAGTTTTTCCACTTGCACTAAAACATTTTTATCTCAATATCGAAAAAAAACACGAGAATACAATAAATGAATAGGTGAAATGAGAATTGATTTACAAATTTTATGCTATTTAAGTTTTATAACGTATATTGGCATCTTTAATTACTAAATTAATCAAAAAATGAAGAAAGCAGTTATATTTTTATCAATCATTACGATAGCAATTGCATCGTGTAATATAAAAGAAAAAAAGGCACAGAAAGAACACGAAGCAGATGTTTCTAAATCCACCTTTATTAAAGTTGGTGATCAGGTTCCGTCATTTAACTATATCACCTTAACCAACGATACAATTGATATTAGTGCGCTGAAAGGAAAAGTTGTATTCATGAATTTCTTTGCCACATCGTGTCCCATTTGCATAAAAGAACTTCCGTTTGTTGAAAAAGATATCTGGAGTAAATATAAAGATCATGAAGAGTTCGAATTGCTTGTACTTGGAAGAGAGCATTCTGCTGAAGAAATGATTGCTTTCAAGGAAAAAACAGGATATACATTTAATATTATTCCTGATCCGGGAAGAAAAATTTATTCTTTATTTGCCGAAAAGTATATCCCAAGAAATGTTGTTTTAGATCGAAATGGTAAAATCATTTATCAGGCCACAGGCTTTAACGATGAAGAATTCTCACAGTTAAAGAAGATTATAGAATCCGAATTGAATAAATAATATCTCATCAATATCTTGAAAATAAGTTGTCAGTATTCTTAAGTATTGACAACTTTTTATTTATTTATTACTTTTATCAAAAAACACTCATGACCTTAAAATTTCACTCAGCTGTTCTTTTTGTTAAAGATATTGAACTATCAAAAAATTTCTATTGCTCTATATTAAATCAGGAAATTGATACTGATTTTGGAAATAACATTACACTAAAAGGGGGATTATCATTATGGCAAATCCCTGATTGGCACCCGTTAACAGAAGACTTTTATGATGCAGAAAATTATAACCGATCGCTTGAGATATACTTTGAGACCGAAAACATTGCAGAAATAGTACATTTAATTAATGAAAATAATATACCCCAACATCATGAATTAACAGAAGAAAGCTGGGGACAGAAAACCATACGCATTTATGATCCGGATAATAATTTAATAGAGATTGGTGAAAAACTGGAATCCTTTATAAAAAGAATGTACATAGAAGGCTTATCGATTGAACAAATAAGCAAAAAAAGCGGTGTGCCGATAAACCTAATAGAAGAATATATTAAATAAATGTTTGAAGCCTACTACAAATCGCCAATAGGAAAACTAAGAATCATTTCTAACGAACGTGATATTATTCGTATTGAATTTACAGATGAATATTATAAAATGGCAATGATTCCAACTCAAATACAGAACTGTATTATTCAGTTGGATGAATATTTTGCAGGAAAAAGGAAACAATTTGACATTGGTATAAATCCAATTGGAACGGAGTTCCAAGGAAAAGTTTGGCATGAGTTGACTAAGATTCCTTATGGTACAACTATAAGCTATTACGATCAAGCCAAACAACTAGGTGATGAAAAAGCAATTCGGGCGATTGCATCGGCAAACGGTAAAAATCCGATACCGATTATTATTCCCTGTCATCGGGTTATTGGAACTGATGGAAGTTTAACCGGATATGCAGGTGGATTATTAAAAAAACAATGGCTTCTGGAACATGAAGGGGCGCTTAAACAGCGAACCTTATTTCACTAAAAGAATAAAATCGCTTCCTGGTTCGTTATCGCCAAAGCGCGTTTGAGTTCACATGATATCTACATTTTAATTTATTTCATATTCCACAATTTACTGGATTAAGCTTAAAAAAACTCAAATATCTTATAATCTTTGTGATTTATAATAAATTGGAGTACTCATTAAATAAAAGAATTCATCTTTTCATTATATAAAAAGTAAAAGCACAAGTTTGGACTTGTGCTTTTACGATTAAATCAATCAATATTCATTACTCAATAATAACAGGTACAGCAAAATAGCGATCATCTAAAATGACCCTAACTATATACATTCCCTTTTGATTAAAATCAATCGTGTATTCGTTTTGATTAGGGCTCTTCGTTTGTTTGTAATGAACTGTTCCGTCCATCGAAACGATTGTGATTTCAACCTTATTATATTGTTCAATATTAATTACTTCAGATAAATTTACTTTAAACTTACCCTTAGAAGGATTCGGATAAACAGCGATATCTCCAAGTCCTGGTTTTAGATCATTGAGTCCTAATGCCCATTCTTTAAGGTATAGTGTAAAACTTCCATAGAAGTTATCATTTTTTCCATCAACCTGAATAAAGTAATCAGTTCCTTCGGTTAAACCTGTAATTGAATATATTGATGCTGCATCGTTACCATAATATGTATCGTTTGCTCCTAAAACTGTATAGTCCGCACTATTTCCTGATAACAAATCAGCACAATCTGCAGCTGCATACACCGCAATTTGATTATCGAAACCAGTTGACTCAATGCTTATAACTCCTGAAGCAGTAGCAGTGAATTTATACCAAACCGTAGCATTTAAATCATCATCCGGACACCAACTATTTTGTGCACTACAATCAGTATTATCTGGCATTGGCTCATTTGTATCTACCGTAGCATAATTGTTGTTTTCGGAGTATGTTGTTAGAATACTTATGCTTTTCGCATCGCAAGGGGAATCATTGTTGGCTTTAAATGCTGTTATTAAAATCGTACATTCACCCTCTGCTCCACCTGCACTTCCGTCCATTTGTAACCAGTAGGTCTTTCCCGGAACTAAATCAGACAATGAACTTATTGTGGCTGAATAATCAGTGTCTTGCCAATCATCATTGGCAGCAATAATTTCATATAAATTTTCATCTCCACTTATGATATCAATGCAGTTCTCTGCATCATATACCGCTATTTGATTGTCAAAACCATCCGTTTCTATACTTACAGCGCCCGAAGGAGGTGCTGTAAACTTAAACCAAATACTATTCTGCAGACCACCTTCACTGCACCAGTATCCAGGAGTATTACACAAAGAACCAGTAGTATCAGGGAATGGTTCGTTTTCCTGAACAGTAGCAAGGTAATTAGAAAATGGACCGTGTTCTTCATCTAAACTAAGTTCAAGCGCATCGCAAACATCATCGTTAATTGGTTTGTTCGAAACGATGACTTTTACAGAATCTGTTCCAATGCATGCATTCATTGTGCCTTCTACTTTATAATAAGTTGTTTCCAATGGAGAAACTTTTACAGTGGCACTTGTACTACTGCCAATAATGGATGCCGCAGGAGACCAATCATAACTAGCTGCTCCACTTGCTCTTAATTCAATGGTATCATTCACATTAATACTGAAGCTATCGGCTGGTGCAATTTTAACTTCAATTTCGTTACTAACCTTAACTAAGTTATAATTAACAATTGAATCTTTAGCTCCTGATGCATTTTCGATAACCAGCTTAATGGTTTTAAACCCTTCAGAAGAATAGCTAACAGTATGTGGTCCTTCTGTCGATGCTACAGCAGGTGAAGCATCTACACCAAAATCCCAATAATAATTACTAATCGCTCCATTAGATGTGCTTGTATATGTAACTGAACCTGTGTTGCATATTGTTTCGTAATCTGCAATAAAGGAAGCTTCTATATCTTTATCAGATGCATAAGCCCTGATACAAAGGTCAACTTCCGCATCAGTTCCTGTTCCAATGGCAGTCCATGATTCACCTGAATTACTAATCCATGCAACGTTTGATTCTATTGTTGGAAATACGTAACCAGAGTATACAGTTTCTACTGGTATTGGATATTTATAACCTGGGGTATTGTACTTTACTTTAATATATACATCTCCACTAGCGTTAAAAGGTATATCAAAGGTATGATAACCTGGATATTCCACAAAAAGCCCATATACTTTGGCTAAAGTATCGGTTAAAGTATTTTCTGTTTTTGTTTGAAACACTTCTATATCAACATAGGTGTTTGATGCATTAATAAAAGTTCCAATTTTTGAAAAGTACATTTCGTTTGATACATTATACTTTACTAAACCATAGGCATCGTTATCGCCAAAACCATAAGATGTAACCGCGCCAAACTTATCATACATCAATAAAGTATCAATGTTATTTAATTCTGTTCTTACCGGAAAAATCATTGGATCATAAATCGCATAGGTATCATTATACGACATATAGAAATAACCATTATCGCGAGAAGTTGTACCCCAACTATTTTTTATAATCCATGCTCCAGTTCCACCATCAGTTTCCATATCATCATCCCAACCTACCAAAGTAACGCCGTGGTTTATATTATCTACTACATTGTAATAATAATATGTATTATTCAAACTATTTAAATAAATGGGACTTTCGTAATACCCAACTGATATTGCGCCATAGTTCATTAAATAATATTTGATAACTTCGGCATTTCTGGGTAAATAAGTTACTTCCGGCACATAGAACTGTGGATCTATATCCGTTGCAGAACAAGTAAATTCTGAATCATTATATGGATCTTCAGTTTCTAATATTGGACCACTTAATCTTGTAAAATAGGCTGCTGCCATATCGTTGTTACCTCCTTCTTCCCACTCAAAATCATGACAGGTTGCAAGGTTATGTTCTGAAAGGTCATATGCTCCAAGTCCAAATTTTAAATTTCTGGATTCGATAGCAGCCATCGCCGCGAAAGTCCAACAATGTCCTGCACTACCCTGATTTTTTACGGAAGTTAACAAACCTACAGTGCGCAAATCATAAGATGAAGGAAAACTAAATTTAGAAATCTTATCGTTTTTGATATCATCAAAATGATATACCATTGGAGAAGGAATTATTCCTTTTGCTTGAGATTTACTTTTAATAAATTCATCAAATTTTTCATTGACGGGTGCCTTCTGAAAATCCTGGCCTAATGCATTTTGCATAAGAAATGCGAACATTAATAATGTAAAAAGTTTCAATTTCATTTTATACGTATTTGGTTAATAAAAAACAAATTATCAATTGGTTTAGAACTATTCAAAGTTAATGATTTTTAGTTATTATCCGGATATTAGATTGTAAAATGAAGGTAATTTTCTATATTGAAAACAAAAGCACAATTTTACCATATGTTAGCTGTGTTAATAGATATTAAAAAAAACAACTTGTTAAATAAAATTATTATAGTTCCAAAAAGGGCTTAACGCAACAAACCTTTTTTTTACTATCATTGCATTATGAAATATAAGAATCTACCCTACTTGTACCAAAATAGTTACAAAACAAAACAGAAATCAAGGATATTTATTGATAAGCTCTTTTTAAATACCCGTATCTATTTTGTTTTAAAATATGCTCAATTGGTTCTTCGTAGCCGTAAGTTGGCACTGAAAGGATTATATAATAGAGAAAATTGGGTGTTATCATCGTACGATGTATTTAAACTGATTGAAAACTGTGGAGGTGAATTCGAAATTGAAGGAATGGAAAACATAAGAAACTGCGAAGAGCCAGTTGTTTTTATCAGTAATCACATGAGTATGATGGAGTCTATGGTCTTACCGTGTTTAATTGCACCATTTATGGAAGTTACTTTTGTGGTAAAAGAAAATTTAACTACTCACCCTTTCTTTGGCCCGGTAATGTCAGCCAGAAATCCTATAAAAGTTGGTAGAAGTAATTCCCGAGATGATTTAATTTCGGTAATGAAACAAGGTAAGGAGTTACTTGAAAAAGGGACTTCTATTATTATATTTCCGCAAGGCCATAGAAAAGCCATATTTAAGCCAGAAGAGTTTAACTCTTTGGGAGTAAAGCTAGCAAAATCGGCGGGAGTTAATGTTATTCCTATTGCTTTAAAAACCGATTTTTGGGGTAACGGAAAGATAATTAAAGATTTAGGACCTATTTGCAGAAAGAAGAAGATTTATTTCTCATTTGGAAAATCTATAAAAATAGTTGGAAACGGGAAATTGGAAAACGAGCAGATCATAGCATTTATTCAAAATAAGCTGGAAGACTGGTATAAAACTTAATTGTATTTATAATTTAAAACTACAAAAAAAAAGACCCAATAAATATTGAGTCTCCTTATATTTAGCTTCTCTTTAAATACTGATAATCCAGGTAATATAAAATTTTTAAGGATATACTGTTTATTTGTGATGCTCCCATTGTATGGTCCAGGTTATCCCAGAAATTATTGACAATATCGGTTTCGCTTGTATAAATTGCATTCTTCCATACCAAAGCCAATTCACTTCCAGGTGCAAACCGCCACAAGTATTTCATATCAATTGTAAATGCGTTGTAATTGTAATCCGCATCGTTACCATAAGCATCATACCCAATAGATTCGCCTAGATCACCATTTTTCTGTAGAGTGTAAAAATCGTCGTATTCTACCCTGCTCCAGTAATGTCTGGCTCTGAAACTTAACGACATTTTATTATTAAAAATATAGTTTGTATTAATAGTATTGGTAATAGTGTGTTGATCTCTCATACCAAAATTAATGATCTGTTCATTCACCCCATTGGTATTCTCATTGATATAATCATCTACATACCCGTATGTATTATAATCGGTACTAATACTTGCGCTGTAAATTAAAAGCCACTTATCGCTAATTCTATATCTTGGACTAAAAGTAAATCCATAGCCATATTGATCATAATTGAATGCTTCCCAAACACTAGCTCTTATATCCAGAGCCATTTTTTTTCTATAGTCCGTAGACAACCAGGCTTGTGAATAGTACATTTTATTGCGATTGTATCTCCATCCATCCACACGTGGTTCAAAATAATCATATCGATTAAATGGTTTTAGCTCAATGTAAAAGCCGGCATGTAAATAGTTTTTCGCAAAGGTGGTGTTGGTTCTGAAATTAATCTCGAAATCGGAATATTTTCTAGGTTTATATAAACTTGTATGTCGAAATGAAATCTCGTTACGCCAATTTAAAACTTTCCAAAAAGGTTTGTTTATATCGTAACTTAACTCCAGATCCCAGGTAGCTTCGTTGTTATTTCGCACATAGCCCATATCATTCGGATCATAGGTGTCTGATTCAATGGTATGTGTTAACTCAAACAAAAAATTACCTTTTGTTTTAGCTGCCTGAACTACATAATAATGCCCCAGATCTGTTGATTCCGAATATTTCTGACTAAGTGCTCCACGACCATAAAGTTGATAAGCATTTTCTTTATCTAATAGTTTAAATTCAGTTGCAGTTACATTAGCTGTATAATTATCTTCAGCATGAAGTACATTGGTATTAGCCAGACTTATATAAGAGTTGTTCTTTAGCGTTTGATCCAGAACCAACATGTTATAGTTTGTGAAACCCTGTGTTCTGTATTTTCTTTTTACTCCGCTTACAGAATCTTCTATTTCTGCATCGACCGCACCGGTCATTGCATTTATGAATCCTATACCTAAGCCCCCACTCGTTCTTCCAGAAATTTTAGTTGCATTAATCAGTTTCGTTTCAGATGGATTTAAAGTAATCGTTTCATTTTCATTTAACTGATCTTCAACTTCATCATCAGCTCCTTTGGGCCTACTGCCTATTCTACGCGAATAAAAAATATTTCCTTTGCTAAATAATTCCGTACCTTCTGTAAAGAATGAACGCTTCTCGTCGTATTTAATTTCGAAAGGTGATAAATTAAGTACTTCATCGTCGGACTGTACTTGCCCGAAATCCGGAATTAAGATCATATCCAATGTAAAGCTTGGATTAATTCCCCATTTTAAATCCATTCCGGCATTAAAGTTATTATTCCATTGATTACCATCGGCATCATTCTCTAAATAAGCTGACACATAAGGTGTAACGGACAAGCGCAAAGGTGGTTCAACATCTTTTATTCCGGAAATTTCGCCCATTTGGTTGATTTTTCCTTTCACATTAATGTCCACAAAGTTCCATGAACTCCATTCTCTGTACCTTCTAATTTGTCTGAAAAAATGAATTCCCCATGTTTGAATATCATCCTGAGAAAAACGTAGCGCAGAATATGGTATTTTCATTTCCACAATCCAACCATCATCAGTAATTTTTACTGCACTTTCCCATACGCCGTCCCAGTTTGGATCTCCATTGTTACCATTATGTTTACCATCCGACTGCACACCCGATGCCGAAACCATAAATTCAACAGCATTGACACCATCGTTAAATGTACTAATGAGAACAGTAAATAAATCGGAATTCATTCCCGAAAATTCATCACGAACACCTAAATCTTTAATTATGCTGTCCGGATTATTATCGTACATAATTGCTCCGAAATAAATGGCGTGATTATCATAAATAATTTTCACATCTGTAGGTAATGAAGGCTCTGCCCCATTATAAGGTTCGTACTGTGTAAAATCCTTTGCAACTGCCGCCTGTAACCATACATCTTCGTCTAACAAACCATCGATCTTCGGGCCGTGTTCCACTTTAACAATTTCTAAAGTTCTTTTTTCGTTGTTTAATGCTTTTGCTGTAAAATTCGATAAAAAACTAATCGTTACAATGATTAAATAAAATCCCTTTCTCACTTCTATATAATTTTAATGATTCCCTCGATTAAAAGACTTAAACATCCTTTAAAGGTTTAATCTTATTAAATAAAAATTCGTTATTATGATGTTATAATGATATAAGTATATAATGTTACATACTTATCTATGCACTTATATATCTCATTATGTACTTATTATAACACTAAAACTCAGAAGTAAAATGGAAATTTATTTTATCAAATTTTTCTTGTGCCATTTGTAATGCATAGGGTGAGTCTGCCATAAATACTTCACGACCATACTTATCAATGGCAATATTTGCATATTTTCGTTTTCTGAAATCTTCTAATTGCTCTTTATCTTGCGGTTCTATCCAACATGCTTTGTGCATTTGAATAGGTTCGTATTTACATTTGGCTCCATATTCATGTTCCAGGCGAAACTGTATTACATCAAACTGCAATTGCCCCACTGTACCAATGATTTTTCGTCCATTAAACTTATTTGTAAATAACTGCGCAACCCCTTCATCCATTAACTGATCTAAGCCCTTCGCCAGCTGCTTATATTTCATCGGATCGGCATTTTCGACATATCGGAACATTTCCGGAGAAAAACTTGGTAAACCTTTAAAATGTATTTCTTCGCCTTCAGTTAGCGTATCACCGATTTTAAAGTTTCCGGTATCGTGTATACCTACAATGTCGCCCGGATAAGCTTCATCGACGATTGATTTCTTTTCGGCCATAAAAGCAGTAGGCGATGGAAATTTCATTTTTTTGCCATTTCCTACATGTAAGTAATTAGTATTTCTTTTAAAAGTACCCGAACAAATTTTAACAAAAGCCAGTCGATCGCGATGGTTTGGATCCATATTGGCATGTATCTTAAAAACAAAACCTGAGAATTTGTTTTCGAAAGGATCAATTACCCTTTCTTCTGCCGTTACTTTTCTTGGATATGGTGCGATATCAATAAAACAATCTAAGAGTTCCTTTACTCCAAAATTATTTAATGCACTACCAAAAAATACAGGTGCTAAATCTGCTGATAAATAATCGGCAACTTCAAACTCAGGATAAACTTCGGAAATTAGTTCCAGTTCTTCTCTAAGTGTATTTGCATATTTATTGCCAATGTAATTTTCTAATTCCGGAACATTTACATCCTTAAATTCGATTGAATCTTCAATTGTTTGTTTATCTTCTCCACTAAATAAATTTAGTTTTTCTTCGTAAATATTATAAACACCTTTAAAAGTAGGCCCATCGCTAATGGGCCAACTTAATGGACGCGCATGAATTTTAAGTTCGTTTTCAATTTCATCAAGTAAGCTAAAAGGGTCTTTACCATTGCGATCGAGCTTATTAATAAAAACCATAACAGGTGTTTTACGCATTCGGCAAACTTCCATAAGTTTTCGTGTTTGCGGCTCAACTCCTTTTGCAGAATCAATTACAATAATAACACTATCAACAGCTGTTAGTGTTCTAAAAGTATCTTCTGCAAAATCCTGGTGACCCGGAGTATCCAGAATATTAATTTTCTTACCTTTATATTCAAATCCCATTACGGAAGTAGCTACAGAAATACCACGTTGCCGTTCAATTTCCATAAAATCCGAAGTGGCTGTCTTTTTAATTTTATTGCTTTTTACAGCTCCTGCAACATGTATAGCACCACCAAACAATAATAACTTTTCGGTTAATGTTGTTTTCCCGGCATCGGGGTGACTAACAATTCCAAATGTTCTTCTACGTTTTATTTCTTCCTTAAATCCCATATTTACTAAAATTAAAAAGCTTCGAATACTGTTTTGTTCGAAGCTGCAAAAGTATGAAAATGTTAAGATATTTCTACAATTTAAACTACTTATCTGATTTTAGATTTTAGTGAATAATAATCCATAAAGTAGATCAACTTTATAGATATACTGTTCACATTATCATAATCTACTATATTATTTAAGTTGTTTAAATAGCTTCCGTTAACATCCGTATCAGATTCGTTTGTTGAATATTTCCAGTTTACCAAAAGCTCACTCCCCGGTGCAAAGTTCCAACTATACGTTAAATCGATATTAAAAGCATTATAGTTTACATTTTTATTTTCGGGATAATCGGTTAATAGTAAATTACCATTATTCTCTACCGTGTAATAATTATCGTATTTTGCTTGCGACCAATAATGTCTTAATCGCAATTTTAACGACATTTCATTATTGAACACATAAGATAAATCAACAGAATTTGTGATGGTTTCTCGATCTCTTTCGCCCATGTAGATATTTGTATCATCATTATCAACAAATCCGGGGGTATTCTTTTCGGCTTCGTAATTATATGAGTAATTTATTCTTAATTTGTTATTTACTTTTATGCTTGGCTCTATGCTGTAACGATACAAATTCGTATTCAAAAAATAATCGTAGGAATTATTAAATCCATAATGAAAACTTGATGATATGAGTTTGGTTGGATCTGTATCCAAGGTAAAACAATTATGATACCATTTGCCCAATGCAATATATTTGTCGGTTGTTCTTGTTTCGTAATAATCGTGTTTTTGCTCCGGAGCCCAAACTGCATGCATCACAAAATAATATTGATTTTTGAATTTTGCACGAAACACATAACTTGTTAATAACTCTGAATAAACATTGGGATTATACAACATATTGTAATTAAAACGAAATTCGTTCGACATATCTAAGAAAACTGAAAATGGCTTTACAATTTTATGAATTAGTGTTAATTCGTTATTGAATTGATTATTATTGCGCATATAACCCAGATAGTTTTGATTGTATTGATCGCTAATTACAGAAAGGTTATAAGTTGCACGGAATTTTCCGCCCGTTTTTCCTCCGTTAACAACTGTCTTAAATCCTTCCGATATATTCTCGTCATTTACATAGCTATATGCTCCTATCGCTTTAACACCATAGGTATTTTGTGAATTTGTAAAGTATAGCTCAGCAGCTGTAACATTCGACTGGTATTCTGAATTGTAATAATTCGTATTAATCAAACTGATGTATGAATTCTTAAATAAAGTCTGATCGATAACAGCTACATTATAGTTGGTAAAAGGTTGTGTTAAAAACTCTATATTTTCTGATGTTTCGTAATCTTCTGCTTCTGCAACAGATTTGGAAGTCATTGAGTTTAGCATGCCAAACCCCAAGCCCGTTTTAGTTCTGCCAGATATTTTTGTTGAATTAATAAGCTGTGTTTTGGTTGGATTCGCAATTAAATCATCTTCATCTTTTAAACTATCCAAAAACGCATCGTATTTCTGTGGTTTTTGTCCTATTCTTCGTGAATAGAAAATGTCGCCTTTTTTAAAAAGATCCATCCCTTCGGTAAAAAACTGTCTTCGTTCGTTATAGTATTGTTCAAAAGGAGATAAGTTCAAAACCACATCATCAGACTGCACTTGTTTAAAATCGGGTATTAAGGTCATATCTAAAGTTATGCTCTCGCTAATTCCATATTTCAAATCCATTCCCAGATTATAATCATACCTTGGTTTAAGGCTTGTCTTCTTCTCATATATTCCAGAAATATAGGGTGTTATAGAAAGGCGAACCGGTGGATTTAAATTTTCTAAATTCAATACATCGCCTGTGTATTTCCACCAGTTAATATTTTCATTATTAACATAATTCCACGAACTCCACTCCTGAGTTTTAGCATGGAATCTCCAAATATTTATCCCCCAGGTTTGTACTTCTTTTTTTGAAAATCGTAATGCAGAATAGGGAATAAAAATTTCAGAACTCCAGCCATCTTCGTTTATCGAAACAGAGCTTTCCCAAACTGCATTCCAGCTTACATCCGGGCCATCTGCCGAATAAAGTTCATCTGTTTGCACATTCGATGCCGATACCAAGAAGTAGTTATAATTAATACCATCATTATAAGGACTTAACATTACACCGATTCCATCAGAGTTGGAGCCGAAGTAATCATCCCTGGCTCTTAATTCTTTATGTATATTATTTATATCATCTTCAAAACACTTTATTCCAAGATAAATTCCTTCTTCACTATAAAAAAACCAGGCTTGTGTTTCCGACGAAGGCTCTTCTGAGTTGTTTGGCACATACTGAATAAAATCATTCATCATTGGTATTGTCTGCCATACTGGTTCATTTAATAAACCATCGATCTCAATCACCTGATTCGTAATCTTTTCAGAATTAAATGATCTTTTTTCTAACTGTGCAAAAAGACTGAAATTAATAAAAATCAGTAAAATAATCAGATTTCCCTTTCTCATGAGTCAATAAGTGCTTTTTATAATCTCCCTTTGATTTCTGATTATTGACTATAGGTATTCGATAAGGTTTAATGACAAATCATTTTACTCATCCTGAAAAAGCGGAAAACTTTTTCTTTGCAAACCCCCGTCAGGATTAATAACCGCTGACAGGGTTTTTATTATTTTTTCATCTATCCTGCCAGGGGCTTTATGCCCTGGCAGTGATTTAATGAAAAATTTAACTAATATGCTACAAAACTAAACCACAAGTAATTCGAAACTGATTATTCTTTTCTACCAACCACTTCCCCGTTAATGAATGTATACAAAACATTCACTTTTGGGATTTCATTTTCCGGAACTTCCATCATATCCTTTTCCAGAACCACAAAATCGGCAAATTTACCGGGCTCAATACTTCCTTTTTCGTTTTCTTCAAACATAGATTTTGCTGCCCATATGGTCATTGATTTTAATGTTTCTTCTCTGGTAAGCGCATTTTCTATTTGAAAACCACCTTCTGGATATCCTTCCAAATCTTTTCTGGCAACCGATGCATAAAAAGTTAAGCGCGGATCGATTTTCTCAACCGGAAAATCTGTTCCATTTGGAATCCATCCGTTTTGATCAAGTAATACCTTATATATATAGGCATTTTTTATTCTCTCCCCTAATCGTTCATCGGCCCAGTACATATCAGAAGTGCAATGTGTAGATTGTATAGATGGAACAATATTAAACTCACCAAATTTATTTAAATCATCGGGATGGATTACTTGTGCATGCTCAATTCGCCATCTACGATCGTTCGGGCCTTTTAGATACTCCGAATAAATATCTAACATTAAACGGTTAGCCGAATCTCCAATTGCATGTGTATTGATCTGGTAATTATTTTCGTAAGCCAGTTTACACATTTCGTGATAAAACGCTATTGGCTCTACAATTAAACCATAATTCCCGGGGTCATCAGAATATGATTCAAGCATTGCAGCACCGCGCGAACCAAGGGCTCCATCGGCATACAACTTTATGGATCGTACATTTAAATAATCCGTTTTGTAGATACCCTTTTTTACAAAATATTCTATGTTTTCATTACCAGGTTCTAGCATGGCGTAGATGCGCATTTTTAACTGCTCATTTTTCTGTAATGAATCAAGGAGTAAAATCTGATTTTTATATAAACCTGCATCAGCAACTGATGTTAATCCAACAGCGTGACAATTCTCGGCTCCTTGTTTTAAAACCTTTATCGCCGTTTCTGTATCTTCATCGGGAACAACTTTAGCAACCAACGACATGGCATTGTCTATTAGCACACCAGTTGGTTTTCCGTTTTTTACGAAAACTTTTCCACCATTCATTTGTGTTGAAGCATTAATTCCTGCCAATTCAAGCGCTTTATCATTTGCTATGGCCGCATGCCCATCAACTCGTCGGATATAAACCGGTTTATTGGGGAAAGCTTTGTTTAACAATTCATTTGTTGGAAACTCTTTTACTTCCCAATCGTTTTGATCCCATCCGCGGCCTAATACCCATTCGGGATTATACTTAAGATCTTGTTCTTTTAAAATTTCTACAATTTGTTCGAATGATTTTGTTCCGCGCAAGTCGGCTTGCAAAAGCGACATGCTATATCCATAAAAATGGCAATGTGCATCAATAAATCCGGGGTAAACATATTTGTTATCTAAATCATGAACCTGATCTGATTTATAGTTTTTCAGAATTTCTGAATTAGAGCCAACAGCAATAATCTTACCGTCCTTTACTGCAAAGCTTTCTGCTGTATCGAAATTATTATTTACTGTATAGATAGTGGCATTATGCACAATTAAATCTGCATTTTGTTTTACATTACAAGAACTTAGTAATATGGTAATTAGAATAAGTAAGGCTGACTTTTTCATATTTTAAAGAATTGGTTATTGAAAATAAAAGTACAAAATCAATTAGTTAGAACCTGACACAATTCGATTTTTATACGACCATCGTAAAATTATAATACCGGTTAATAAAGCAACAATGGCTATCATAAATGTTAACGAAAATCCGAACAGCTCATATAATACTACTCCGATTAGTGGTGATACAATTCCTCGTAAACCGGTAGCAAATAAATGTATGGATTGATAATCGCCTGCTTCTTCGTTTTTTGCAAAATAAGACGAGCCAATGTTCCAGGATATTAACATAGATGCAGTAAAAAAGCTATAAAACAAAGTAGCAATCACCATCATCCAATATATTTGCAAATTCCATATCTCAATACAAAAAGGGAAAAACTCCGATAATGAAACAAACAATATATACCCGGCCATGGAAGCAAAAGGAATAACAGTAAATTTTCTTGGATCTATTTTTCCAATTACTTTGCCAAAAACAGGTAATAATACAATGGCTATAATATTATATGCATTCTGATAAAAAGCCACACTTGAATAATTTAGTGATAATGCTTCATCGTAAAAGATATTAATCACAGAGCGTGTACTCATAAAAGCAAAACCATAAAACAAATAAGCTATCTGAAAATCGAAATAAGCTCTGTTCGTTTTTAAGGTGTTGATCATCTTTTTAAACGATCCGAAAACTGCTTCCAGAAATCCTTGTTTAAATTCATGAACTACTTTGGGAATATATTCAATTCTGGCGAAAAGTACGATACTAAAAAAACCTAATAATCCCAGGATGGGAAAAAACCAGGTAAAAGAAAATGCGTCGGCATCCAATAATAATCCCAAAACAAAAACGGTTACAATCCAAAAAATTTGTCGTATCGAAGCGGATATCCCATACAGTCGGCCAAAATTATCTTTCGAATAGGCATTTTTTAAAAATAAATTGATGGTAGGCAATACAATTGGATACGACAGATAATAAGTAAAAAACACAAAAAGAAACAAATAGTGATAAATCGAATTTAATGAATACATCTCAGGTGTTCGGGGGAAGAACAAGAGTATTAATAAAGGTAAATGTGTTAAGAAACCGGCTCTGCGTAAAAGTTTGCGCTTGCGTTTCGCTCTGTGAATCATTTCGTTAAAAAGAACCGACAGCAATAATACAATCACACTTGATTGAAATAAAAAACTTAACTGATAACTCGAACCGTTAAGGCTTTTAATAAAAACATATTCGTTTAACATTAAAGCACCACGAATCATTCCATCAATAACCGAGAAGGTTAGATGTAAGTAAAATGTTCGTAACTCTCTTGAATCAAGATTCCTTATAACACGTAACTGCATGTGATTATTTTGATGCTTTATAGACTGACAAAGATAAATTAAGTTTAATTAATTATTTGTTTAAACTTTTTAACATCTGAAATCTTCTAAAATTATTACCTTTGAGAGATTAAAAAAAATAGAATGGATAAAAAGAAAAAACAAGGCCGCTACGAGCGTATATATAAACAGCTGGAAGAACTGTTGGTTAAAACTGACGATCACTACGCACGCAGATCGAGTATAATTGCTGTTTTGCATAATAAAATGGAGTATTTTTTCTGGACCGGGTATTATTATTTAAAATCGGGGAAATTAATTGTTGGACAGTATCAGGGGCCTGTAGCATGTCAGGAATTAGCCAAAGATACCGGTGTTTGCTGGGCCGGAATAAATCAGCAAAAAGCTATTGTAGTGCCCGATGTGGAAAAATTCCCGGGACACATAGCCTGCGACTCCAGATCAAAATCGGAGATTGTAATACCTATAAAAGACAACTCAGGACAAATCATAGGCGTTTTGGATGTTGACAGCAACGAGTACAATCAATTCGACGAAGTAGATGAAACTCAATTGACGCGTATTCTTGAATTAGTAAATAAAATTTAATTCATGAAGCGCACATTTGTTTTAGTAATCTTTACAATACTTACAACAGTATCTTTCGCTCAGTTAAATATTAACTATTATCTGAATGTGGGAAGATCGCAGTTGTATGCCGAAAAGTATACTGATGCAATAGAAACCTTTAACACGGTTATACGTGTTAAACCACAACTTGCCGAATCATATTTTTTACGCGGAATAGCAAAATATAATTTAATGGATTATTTGGGGGCTGAACAGGATTATACCAAAGCCATTGAATTAAAACCAAATCTGACAGCAGCTTTGCGTTATCGTGGGCAAACCAGGTATAATTTAAAAAAATATTATTTGGCCATTAACGATTTTGATGCAGCCATAAAATTGAACTCCATTGATCCGGATTATTACACTTTTCGTGGTTTATGTAAAGTCAATATAAATCAGTACAATCAGGCAATTGTTGATTTTAATAAATCGCTGGATATTACAAAAAAGAACAAACGGGCCTATTTCTATCGTGGAATTGCACGCAGTATGACAGAAGATACGCTTGGCGCGCTTGCCGATTATCACAAAGCATTGGAGTTAGACCCGGCTTACGCTGATGTTTATATGAACATTGGAATACTTTATGCAGAATCGAAACAATACGATACTGCCATTACCCATTTTACCAAAGTAATTGAATTAGATCCATTAAATTCAGGTGCATACATCAATCGTTCCTTATCTCATTATAATTTAAAGCAGCCGGAAATTGCCATACTAAACCTGGACACTGCAATCCAGATCGATCAAAAAAACTCATTGGCACTTTTTAACAGAGCGTTAATGAAAAGTGAAACAGGAAAGCAAAAAGAAGCAATTTACGATTTGGATAAAGTAATAGAACTGAACCCACAAAATATTTTAACTTATTTTAATCGTGGATTAATTAAACTGGAAATTGAAGATTTACAAGGAGCATTTATTGATTTCTCGAAAGCAATCGACATTTATCCTGATTTTGTAAAAGCATATATTAATCGCTCAATTGTGCGGCATAAACTAAATGATGCGCATGGTGCTTTTGCCGATCGGGAGAAGGCAAATCAAATTATTGCAGCGGTGCAACAAAAAAAGGATTCACCTATTGGCTATGCAGATACAACTGAAAACTTACGAAGCCTGATAACACTTAAATCGAGTAATCGGTTTTATAATAATGCTCAGTTTAATGAACGCATTGCTGCCGAAAATAATTTTAAATTTATTTATGGATCTGAAAATTCAAAATACTTCGATCGTTTAGCTGCCCTTTTTGAACCGATGCACCAAATTAAAAACGATTTTGCTTCTATTGGACTGGTTATAAACAAAGAATTTGATGATGTATTTGATACTGAATTTATTCAGTCGGAAATTAATCGATTAAATGATGAATACATTAAATCGGACGATAAAGTGTTAAACCTAATTCAAAGTAGTATTTATAAAAGTTTAATTAAAAACTACAATGGCGCTTTAACCGATTTAGACCTTGCACAAAGAAAGGACCCTGATAATTTTCTGGTTTATTTCTGCAGAGCAAATATCCGTTCAGAAATGATTGATTACATCAAACAACTGGAGCAGGAAAATGAAATTGTACTCATCGATCCACTTAATCAGAATAATCAAATCAATACACTCAAGTCGAACGAAAATATTATCGATTACCAGTATGTAATTAATGATTATCAAAAGACACTGGAGCTTTCACCGGAATTTATTTTTGCAGCGTACAACCTGGCAAATACCTATATAAGCATTCGCGAATACCGCAAGGCAATCGATATTTACGATCAAATTGTTAAGACAGAACCTGTTTTTGCTGAAGCTTTTTTTAATCGTGGGTTAACCTACATCTATCTAAAAGAGTCCGAAAATGGATGCATGGATATGAGTGTTTCCGGCGAATTAGGTCTACAAAGCGCATATAGCGTAATCGCCCGCTTTTGTGATAATTAAAAAAGATGCTGTTTTAATAGACAAATTTAACAGTCATTACGAGGAAGCATGACGAAGTAATCTTTTAATAATCAATTCATAAAGATTAGCTCCGCTGAGCTGGTTCCATCGCTGTGCCTGCCATTATCTTATATCTTCAAATACAGCTTGTTTTCTGAGTTCTTCAATAAAATCAGCCTTAATCCAATAAATATCGCTATTCCCGTTTTGTGGCGCATTATGCAATTGGTTAAACAAATCGGCAGATAAGATAGATGTTCTCTCTTCTTTGGGAATTCGTGCCGACATAAAAAACAAGAATTTGCCGTCGGGAGATATGGAAGCAGACCACTCCTGCCCGTTTGCACTGTTTACCTGATTACCCATGTTTATAGGCTGACTCCATTCATCATTTTCGTTTCTGAAAACAATATAATAATCAGTTGCTCCATGCGAATCGGGCAAACCAAATGTAGGAATAATAATAAAACTTTCGTCGGGCGAAATAAAGGCATTGAAACGAGCACGCCCGCCATTTACTTGTGCAGGTAACTTTTCGGGTGTTGTATATTTTCCATTAAGCAGTTTTGAGCGATAAATAAATTCATCCTGCAACACCGAGTCGATATGATTAAAATAAATGGTACCATCTTTTGTTAGTGTTGGAAAAAACTCATTTTGACTGGTATTAACAGGCTCTCCAAGATTATACGGTTCGGTCCAGTTACCATCATTTTTTTCTGATACCCAAATATCGAACGAAGCAGGTTCTGTTCCGTTTAATGGCTTATTGCTAACAAAATACAGTTTGGTTCCGTCAAAATTTATAAAAGGCTCGGTATATTTATAACGCCCATCTGTACAGAATTTAAATACTTCCGGCTTGGTCCAATTGTCACTTACACGTTTTGTATAAAAGATTGTACTATACTCAAATCCTTTTGCTGTGCGGGTAAAAAATAATTCATCACCTTCGGGAGTGATGGCTATATCCCGATCTGCTAATCCGGATGAAACGATTCCGGATGCAAATAAAATAGCAGAATCGCCGGGTAAATCTTGTCCTAGATAGTCGCCTGTTAGGTTGAGAATATGATCATTATTGCTATTAGAACAAGAAATCATAACAATGAAAAGTGCTGAGTAAAATAATCGTTGTATCATATAATTTAATTAAGGTTTCACAGCAAAGATAATCTTCTTCGCTTTTACCCCATAAAAAAGTCCGCACAAAAGCGTACGGACTTTACTTATAATTTAAAAAAACCTTAGTTATTAATCCAATTCACAATCTGATCATCAAGCGGATTGGTTTTTGGGTATGCCACATCTACAAATTTTCCATTCTCATCGATCATGTATTTTTGGAAGTTCCATTTCACATTGGAATCCATTACGCCATTAAGATCTTTGCTGGTTAACCAGTCATAGAGCGGATCAATATCATCGCCTTTTACCGAGATCTTTGCCATCATTGGGAAAGTAACATTATATTCCGAGCTGCAAAATTCCTTTATTTCTGAGTTAGAACCCGGCTCCTGATTCATAAAGTTGTTAGCTGGAAAACCAACAATAACAAATTTATCTGAACCATATTTTTCGTAAAGCTTTTGCAGATCTTCGTATTGTGGAGTTAAACCACATTTGGAAGCAGTATTTACAACCAATACTTTTTTACCTTTAAATTCAGATAATGAAATTTCTTCTCCATCAATATTTTTTACAGTAAAATCGTGAAAAGATTTCGTTTGAGCTAATAATGATGATGTAATAAGAAAAGAAATACTTAATAGTATAAATAGTTTTTTCATCTTGTGTAACTGTTTAGTTATTTATTTATTCATCTAAACAAAATTGCACCTAAGATGTTCGAATTATTTGTTACTAAAAAGAAAATACGTAATGGAGAAAGCCAGTGTGCTGCTCTGCGACTGAAAATAATATGTATCATCGCTTACGTTAAAAATGTCAGTAAATGAAAATATATACCGAAACCCGGCCTGGAATTCGCCAATATTCGAATCGTAAACTATTCCAACATCGCCAAATCCAGAATATTCAACTTTTTTTTCTGCTTTTTTACCGTAATACTCTTTTTCCGTAATTTCTTCAGATAGGTTTTTATTTTCGTTCTCAGAAAGTAAATATCCGAATGAAGTTCCCAGATTGACATAATATTTCAATTTTCTCTTACCCAACACAATATGTGTAATAAATGGCAACTCGATGTAATTTAATGTTCTTTGATAACGATTCTCGCTATTATCAAATTCTTCTTCCCATCCTTTTTGGATAAAATTTAGCTCTACTTGCAAACCAAACAAGCGCTCGTTCTGATATTTATAAGTTAAACCACCCCAATATCCTATGGGAATACCTTGTTTAACGCTAGGCACAAATAATACGGATGAATAATTAACCCCTTGTTTTATTCCAAACGATGAATAAGGTTTAAAATCATCTGTTTGCGCAAAACTAATTGCTGTATATATAAAAAGAATTATGGCTGTAAATATTGACTTTTTCAAAATAATTTCCTTTTTTATGCCCAACAAATATAATAATACTGTGTTGAATAAATGCAGTATTTCATAAATGGAATTACATAATTTTTATTAAATTTAGTTTATGATGATTTATGAGCAACCTTCTGTTTTTCCGTTTGGAATTCGAATTGACGAACCAATAACTACCCTAACAGACCTGATGGTTTCGTTTGTCTGTTTTTATGCTTTTTATAAATTAAATAAAATTGAAGTGCATAATAAAGTGCATTTATATTTGCGATATTATTTTTTAAGCATGGGTATTGCAACCGCTATCGGTGGATTAGTGGGGCACAGTTTTTTATACCTACTGGATGCACAATGGCAACCGCCACAAGCTTTTACAAACTTTATTGGGAAAATATTCAGGCAGGATTTAATGAAAGATGTAGCCAATCCCTGGAAACTTCCCGGCTGGCTTACAAGCATGTTTTCAATTGCTTTAGTAGAGCGGGCAGCCATTGAGTATGCTCGGCCATTAATCAATAAAAAAGTGGGAAGCTTTTTTGCCTGGCTTAATGTTATTGAGTTACTAACCTTTGTTACTATAACTTTTGCCACATTAAATTTCTTCTTCGTTGAAGTACACTCAGCTTATGGTCTGCTGATTGTTGTAACAAGTTTTAGTCTGGTTGTTTATGTTAAAACCAAAAAACGCGGTAGTAAACTGTTTTTAATAGCTGTTGGTTTTTCGGCAATTGGCGCTCTATTCTTTATGAATCAATGGGGAATTGGCCCATGGTTTAACCACTTCGATATCAGTCATACCTTTATGACATTTAGTGCTATTTACTTTTACCTGGGAGCAAAAGAAGTGATAACTGATCCGGTTCTAAAAAATAAATAGATACATATCTACATTTATCAATTTATATTATTCAATATCAACTTGTTGTAAAATCAAGGGTTTGAATTAGTGTGTATATTTTTCATGTAAAAAACCGTAAGTTCTTGATTGATTATCTACAATAAAAATTTATCTTAGGGCAACTAAACACAAACTAAAAACAATTAACATGGACTCTAACCCTAACGATTATCACATTAGTTTTTTTAAACCAACCACAACGCAGGCCAGAAGGAATAGGAATTTGGTTGTTTGGTTGATTCTAATTTGGGCAGTTGCAATCTTTGGTTTCCATTTTCTATTAAGAGCTATTGAAAAACCAACACCCGAACAAACTTTTTTCACATACGAAAAAGTATGGGAAAATATTCAATTGGAAAAAGCATCCGAAGCAGAAATGAAAGATTTTGCTTATGCAACACTCTCGGTTTTAGGAAAAGTTTTTATCAGTCCTGAAAGCAAAACTGTACTTAACAATGCTCTTAGCTGGTCTGCCTATCAATTAGCTGATTCAACTCAAAAAGAGTTATTGATTAATGAAACAAAAAAACTGGAACAAATTAAATCTGAAATTACATCGATTTCCGATTCCAAATACATTGAAGCCAGAAATTCATTGGCCGTTTTAGCCAGTAACATTATTGGCCTGCAAGCCAACGACGTTCGGACTAAACTCATAGCAAATGAGCTTAGATCTTCTGAAATGCAGCAATTTAAAGCTGAGAATAAGGAACTTATTCCCGGCATTATGTCTACCTACTTAATTCACAATCAATCATTTTTAACTGATTTTAAATTCTTAGGATTTCCCTTTCATTATTTCTACAGTGCAGTCTTTCTCTTAATACTTTTTGTATTCTTGTGTTGGTTGTATTGTGTAAGAGTAGATAAAATGAATATTCAATTAGACATAGATGAATAAATTGTTCCATTTCATAAAAAGTAAACAGATGAAAAAAATATTTATACCAATTATATTATTACTTACCCCTTCGGTTTTATTTGCAGCAAATGCAACAACTCAACTGGAAGGCGGATTTAAGGTTGGTCCTGCAATAATTTTAATCACGATATTATGTGTATTTGTATTAGTAGGAATTTTATTTAGGGCAAAGGATACCGCAGACTTTTATGCTGCTGGCCGAGGTATTTCCAGAGTTGGATCTGGAATGGCTATTGCTTCGAACTGGATGAGTGCTGCATCATTTCTTGGTATGGCTGCACTGATGTATGGCTCAGGTTATCACGGATTATCGTACGTGGTTGGCTGGACAGGTGGTTATGTGCTTTTACTGATACTAATGGCCGGACAGATCAGAAAGTATGGCAAATATACCGCTGCTGATTTTATTGGAGACAGATATTATTCGCAGGGATTAAGAGCCGTAGGAGCTATCATTGCCATTTTAATATCTATATCGTATTGTGTTGGCCAGTTCGGTGGAATTGGATTAATGTTTAAATGGATCTTAGGGCTCGACTATGCTCCTGCCGTAATTATTGGTGGAACTGTAGTACTTGCATATACACTTATCTCTGGGATGTTAGGTGTAACTAAAAACATGCAGATTCAGTATGTAATTATTATTGTTTCTTTTCTGATACCATTATTTATATTAACCTTTAAGTTTGATTATTTTTGGGTATTACCACAAATTGGTTATGGATCGGTTGTTTCTGATATAGTTTCCGGAGTAAATATTTCGGAAGCCACCCAACTGTTTAACTCATTTGGCCATGAATATGCTATGGTTCCTGCACCAGAATTTGCTATGCCCTGGGATCCTGCTACCGGACAAACATTCTTTCAGTGGATAGCAATTGCTTTTTCGTTAATGATTGGAACAGCAGGTTTACCGCATGTTATTCAACGATTTTATGTAGTACCTAAAGCACGTGATGCAAGATGGTCTGTTGTTTGGGGATTGTTTTTTATTTGTGTTCTTTATTGGAGTGCTCCAGCATATGCTGCTTTTGGTAAAATTTTATCCGCAAACCCCGAAGTTGGAAAACTGGCCAAAGATGCCATAGTAGTTTATACTGCACAACTTGGCAATGTGAATCCTTTAATTGTTGGACTGCTTGCAGCTGGTGGAGTTTCAGCAGCTTTCTCTACTGTTTCCGGTTTATTGGTAGCCGGATCATCCGCATTTGCACACGATTTATATGTGAAAATTATTAACCCCAATTCATCTCCTAAAAAACAATTGTTAATGGCTCGATTAGGAACAATACTTATGGCAATTATTGTTACTTTGTTAGCACTTAAAAATTGGGCTTTAATCGGACAGTTGGTTGCTATTGCATTCTCACTGGCTGGTTGCACAATTTTCCCTCTGTTTTTACTTGGTATTTGGTGGAGCGGATCAAATAAACAAGGCGCAATTGGTGGATTAATTGCAGGAGGATTGGTTTCTGTTATCGCTCTTACTTATTTTATTGCCGGAAAAGAAGGTGTAACATTGCCATACCACGAATTTATTAATTACTGGTTAGGTGCCTGGTATTTTGCATGGATTGGAGCGCCGCTGGCAATAATTACAAACATTATAGTATCAAAACTTACACCGGAAACACCGATTGAAATTCGTAAATTCTTAGTACTTAACGTTCATTCATAATGAGTTTTTTAAACCAAAATAATAAAAGAGCATTCATCCTTGCGATGTTTGCTCTTTCGTTTATTGTTATTGTATTTTCATACTTCTATTATAAACGTATAAATACGGCTAAAGATCCCAGAGTAAAAGAAGCCCGTTTATTGTACGAAAAGTATAACAAATATGCTGTGGAAGGAAATTATGTAAATATTTTCAACTTACTTGATTCGGTTGAACATTACTACAGGCAGTTTGATCATTACGTAGAATCATTTGAAGTTGGTGTTTTATATAATAACCGTTCGGCAGCTTTTTTAACAATGGCATTGCACGATATAAAACCAAAAAACTTTCAAAATTACTCGAAAGATACCTTATTGCATTTATCAAAACTTAATGTTTTAACCAGCATTGATTTATACGAAAAGTGGCTAACCGATTTTGAAACATTAACTGAAGATGAAATAAAAAGCAAAATAGAATTTACTTTTTTAAAGGGCTTAGACAAGTTTTCAGAATCTGAACAACAAAAATTCTTAAAAAACCGGATAGAAGAAATAATGACCGCTCAATTAGAAACCCAACGAAGATTATCGGTAAGTTATACAAATCTGGGCATAATAAACAGGCACGAAAACAATTATAAAGATGCAATTCAAAATTATCAAAAAGCCATTGAAATTTGGAGTGAAAACCTGACTGCCGAGAACAATCTGAACATTTTATTGGGCAAACCCTTGAAAAAAAGGAATATAATTCAGAAATTATTCCCGCCAGACAAAAAGAAGGAATAGTATTATGCATCTCACATCGAAAGAAATTGGTAGATTTTTTGCTGGAATTGTTATTCCATCGATTCTTGCAATCATACTTTTTATTATTTCGATTTATGTCTTTATCATTCCCACATTCGAAAAAAACATCATGGATAAAAAGCGCGAAATGCTTCGCGAACTGGTAAATACAACATGGAGTTTAATGGAAGAATATGATAAAGATTACAAAGACAGTTTAATTAGCTTGCAGGAAGCGAAAGAACTTTCGATAAAACGAATTGAAAAAATTCGATATGGAGATGAAAACAAAGATTATTTCTGGATTACGGATATGAATCCAAACATGATTATGCATCCGTACCGCAAAGAGTTAAATGGCACCGATTTAAATAATTATAAAGATCAGGCCGGAAAACTACTTTTTGTGGAAGCGGTAAATCTTGTTGAAAAGGAGAACGAAGGATATATCGATTATATGTGGCAATGGAAAGATGATTCAACCAAAATTGTTCCTAAATTATCTTTTGTTAAAAAATTCAATCAATGGGGATGGATAATCGGTACCGGTATTTATCTGGAAGATGTAAAAGAAGAAATCAACGCATTAAAAACACGTTTAATAAAAATTACATTTATAATTCTGGGCATTATAAGTGTTATTGTTGCATTCATCATTAAACAAAGTCTGGATATTGAGAAAAGGCGAAAATCCATCGAAGATAAATTAAAATCATCACGCAGAAAATACCAGTCGCTTGTAGAAGCATCTATCGATGGTACAATCCTTATCATAAATGATCAGATTATTTTTTCGAATGCAAAATTTAACGACTCATTCGGAAGTTCGGCGAGTTATGTTTTGTCGTTACATTTTAATGATATTTTTGACTCAGAATGGGATAAGGTAAAATCACTCATTACAAAAAAGGGTAAATCAGAAACTTTTGAAACCAGGTTAAAAAGCCTTAATAAACCGCACCATGATGTAATTCTTACCATTTCAAAAGTTTTTTTCGGTAAACAAGAAGCTTATATTATCATAACGAAAGATTTAACTAAGATAAAACTTGTAGAAAAGCAAACCGAACAACTATCAAACGAAGTTCAAACATCGCTTCTGTTGATGAACCAGCCTATAAAACACTTTATAAATGATTTTATAAGCTGTAACCTGAACGATAATGTGTTGGATATTGCTCAAAAGATGACCAGAAAAAAAGAGAAAATAATTTTTGTGAAGCAGGATGAAAAAATAGTTGGTGCCATTAATGATAAAGACATCAGAGAAAGAGCAGTTGCGAAAAACCATTTTGAATCATCGGCTTATGAAGTAATGTCTGCTCCTGTAATTTTTATTCAGGAAGATATGCTTTTATACGAAGCCGTGCTGCTATTTAAACAAAATAATGTATCGCACTTAATGGTTAAAAACAACCTGGGAAATATAATTGGAGTTATAAGCAACCAGGCTGTGCTGGAAATGCAGCGTAATTCGTTAAGCTATATGGTTAATGAAGTTAACAGTGCCGAAAATATTGATCAAATACAGCTTATTACACAACGTTTGCCAATACTTATACGATCGTTGATTGATAGTGGTGCCCGGACTCAAAATGTTACTAAAATTATAACATCCTTAACCGATGCCATAAACAAACGAATAATAAATTTTGCAATAGAAAAGCTGGGCGTTCCGCCATGTAAATTTGCTTTTGTTGCTATGGGTAGCGAAGGCAGAATGGAACAAACTTTGGCTACAGATCAGGATAATGCAATTATTTTCGAAAATGTTAAAACAGAAATACATGATCATATCAAAGATTATTTCGTTAGTTTAGGTAAATTAGTTAGTCATAATTTAAACCAGGTAGGTTATAAGTTCTGCAATGGCGAAGTAATGGCAAGCAATCCCAAATGGGTTATGTCTTTAACCGACTGGGAAAATCAGTTTAAAACATGGATTAATAATTCTGATCCTAAAAGTATTCTTGAAGCGAGTATCTTTTTCGACTTCCGTTGTATTTATGGTGCCGATTTCTTAACAAATGATTTGCAAATTTCTGTTTTTGAGATGATTAAAAATAAGGCCGTATTCTTTCAACATTTGGCAAACCCAATACTTAAATATAAATCGACAGTAAATTTCTTTGGCAACATTGTTGGTGACGAACATAAAAACGAACAAGCAGCTTTTAACATTAAAAAAATTATTTTACCTATAACCAGCTTTATACGAATTTATAGTTTACGAAATAACATTATTGAAACAAACTCTTTAAACCGCCTGGAAAAACTAAAAAGCCTTAAACTAATCAATGAATCGTTATACAACGAAATAGAAGTTTCGTTTAATTATTTAATGCTGTTGCGCTTTAAATCACAAACAAAACAGTTTTTTAACAATCAAGATCCTGATAATTTGATAGTAATTAGCGAGCTTACCGACATAGAAAAGACTACCATAAAGAAAATTATTTCTGAAATATCAAATCTCCAAACTCAACTTAGTGCTGATTTTAAAGGTGTTTTATAAGATGTGCTGAACATTTTAAATTGTTCCGGTAAACAATTTGTTATACTTTTTGTTTTCATACATAAACAGTTAATAACAGTTTTACTAATTACGAAAACTAAACTATAAGAATATGAAAAAGATTAGCATTATTTTAAGCATTATGTTCGTAGCATTTAATGTTTTTGCCCAAGAGATGAATATTAACACATCATCATCGGAACTGAAATGGACCGGTAAAAAAGTTTCCGGGGAACATTGGGGATACATTAATTTAAAGGAAGGATCGATAAAAGTTGAAAATAATAAAATTACTGATGGTAAATTTATTATTGATATGACCACGATGGTTTGTAAAGACCTGGAAGATCCTGAGTGGAATGGTAAATTAATCGGACATTTAAAATCAGATGATTTTTTTAGTGTTGATAAATATCCGACTGCAACACTGGAAATAATCGAGAGTACTCCTTTTAAAAACGGGCAAGCTGATGTAAAAGCTAAATTAAGCATTAAAGGAATTACAGAACCTATTTCATTTACTGCCCAAAAAGTAAAAAATGGATACACTGCAGAAATTAAGGTTGACAGAACAAAATACAATGTTCGATACGGTTCGGGTAAATTTTTCGATAATTTAGGCGATAATATGATTTACGATGATTTTACATTGGATGTAAAAATTGTTTTATAATTAGAGTAAAAGAAATTACAGCAAAAGTGGCCGGAAGAAATAATCATCCGGCCACTTTTTTATTTCGCTCTGTTTTAATTAGTTTAACCCCAAATCAAGTTCACTGCCAATTGCAAAAACAAAATTTCCGGTTGCCACTTCAACTTCAACATCTCCATCGCATGCTGAATGAAAATCATAAAAAACATGGCCAAAAACAATGTCGTTATCGTTGGTAGAAGTTGCCACTTCCACATCCTGCATAAAAGCATATCCGCTTGTTGGGTTTTTTAAGCAATCCGATGAAAAATCAACATCAATCATTGCCATTTGCAAAGCCCCTACAGATGATTCCGTTTCGTAATCTTCAACCTGAACTGCTTGTTGCCCGCCAAAAATCTTAAAATTATCATCGTATAAATCGGCATAATTACCAGGATCAATTTCTATGATCCATGCGTTTTGTTCAATAGCAATTTCTGTTATGTATGTAATCTCATTATCTAATTTCCCCAGATTTTCATTAATTTCCGGCTCGCTTAAATCAATACCCGGAAATAAATTATCTCCTAAATTAACATCCATAGAAACATAAACGGCAGTAATTTTATTATTAAACTCGTCGAGTATTACCGGAAATGCAATCACATTCTTTAATTTAAAACTTCCGGTAGATATCTCCATATCGGTAAAAAAAACAGAAACCAATGCGGTATTCAAATCAGTTTGAATATAAGCAATGACCATTTCGCCATAGCTATCGTTTTTAAATTTGTATGGGTAATCAATGCTTGTATCAACATACAACAGTTTAGAACTTTTTTGTTTTACTGATTTAACATTGGTTTGCTTATATCCTTTCATATCTGATATTACCAATGATGCTGCATACCCAACAGGCACAACGGTTTTAATGGTTTTTGTTATGGGTCCGACAGGTGGATCCTGCATCCATTTGTCCAGTGGATTATTAATCTCTTTTCTGCACGAAACGGTAATAATTAATATAATGACAGTAATATATTGCAGCCTTTTCATAATTATAAAATTTGTTTATAGCTTTGTATACATATATCATTCCAACATAGTTACAAATACGGTATTTATTATGATTAAATCAATTAAAATAGCCATATACACTTTAATAATATTGGGAGTAATTCAGCTGGCTTTTACATTTGTTTTGTACAAGAGTCTTAATTCTGATTCGATTTGGTTTTTTGGAACGGGCCTAATGTATGTATTTATGGGTTTATATAATTTGGCAGCAATAAAAGTCCAATTTAAAAGTATAAGCTATATGGCTGTAATTTTAAACTTTATTGGTACTGTTTTTACAATTGCTATGAGCTATATATTAAAAGAACCGCTAGTTGTTATTGCTGTAGTTCTGGTAATTTTTATTTTCCTGGGTAGTTTGAAACTATTAAAATACTAAATGGTATAATAATAAATTGCAATCCAGTGAAGTACACTACCGGCAATTACAAATAAATGCCAGATTAAGTGGTTGTATCTTAATTTTTCCAACTTAAAAAACACTACACCAACAGTGTAACAAACACCACCAATAAGAATAAACCCAATACCCATTGGATTCATATGTTTGTACAAAGGTATAAGAAACATTACAAATAGATATCCCATTGCTAAATAAGCAATAAGGTAAAAGATGTTTACACCTTTTTCAAATTTATTCGGAATAAAAAGCTTTAGAATAACACCTGCTAAAGCAAAGCCCCATTCAATACCAAACATAACCCACCCCCAGTCGTCTCTTAGAACAACCAGTGAAATTGGAGTATATGTTGCAGCAATAAAAAGGAAAATGGCAATTTGATCGAAATTATGAAAAAAATCTTTTGCTTTACTCCCAAATGGTAATGAATGGTTTAATGTTGAAGATAAGTATAGCAGTATTAAAAACGAACCATAAATCGAATAACTAACTTTATGCCAAACAGAGCCATATCGTGATGAGAAGACTGCCATTAAAATTAGTGCGACAATTGCAAATACAGCACCAATTCCATGCGAAATAGTATTCGCAATTTCTTCTTTTTTAGTAAAGCGCGAATTCTCAGACATTTTCCTTAAAGCTTGAAATAAATTAAACCTAACTATTCGCTGTTTATATTGTTAAACCAATACTTTCCAGAGTTTTTATGGTGTTCTTTTTAAAATTCCTTCCTATAGGAATTTTCTTTCCTTTAACCTCTACATATGTTGCGGTAAACAAATTTACATTATTTATAGATATAATATAAGATTTATGAACCCGTATAAATTGATTCATGGGTAATTTTTCTTCAATCTTGCTTAAAGCACACTTAACCATAATTGTATTATCTGCGGTATGAATTTTAATATATTCTCTTAAACTTTCTATGTAGAATATATTTTCCATTTTAATAGTATGATTCTTTTTATTATCCTTAATACTAATAATGGAATCGTTGCTGTTATGATTCATAAATCTATCTTCCTGCACATGATGTTGTGTAGCGGATTTGTATTTATTAATTGATTTTAAAAAGCGATCAAAGGAAATTGGTTTAAGAAGATAATCAACTACATCAAGGTTAAAACCATCAATTGCATATTCTTTGTGAGCAGAAATAATGATAACTTTTGGCGGAGCTTGTAATGATCTAAGCAATTCAATTCCTGTAATTTGCGGCATATTTATATCGAGAAATATAAGATCAACCTGTGTTTTTTCCAGAATTTTTAATGCATCTACAGCATTTCTTGCTTCACCTACTATTGTAAAATCATCTAAATTAGTTAAGTGATTTTCTATCAATTTTATAGCCAATGGCTCATCATCAACTATTAAACATCGTGTATGCATATCTTAATTTTTATAATTTATAGTTAAGACTGTTTTATAGAGATCTGGTTTATCGGTAATGTTTAATGTGTATCTTTCACTAAAAAATAAGTCCAAGGTATCTCTTGCATTTTTTAATCCTAAACCAGTATTATTTGTAGTATTTGGGATCAAATCTTTATCTTTACTATTTTCAACAACAAAAGTAAAAACTCCATACTTATAATTAATATCAATTTTTATCCACGATTTATTCATTGACTTACCAGGGCCATGCTTAAAGGCATTTTCAACAAAATTAAATAATACCAAAGGTGGCACATGAATAATAATGTGGTACACATCTTTTACCTGATTATTAATTTTAATATTAAATTCACTCCCATATCGCAATACTTCTAAATCTATATACGTATTAATTATGTCTAATTCGTCCCTTAGGTTAACAATTTCCTTGTTGTGTTCTTTTAAAATATATCTTAAAATATCAGATATCTTAATTATAATCTCAGGCACCTTTTCTGAACCATGCACAGATAGTGAGTACAAGTTATTAAGCGTATTAAATAAGAAATGTGGATGAATTTGACTTCTAAGTAACTTAACCTTATTATCAACATTCATTCTTTCCAACTCTTTGTTTTTTAAAGTACTACTATTCCAGTATTTTAAGATTTTTATTAAAATAGCTGTCATAGCGATAAGGGTAAAACGAGAAAACGCTACGAATGTATAGTTTACTAATATTAAATACTTCTGGTCAGCCAATAATTGATCTAGCGGTAAGGGGAAACGTCCTTTAAATATATTAGGTTCAATATTATAATAGTAATACAATCGAATAAATAAATCGATAAACATTAGTACAATAAACAAAAATACGAACTTGCCATATTTCTTTTTTATTAAATACTTAGGGAAAACATAATAGATTAATATATATATTAAGGGAATGGTTAACAATATAAATACAATACTACGCTTTAAAAAGAAGGGAACCATTTCGGCCACAATACCAGTCTTCATTCCAAAATAGAACCAGAAAAAAAGCCAGAATACCAAATGTCTTGAAATTCGGTAAATACTCTGCTCACTATTGATAAACTTCTCTAACATGATTCTATTGTATTAACTAAGTAAATATAAGGAACATTCTAAAATTTCTAAAGTAAAATCTATATAATACACCTTACTGGTTACAAACGGCAGTCCATTGTGCATGTATATAAATTTTAACATAGCATATGGTTAAAACAATTATCAATTTAATGGTTTTGTACAATCTTGCAACTACAAACTAAGCTCTAGCGGCCATTTTACGCATTTTGCCACTTTAACAGTTTTTTTTAATCACTTGCCAGTTCCTTATAGATTAATTTTTAAAATGATAAGCTTCTCAAATATTTTAGCCCTAATTAAAATGAATAAAGGCTTGTAAAATGTTTATGGGTAATTTTTTTAGATTCATAAATAGTTAAGTTATTCATCCTTCATTTTCCAGCCTTTTTTGTTAAATCTAAAATTTTAATCTAAAAATTTTTATTTATGAAAAAACTAACAATTCTTTTTGCATTCTTGTTGCTGGTTGGTTTTCAGGCCATAGCACAGATGCAAATTACGGGTACTGTAACCAGCTCTGAAGACGGTTTATCAATTCCCGGAGTATCAGTTGTTGTACAAGGAAACCAAACAATTGGTACGACTACTGATATAGATGGTAAGTACAGTTTAACTGTACCGGGTAGCGCAGAAGCGCTGGTTTTCAGTTTTGTAGGTATGAAAACCCAGGTAATCGCCATTAACGGACAATCGGTTATTGATGTTCGAATGGATTCTGAAGTTTTAGAAATGGGCGAAGTTGTTGTTACAGCAATTGGTATTTCCAGAGAAACAAAAGCATTGGGTTATTCAGCTCAAGGTGTTTCCGGCGATGATTTGGTAAAGGCAGGTGAATCAAACATCATTCAATCCTTATCATCAAAAGCTGCAGGTATTTCTGTGGTTAGTTCAGCCGGAACTCCTGGTGCATCCAGTAAAATCCTAATTAGAGGTGTATCTTCTTTTACTACTGAAAATCAACCTTTAATTATTGTTGATGGTATACCAATTGACAACACAACTGTTCAATCAGCACCACGCAATTATCCATTTAACGAAAATCTTCAAGGTGTAAATGCAGGTAACCGTGCATTAGACATTAACCCAGAAGACATTGAATCAGTTACAATTCTAAAAGGCCCTGCTGCAGCTGCATTATATGGAGTAAGAGCAGGTAATGGAGCAATCGTATATACTACTAAGAAAGGGAAAGCAGGCGATGTGAAAGTTGATTATAGCTATAACATGAAGTTATCAACTGTCAATAAATTACCAGAGTTTCAGTATAAATATGTAGCTGGTGATTGGACCGGAAATGATCAATCAACCGCAACGTATATAGCTCCGCCTGATTTTGGACCAAACGGTATAAATGATATTGGTGGTGGTGATGACGTTTCTATTGGAACAATGCTAAGTTGGGGTCCTACGTTTGATTCAATGGGCATGACTCCAACAAAAAATGTGGATGAATTCTTTCAAACAGGAAAGGGTGAACGTCATAGCTTCTCGATTTCTGGTGGTAGTAATAAAACTACGATGCGCTTAAGTTTTAGTCATTTAGATGATGAAGGTATCATTCCTGCAACTTATTTAAAAAGAACTACGGCACGATTATCTATTAATCAGCAATTTACCGATAAATTTAAAGCAACTAGTACCATGGCCTATACCAAAACAGGCGGTAACAGAGCTCAAAACGGTAGTAATATTTCAGGTATTGCATTAGGACTTTTTAGAACACCAGCTAGTTTTGACCTAAATGATGACGAGAATGGTTATATGTTCCCTAATGGCCAACAAAGGATGTATTATGTAATTTATGATAATCCTTATTATTCTGCTTATAAAAATGCAATGATAAATGACCTGAACAGATTAATGGGAAGTATTACATTAGATTATCAATTTACAGATTGGTTATCAGCAACCTATAAAGTTGGTGCAGATGCGTACTCCGATGATCGAGAAGGACATTTTGCCATTGGTGCTATGGGAAACAATTATGGCGAAGGTGAAGCAATTCATAACACTCTAACAAATGAAGAATACAATTCAGATCTTTTAATTTCAGGAAACCATAGTTTTACTGAAAAAATTAATACATCTTTAACTGTAGGAGGAAATGTTAACCAAAGGACATATTCAGACTTTTATGCCCATGCTCGCGGATTAGTTTTACAGGATTATTATAATCTGGATAATGGATTAGACCAATATACCAGTGAATATGCAAGCACAATAAGAACATCTGCCCTGTATTTCGATATGACAGCTTCCTATGATAATTTTATATATCTAGGTGTAACTGGCAGAAACGAATGGTCGTCGACATTTGGTCCAAACCAGAATAGTTTCTTTTATCCATCAGCTAGTTTATCTTTATTATTTTCTGAGTTATTGCCAGAAAACGATATACTAACCTTTGGAAAAATCAGATATGCATATGCACAGGTAGGTAAAGCTCCACCCGTTTATTCTTCTAAAACATATTATTCAACCCCAACAATGACAGATGGGTTTACAGATGGATTCGGATTTCCATTTAATGGACAAAACGGATATAGTTATAGTTCCGTACTCGGTGACCCAAACTTAAAGCCAGAAAAAGTAATTGGACATGAGATAGGTATAGATCTAAGATTCTTTAATGGCAGAATTAATTTAGATTTTGCTTATTATAATCAAAAAACAGTAGATATTTTATTAAGCAGGCCAGTTGCAGGATCGTCTGGTTATACTTCTGTATATTCAAATGCAGGTGAAATGGTAAACAAAGGTATTGAGTTAGTATTAGGTGGTGATATTATTAAGTCGAAAGATTTCATCTGGAACTTTACTGCCAATTTTAGCAAAAATGAGAGTGAAGTTTTAAAGCTTGCTGAAGGAGTACCTGAAGTATCTGCCGAATCAGCATTTACAGAAATAGGTTCTTATGCAATTGTCGGACAACCTTATGGTTCCTTTTATGGATCTCGTTGGGCTAGAAATTCTGACGGAAACATTATTATTAACCCTAATACAGGATATCCAATGTTAGCGGCTACTGAAGGCAATATAGGAAATCCATTTCCTGATTGGAACCTGGGCTTAAGAAATACCTTATCGTACAAAGGAGTTACCTTAACAGCACTTCTTGATATCCGACAAGGTGGAGACGTTTATTATGGTACAGGTAGAAGATTGAAAACTTATGGTAGAGAAAAAATTACCGAAGACAGAGAAGGAACATACATAGTTCCTGGTGTTTTAGCTGAAGTTGATGGTGGAGGAAGTGTTATCAGAGATGAAGATGGCAATCCTGTTGGAACATCATCGAATAATACGATTCAAATATCGGCTCCCGATTACTATCATTTTTATTTAGGTGATGGCGGAGCAGCAGAGAATGCAGTAATAGATGGTTCATGGATAAGATTAAGAGAACTGGCATTAAGCTATAGATTCCAAAATAAGAAAGATCTTCTTCCATTAGCCGATTATATTGAGGTAAGTTTCACAGGTACCAATTTATGGTTAAGCACAGATTACCCGGGTGTTGATCCTGAAACCAGCTTAACAGGTGCCGGTTCAAATATTGGAGGCTTTGATTATTTTAATAATCCAGGATCTAAGTCGTTCTCTTTTGGAATTAAAGTTGGATTTTAAAAAAAATAAATAATATGAAAAAGATCTATATATATTTTACAGCATTACTTGTTTTAATAGGAACAAGTTGCGAGGAGTTCGTTGATGGTTATGATGAAAGCCCAAATGCTCCTTCAGAAGTAACTCCCGGAGTATTACTGACAGCTTCAGAAGCTGCAATAATATTCGCATATACTAGTCAGCAAGCTCGTGCAGCATCAATTTTCACTCAGCAATCAGCAGGGGTAACAGATCAGTCAAAAAACAATTTTCAGTTATATGGTATGACAGAAAATTCCGTTGCAAATGAGTGGAATGGTTTATATTCCGATTGTTTAGAAACAGCCAATTTATTAATGAACACATATGGAGCTGAAAATCCATATTATGAAGGTATGGCTGAAGTGATTACTGCTTTAGGCATAGGAATGGCAACTGATTATTGGGGCGATGTTCCTTACAGTGAAGCACTAAATGGCGCCGAAGGTGGAGCAGCATTGGCTCCGGCAGCTGATACTCAGCAGGAAGTAATTGCTTCAATTCAAGAATTATGTGCAAATGCAATTAGTAACTTCCAGGAAGATCCTTCGGCAAATGCTTTTTTACCATTAATGGATGATGTTATTGGAAACGGAGATGTTGATCGTTGGACAATTGCAGCATGGATTTTAAAAGCACGATATGCCAACAGATTAAGCAATAGAGATGCTGCTGGTTCAGCTAGTGATGCTTTAGATTTTCTTGACGCAGCTTATGCAGCTGGATTAAATGGGAACGATGATAACCTATTAGCTCCTACCGGAGAATCTTCTACTGACTTAAACCAATGGTTAGCTTTTCAGGAAAATAGAGGTTATATGAGAGCTGGAGGTTACCTGGTTGATTTAATGATCGCTCAAAACGATCCTCGTTTACCTTATTACTTCGCCGATTTAGGTGGAAATACATTTGTAGGTAGTCAAATTAACGAAGATAATGCCAGTGCATCTAATTTTGGAACTTGGGTTATGGCAGATGGACAGGATTTTCCATTGTTAACCTATTTTGAAGCCAAATTCATCGAAGCTGAAGCCGCTCTCAGAGCAAGTCAACCAGACAGAGCTGCTACCGCTTTCAACGAAGCTGTTATTGCTTCAGTTGAATTCTTTACAGGAAGTACTCCAAATGCAGCGTTTGTAACTGCAGTTGCTTCAGAAACAGCAGCAAGCATTGATTTGGAAACTATTATGACACAAAAATATATCGCTATGTTCACTCAACCTGAGGTTTGGAATGATTATAGAAGAACCGGCTATCCGGCATTAACACCTGATCCACGTGGAGCTATAAATCAAATACCTGCAAGGTATCCTACTCCTCTTGATGAGCGAAATTACAACCCTAATATAACATCAATTACCGACCTTACAGTTCCTGTTTGGTGGGCTGAATAAAACATTATAAAACGATATGCTATAATAAAAGAAGCTGGTTTGTTAACCAGCTTCTTTTTATATGTTTATTAAAAATCCTTTCTTACAAATGCACCCCGGCACCAGGCCCAAGTGGTAATCCAACTAACAACCAGGCAATTAACAACATAACCCATCCGATAAAGAATACAAATGAGTATGGAAGCATGGTTGCTACAATGGTACCTATACCGGCTTTCTCATCGTATTTTTGGAAGTATACAATAATTAAGGCAAAGAAACTCATCATGGGCGAAATCATATTGGTAACACTATCTCCTATTCGGTATACTACCTGAGTTAATTCGGGTGTGTATCCTAAGAACATAAATAAAGGCACAAAAATTGGCGCTAGCAAGGCCCACTTAGCCGAAGCACTGCCCATTACAAGATTTATTGCCCCCGAGAATATAACAAACATAATTACCAAAGGTATTAGGCCCAGATTCATACTCTCGATAAGGTGCGCTCCTTTTATCGCCATTATTATTCCCAGATTACTCCAGTTAAAATATTCGACAAACTGTGCTGCAAAAAACACCAGTACAATATATGCTGCAAGCGTTTTTACAGAACTAGCCATACCTTTCATGACATCAGCGTCATTCTTATATTTTCCTGTCACAAAGCCGTAAACAACACCCATTAATCCGGCTACAAGAAACAAGATGGCTACTACTCCACTCAATACAGGAGATTTTAATATTGAACCATCGCTGCCTCGTAAAATTCCATTTTCCGGTAATAAACCGATAAAGAAGATTACAATAAATACAACGAGTACAATCAATGATCTTTTAACTCCTTTCTTTTCAATGGGTGTTAAACGTGTAATTTCTTCCTTCTCAATATTATTATGATTATGATATTTTCCTAAACGCGGTATGATAACCTTTTCAGTAACCCATGTACCCAAAATTGCGATCAGGAAAGTAGATGCCACCATAAAAAAGTAATTTGCTGTTGGATTTACATGATATGTTGCATCCACCAGATGCGATGCTTCTTCCGATAATCCTGCTAAAAGCGGATCAATAGTACCCAAAATTAAATTAGCCGAATAACCTCCAGAAACACCGGCAAAGCCTGCTGCAAGTCCAGCTATAGGGTTACGACCTACGGCCATAAATATGGTTCCTGCAAGCGGAACTAATAGCACATATCCAACACTTGATGCCAGATTTGATAAGATGCCAGCAAATACGATTATGAATGTAAGGAATCGTTCGGGCGAATAAATAACCAGGCTGCGAATAACTAATGCAATTAAACCGGAGTCTTCTGCTAATCCTATACCAAGCATGGCCACAATTACAATACCCAACGGAGCAAAACTAGTAAAGTTTTCTACCATTTTGGTAAGAATCATATGCACTCCTTCGCGCGAAAGTAGATTTACGGCTTCGTAAACTTCTCCCGTTCCAGGATGTATGGCAGACGAACCTAAAACATGAAATACAGCTGATAATAACAATATGATCAGTGCAAAAATACCAAATAAGCTAGCCGGATGCGGAAGTGCATTCCCTACTTTTTCCACTCCATTTAAAAAGATTGCAATTGGGCTTCTTTTCATAATTAAATACTTTTTTATCTTATTTTAAGTGTTCGAAAATATATGATTCTGTTATTCTTTCAAAGTTTAATATTGTAAAACATATTTATTTTTTAAGCATTCCAAATGATATAATCTAGAATACCAACAAACAAACAATTGTAATGTTTATTTGAATCTCCCTGAAACAAAAAATATAACTGATTGGTTTTATTTATCGAATTACTAAAATAAAGTATCGAATTATTTTGGAATTTACTTATTCTATACTCGGCTGAATGTTATTCGGTAGAGTAATCTTAAACTCACTACCAACATCGATCGTACTTATAACAGAAATATCGCCGCCGTGTTTTTCAATAAATTCTTTACATAAAATTAATCCTAATCCACTGCCCATTTCTTTTTCGGTACCGGGTTTCGACAATACCTTATCGATTTTAAACAAGCTCTCAACTTCCGATTTTGTCATTCCAACTCCCGAATCTTTAACAGAAATTTCAAGCATATTATCCAATTGATTTGAACTTATAATGATGTAACCATTTCGTTCTGTAAATTTAACAGCATTATTGATCAGGTTTCGAAGAATGGTTCTTAAAAGGTTCTTATCTGCCGTTAAGTATAATTCTTCCGGAATCTCATTATGTATTTCAATATCTTTAAACTGACACTGATAATCAACATCATCAATACACATTTGAACCATTTCGTATAATTCAACTTTTGTAGGCTTAAACTCCAATTTGTCGGTTTGTGTTTGCGACCATTTCAACAGATTTTCCAAAAGATTATACCCCTTAACGGATGTATCGTGTATTATTTGTAATTGCTCATGTATTTCTTCTTCTCGGTAATCTCTGAATTCATTTTTTAAAATCTCCGAATAACCAATTAAGGTATTAAACGGGTTTTTTAAATCGTGTGCTATGATAGAAAAAAACTTATCTTTTGTATTATTGGCTTCTTCTAACTTATGCGCGTATTCCCTGGTTTTTTCGGTTCGCTGCTCCACTAATCGTTCCAAATCCTGATTCATTCTTTCGAGTTTTTCTGAGCTGTTAAGTGCCAGATGGTAAAGTTTTGAATGATCAACCGCTAAAATAAAGAATATAATCAGATTGATTCCAAATACTGTATTCGGGGTTAATAAAACAAAAGGTTTGGTTTTCAAAAAAGCAAAATAATATCCATCGTGCATTCCGGCTATAATATTTAAAAAGAAAATGATTAAAAGAAACAATGCGGTAATACTTCTTTCCTTAATATAAAATGCCAATGAAATGGCAAATAAGATAAAGGTGCCTAAAATTAGAGATATTAACGGAAATGTATTATATACTCCAATTACTTCGGTGGTTGTATCCGGAATTAATATCATAATCACCGCAGGAATATATATGATTAACAATAGCCATTTAATTTTTCTTTTCTGTTCGAACAGGTTGGTATACTCAATTAAAAAACAGATAGCTACATAAACCGATAAAGGGAAGCTTACGCGTGCTATTTTTTCGTATATAAAAGTGTTGGAAAAATCGTTTGTAAATATGTTATTGATGTAGCTTAACACAAAAAACAGGTTCATTAAGGCGAAGAACAAAAAATGCTGCTTTTTATATTCGCGCCTTGTTATATAAACCGTTAAAAAGAAAAGAAAGAATACAAAACCACATAAAGACAAACCAAATATCAATTTTGGGCCAACAACATTTCGTAAGAACACATATTTTCCAGCATCCTTTGCATTGCTTATAAACATCTTATTTATCGGATACTTCTCTCCTTCCATCGGAAATAACTGAATAATAATGTGGTTATCGCCATTATAATTTATCGAACCCGAACTCAATAAAATTTTATCGGAATAATGAATTCTATTGGTGTATAGTTTTGTTCTATTTCCTTTAACTGCAATTAATTCTCCATTAAAATACACTTTACAATGGTAATCAATAGGTAAAAATACCAGGTAAATATTTTCATTACAAAACACACGATCGATGGTAAAGGAAGCCTTTAATGTAATCATACGGTCGTGTATGGGTTTATTAAAAGGCATTATTTCTCCCTGATATTTTTCGAAAGGTATTGTTTGATGATTATCAATAATGTATTGCTGTTCAGCTAAATTACTCTCGTAAAAAGTAAAGTTCAGGTAGGTTCTGGGGAAAGTTTGTTGAGTAGCATTACTTACATTTGCAAAAGTTGCAATGCGAATAAAGAAAAATATTATAATATAAGCAGTTAAGTATTTTGAGAAAACTTTAAGCATTTATTTTTTCCATAAATTGATAATTAAAGTTAATAATTAAAACTTAAATCCCTAATTCTTGGCAAAAGTTTTAATGTGTAAAAAAAGATGGTGTTCAAAAATCATTATTTTTTTATAACCAGCCACAAATACTCCACTACCCACAAAGTAAATACTATCAGCAAATTAGCTTTTTATGGAATTAAGAGATTTGAGCTTTCACAACAGAATCATTCATTTTTGAACACCATTAGAAAGTATCTAAATATTTTTTTCTGATTTTACATACTGAATATTACGCTCTTTTAAATAGCCTAACACATGATCAAAGCATTTCTCGTGCTTACCTATTAACTCAGGCGGAAACATTCCTTTCTCGTTAAAGACCTTATTTAAAACCATGTCGGCAGCTGCAGTTGCTGTAAAGCCTGTGGTTCGTGCCATCGACGATAATTTCTCCACAGGGTCGTAAACATCATACAAATCATAAATAATCTGCTTGCTTACTCCCTGCTCCTTACCTTCTACTATTACACGCATAATGGTAAATTCCCTGTCTTCAGGATTTAATTTCCATGATTTAAATAATATCTCAGAGCTTACATCAAACGGAATTATCTCTTTTCCTTTCACCTGTATTGGGTTTAAATCTAAAAAACCTGCTGCTTTAAGTGCCTGAATCATTTTAATATGCCCCGGAAAGCGCAAGGTTTTTTCTTTCATGTTGGGTATATTATTTAATGTATATATAAGTGATCGCAAACCATCCGAGTTAAATGCTTCTAAGGTACCAACCCGATCAAAATCTATTAATTCCAAATCACTCATTGCTGGTTTTGTTTTTATTTGGCCATTTTCAACAAAACGCGCCGGGCGAGTATATTCTTCAATCACATCGCAGGGCGAAAAGGGCGCTTTATATTCAAACGGAAACTTTCTTACTTTTGGCAATCCGCCCACCATGTATTCAAAGCTTTCGATTTTCATTTTTTCGTTATGATATCCAGCAATAATATTTGGCATTCCTGGAGCTACACCGCAATCCATTATTACGGTTACTCCCTTTTCTTTTGCCATTGCATCTAAATGGAGCACATCTTCTGGTAAAAATGAAATATCAACTAAATCTTTTTTATTCTGTATTACAGCTTTAATGGTTTGTAAACCCAGGTAACCGGGTACCGCCGAAATTACAAGGTCAAAATCTTTAATTAAATTGCCAAGCTTGTTTTCTTCCGAAACATCAGCAAGTTCCGTATCAATAGAGTAATTAGCACTTAAAAAGTTTAATGATTCCTGATTGATATCAACCGACTTTACTTTATATTTTTTTGAAAGGTCGATGGCCATGGCTTTTCCAACCATACCAGCACCTAATATGATAATTTTTTGCATATTTAATTTTTTAAAGATTAATAGTTACTACTTTCTTCGATTAGTCTTATTTGAATAAATTACAGCCCGTTAAAGCGGTTAAGGAAGTTAATTATATGTAGTATTTGATAGAGCATTGTAATCAAATATAAGAGATAAAAGTTAATTTTAAAATTATTTCGTGAGCATAGAATGTTGTATATATTCGGTCTAAATAATATCTTTATAACTTATTCCGAAAATCAAAAACTAGATATAACATGAAACATTTTTTTACATTAATATTTTGTATAGCAACTCTTTATACGAGTGCTCAAAAAATTGAAAACATTCAGCTTAAGCAAACAGGCGGTGAATTACTTTTACAATATGACCTAACTGCTTCTAGCGATACCTATTTTAAAGTAAAACTCTTTTATTCTTCCGATAAAACAAATTGGTTAGAAACCGATAAAGCCTATGGCGATGTTGGTGATAGTATAATCACTGGAAAGAATAAAAAAATTGTTTTATGGCTTGATCATCTGGAAAATATCCAAACTACAATGTCCTTCAAAATTGTGGGCGAGTATAATACCATTAACGAAGAAAAGGAAGGTACCTTAAGCGATAAAAACGGAAATACATATCGATGGGTTTTATTTGGGAAAAATCGCTGGATGACACAAAACTTAAAAGCAACAAATACCGATAAGGATTGCGGTGGACTGTATACCAATAGCGAAGCTCGTAATGCTTGTCCGGATGGATGGAACTTGCCAAGCGATGAAGATTGGATGAGCCTGGAAATTATTGCTGATGTAAATGAAGAAAAAGTTCAAGAACATGGCTTAAAAGAAATCAATCTGAATAAACTTAAAAATGCCGGATTTACAATTGCAGAATGTAAATACACAGCATCGCTTTATCCCAATCAAAAGGCACTGGCATTCTGGTCATCAACAGAAAATAAGATGTTGTATACAGGATATTCTGATAAATATCTTGCCCGTATCATTCGTTTAGATGAAGGGAAAATTAGTAAGGAATTAAGAAATAAATCAGAAAAATTAAGCGTTCGCTGTGTTCGCTCAGCCGTTTATTTAGCCAAAACAGAAGCCATTGCAACAAAAGAAATTGACTTAAACCCTGTTGCCGGAGTTACGCATCATCCTTTTAGCGGTGAAAAACTCGAATGGCAATTTATAGGTGGAAATATTTGGTTAAAAAATGATATTAAGGGAAGTTATTTATATAGCGAAAGTGATAAAGCTTGTCCTGTTGGCTGGAAAGTACCGGTTAGAGAAGATTGGGAGAATTTACTCAAAGAGTTTAATCCCGGCATTGAATTAGATAATGCCAGTGAAGTACTAAATGGAAGGTTAAGTTCTGAAGGTATCTGGGGGTTTAACTTTTCAAATAACGATTACTGGATGGATATTGATTATTATACCTATAATACCTATTGGATTAATGAAAATGATAAAGCCGATAGTCGTAAATTAAGGGAATTTTTAAGCAATAAACGCGGAATGACTACCTGGCAGGATAAACAAACCAACGAAAAAGCAAAAGTACGCTGTATATTAGATTCTGAAGATTTTATGACAACAAGGAAATCTATTAAATCAGGCAAATTTACTGATAACAGAGATAATACCGAATATGGCTTTGTTGAAATTGATGGTACCGTTTGGATGTCGGATAACCTAAACTATGATATGGGCGAAAATAGTAAATGCCGACACGACATAAAAACCGAATGTGAGCTCTTTGGACATTTATACAAAATTGAAGTGATCAATAATGGATGCCCTGACGGATGGCGTTTGCCAACCATGGAAGAATGGAAATATTTATTGATTAATAAAGCAGCTAACAAAACAAAAATATTGTATCCGTTCGGTGGAACCGGTTTTAATTTATTATTAGGCGATGAAGTTATTTTCGACAATGATGGTAAAACTGAAATTTTTACGGCAAAATACTTATTCGAACAGGATGGTAAAGCAGGTTATTATTATATTGATTCAAAAGGTAAAGTTGAATTGAACGAAAAAGCCAAAAAGCGTGATTATTACTACGTTAGATGTGTAAAGAAATAATTATGTAATCTCATATAACAAAAAAAGCACTTTGATCAAAGTGCTTTTTTTTGTATTTCTCAGAACCACTAATCCGGTTTTACACTACTCCAGTTTTCACCTGATTTTATTCTGTACAATTGCATTTCTGAAATTCCGAAACGCTTGGCAATCATCTTCATGCGCGTTTTACGGTTTGGGTCGTTAATTTTCTTTTTAATCCATTTAACCTGCGTTTCGGTAAGCTTATGGTATTTTCGTTTGCCAATATTACCCCGCAGACTCCATCCCGGGTCTAATTTATCCTGATTTGCTCTTTTTTCTTCATTATTGGCCCATCGTAGGTTTTTATAATAGTTATTACTTCGGTTACCATCCAGATGAATAACCATATCCTGGTCTTCTCGCGGAGGATCAAGAAAGAACATGGCAACTAATCTGTGTATATACAAACCGTGTGCTTTTCCATCTTTGCCTGTGTAACTAATTAATTTATATCCGTTACCACCAGCAGAACCTACTAGTTTACCTTTTTTATCATAATAATAACTTATTATCCTTCCATAATTTGAAATCTTATACTTATGAACCTCGCGCATATTGTCAAGTTTCACATCTTTCCACTCCTCGTCCCAAAAATTTTTAATATTCTCTTCAGACATAGCTTTACTATTTCTAAGTTATTAACCCGATCAAATCATTTTCCTAAAAAGTTCTAAACAAGTAACAGATGCAAATATACTATTTTATTAACATTCTCAATACATGTATTCCATTGATTTCAGTTACATTTCAACCCAGGTTGCTTTTTCTTTCCAATTGCCAGCCTCAATATATGCCTTAAAGATATCTATTAGCATATCCATTGTAAAATACGATTCTGCTTCAAACATACCATCATTATTACTGTATTGTACAATGTAACCTTTTTCTGACGTGGAAGTCTGCATAAAACCATTTTTACTGTTTAAAGTTAAAAAAAAGTTGTCGTCATTTAATGTTTTTAGCAACTCAACCAATTTCTCGGTCGATGGATTTTCAAATGTTTCACCACTGGCCATATCAATCGAGAAGCCAGCGTGCCCTGCTTTTTCTTCTTTTACTACCGACTCTTTTTTAACGCTTGGTATTTCTTTAGATCCTTCATCGAATTCTGCTTTCGAAATATCTGTAATTCCATACGCAAAAGCTTTCCAGTCTGATTTTTCGAAGCTACTTAAAATAACAACATTTAAATTTCCGTTCGGATTATCGCTAAAATAAGCCGATGCTAACAATACATCTTTTCCCATTATATCACCTCTCGAATAACGCATTTCTTTAATCGTACCATCCCACTTCGATGCAATTTCAGCTAACGGTTTGCCATCATCACTATTAAAAAAACCATCGTTAATTACGTACAACATCATACCAGTCATGTGCTTTTTTAGTAAATCTACATCTTTTGTTTTGTAGGCTTTAATCACATCTTTGGCTACGGATTCTGGATTTCCTTGTGCAACAATACTTTCGCTAATCAGTATTAAAGCAAATACCATTAGAATATTAAATAAATTTTTCATGATTTGTAATTTAGGGTAAATATTAAAAGTATTACAAGTTACATAATATATTTTAAGAGAGCAAAAAATGCGCAAATTGTATTAACCTGCGCATTATAATTATTCATGGATTAGTTAATTACTGTTTATAAAAATAAATGAAGAAATTATTTATGTACAAAATTAAAATATATGATCACTCAAATCAATACCTATTTTTAG
>CAYVEW010000010.1:0-51388 GCA_964450375.1 uncultured Bacteroidales bacterium
GTATTGGCAATATTCCAAAGTTGCTGTTCTAACTGTTTTTTATGGTCTTCTGACATGGTTTTAATAAAAATTTAACGAAAGGTTAAAAATAATAATAATTCGCTTAAACTTATTACATATCCATATAAACCTTAATTGTTTTTATATTCCACCAAAGCCTTGTTTTAACATATTCCATTTTTATCGTATGCATGAAATTTTACTTAAGTAACAGTTGCTTATTTTGGATATATATGGGCAAAAGGGAAAAAATCATGTGTTTGTAAGCTTACATGATTTTTTAGACTGTTTTACTACTGTTATGAAAAAGATTTCTGAATTGAATTTAGTGAAATGTCTCTAAAGATTATAAAAAGGTATTTTAATAACTAAAATTTAAGATATTAAACTTCTATACACTATCACGCTAAAAGTAATTGATAATGAAAACTGAAAAGTAGATGCATTGTGTTTTAGTTTTTTGTATAAAATTATGTGTGAGTATAATAAAAATGCTCACAGGAGAATAGCTTAACGATATTGATAATCTGGAAAGGATTCTGTTAAAACGCAGTGAAAGAGCCATTAAGCATTGGTGAATAACTTATTTATTTGCTTAGTAGAAGAATTTTTACACAAAAGGAGCTTAAGGAGAAACAGGGCTTGGACTTAAGACTATTAAAGGTTCGTTTTATATTATAACACCCATCATATTTAACCTTTTAATTGCTTCGTTTTTATAAATCTTGCCAATTGGAATTCTTTTATTGTTGATCATCACAAATGTTGGACTGTAGGCTTTTACTTTGTCAATCGAGATAATAAAGGATTTGTGTATTCTAATAAAACTTTCGTCAGGTAATAGCTCTTCAAACCTATGCAATGTTGCTTTTATTATTAAGTTACTCTCGTTTGTGTGAATCTTGGTATAATCCCTCATGCTTTCAATTAATATAATTTCATCTGCTTTATAGCTATGCGTTTTTTTACCTTCCTTTATATGAATTGTTTTATTACTACCGTGTTTAGCATTATCAATGATATATGCTGGCCTATTATATTTTAATTTAAATTTATAAATCGATTTTAAAAAACGTTCAAAAGAAAATGGTTTTAATAAAAAATCAATAGCATCAAATTCAAATGCGTCAAAGGCATAATCTGGATTAGAAGAGGTAATTATTATACTGGGTTTATTGTCAATCGTTCGTATGAGTTCAATGCCTGAAATAATAGATTTATTTATTTCTAAAAATATTAGATCAATTTGATATTTATCAAAGTACTCAAATGCATCAACTGCATTATTGAGTTCTTGGATAATATTAAAGCCATTTAGTTTTGATAAACATTCACTTATACTGTTTTTCATTAAAGGTTCACTATCTATTATTAAGCAATTTACCATTTTTCAATTTTTCATATTAGTAGAAGTAAATAATAGTTTTTCTCGTTATACTGTTTCCAAATCACTATAAAATCAGTTTGCGTGTCGACAAACTTAAATAACTGCCCATTTCAATTGGAATTTATTTCGATGGATTGAATATATTATCGATAAACTGCTCTAACAGTTCATTTTATAAAAATTCGATAAAACAATAATGTCTACGGTTAGCGATAATGTATCTACAACAGAAGTAAGTACGTCGAATTACTTTTTTTTCTCACTTGGTATAGAATATTTTAGCTGTCAAAGTAAAAAGGTTTGTAATGCGATCTTCTGGTAAAAATTTTAGTTTTTTAAAATAGTTAATAGAATAATTTTTACTACTAGCATTCGGCCTTTTTCTTTTATCCTAAAATAAACCATAAAAATTTTTATCTATGAAAAAATTAACAATCTTTCTTGCATTGACGCTGTTTGTTGGCTTTCAAGCTGCAGCACAAATGCAAATTACGGGTACAGTAACCGGCGCCGAAGACGGTTTATCAGTACCAGGGGTGTCGGTTGTTGTTAAAGGAAATACAACAATTGGTACAACTACCGACATTGATGGAAACTATAGCTTAACAGTTCCTTCAAGCGCTGAAGCTTTGGTTTTCAGTTTTGTGGGTATGAAAACACAAGAAGTTGTGATTAACAACCGATCGGTTATTGACGTTGTTATGGAGTCGGAAGTTCTTGCAATGGAGGAAGTAGTGATTACTGCAATAGGAATAGAAAGAGAAGCAAAAGCTCTTGGTTATGCGGTGCAGAGTGTAGGTGGTGATGATTTATCTTCTACATCTTCACCAAGTGTATTAGAAGCCTTGAATGGTCGAGTTGCCGGTGTATCAATTACAAGTAATGCTGGAGGTGCAGGAGCAGGATCTACCATGTTAATAAGGGGATCATCTTCAATTGATGGTGCCGTTGAACCTTTGTTTGTTGTTGATGGTGTACCTATCGATAATAGTTCATATCGCGATGCAACATATGCTACAGAAGGTGTTGATGAATCTAATAGAGCCATTGATTTAAATAGTGATGATATTGAGTCTATTAATGTTTTAAAAGGTGGCGCAGCAACAACACTTTATGGTATGCGTGCTGCAAATGGTGTTGTTATAATTACAACAAAAAAAGGGAAAGCATCTGATGGCCTGAACATTAACTATCACTCTTCTTACTCATGGGATAAAGTATCCCAAATGCATCCCTTACAAGATAAATATGCGCAAGGTAGTAATGGTAATTTTCAGAATTTTGGAGGAACTACTTATACATGGGGGCCAGAGATCTCATCATTAAGATATGATGGTGACCAAACCTATGAGTATGACCCTATTAATGGAAGACAGATAGTATCGAATGACCCAAGTTTAAAGCAAGTAGAACCATTTGATAATGTTGGTGATTACTTTCAGACAGGCCATACCTTAAGAAACTCTATTAATATGAGTGGAGGAAATAAAAAAACAACTTTTTTTTCATCATTTTCTAATTCTCAATCAGACGGGATTGAACCTAATTCTGAATTTAACAGGACTACTGCCAAGATTTCAGCAGAAACTAAACTAAGCGAAAAAATTAAAGTTGGAGGTAGTGCCAATTATATCAATTCTGGTGGCCGTCGTGTTCAAAGAGCATCGAATGTATCAGGTACCATGCTTGGTTTATTGAGAACATCACCAAACTTCGATATAAAAAGAGCTTATATGGAAGATGGCACCCAAAGAACCTATAGCTTTTACGATAACCCAATTTGGTCAACAGAGAATAACTATACTACTGATAATGTAAACCGATTAATTGGTAATTTAAATGCATCTTACCAAATATTAGATTGGTTAGGTATTTCTTATAGGTTAGGAATAGACACCTATGTTGACGAAAGAACAGGGGTACATGGATATGAATCAGCAAGTTATCCTGGTGGCCAGATTCAAGAATCAAGCCGTACTCGCACATTGTTGAATTCAGACCTCTTAATTAATATTAACAAAAATATAACTGAGAATATAGGCTTAACAGCTGTTTTTGGCAATAACTTATTTCAAGATGAGTATAAGTTCTTGAGGGTTTGGGGAGAAAATGCTGCAATACCTGATTTTAATGATATAAGCAACTATACTTCGATACGTACAAGTAGCTACAAAGAAAACTCACGCACTTCTGCATGGTTTGGAGATATAGGTTTATCTTACAAAAGCATGCTATTTATTAATTTTACAGGGCGTTATGAAAAATCAACTACTTTGCCAGAAGATAATAATGCATTCTTCTACCCATCAGTGAATGGTGGTTTTGTGTTTACAGAATTGCCAATTATACCTGATAATAAAATATTATCATTTGGTAAAATTCGTGCATCATATGCTGTAAATGCTAATATACCTGATCCTTATCGAACAAATACATATTTTGTTCAGCAAACCTATGATGATGGTTTTACTAACGGAATTGATTTTACAGATTTTTTAGGCGTTGGTGGATTTGGAGCTTCAGCTACATTGGGTAATTTATCTCTTGAACCAGAATTACAAAAGAACTGGGAGGTTGGAGCAGACCTAAGGTTTTATAATAACAGGTTTAGTATCGACTTTACTTACTATTATCAATATAATGAAAAACTATTGATTGAAGTTCCTGTAGCATCAGCAAGTGGATTTGGTTACAATTATCTTAATGCGGGCGAAGTTGAAAACAAAGGGATTGAAATGCTAATTGGAGCTACTCCGGTAAAAAGTAAACATTTCAAGTGGGATTTGGTATTCAATTTTACAAAAAACAACAGTAAGGTAGTAAAATTAGCCGATGGTGTTGATGAAATTTTCCAGGGAGGCTTTACATCTGCAGGAGTATTTTCAATTGCAGGAGAACCAAATGGTAGTATCTTTGGTACGTATTTCTTACGCGATGATGATGGTAATGTCGTGATTAATGATGATCCTTCAGACCCACAATATGGTTATCCCTATCAGTCAAGCGACAGAAAAAATGTAGGTAATGTAAATCCTGATTGGACATTAGGTATTACCAATGACGTTTCATATAAAGGGTTTACTTTATCTGCACTACTTGACATTCGAGTTGGAGGACAAATGTTTAACTTTACGAAAGCAAGATTGTATACTCAAGGTACTCACCAAGATACTGAAACAAGAGGCGAAACAAAGGTGTTTGAAGGTATTATGGGACACTACGATGCTGATGGAAATCTGATAACTTCCGGACAGACCAATACTATTGATGCGGTGTTAGATCAAGGTTGGTATACTGGTAAGGGAGGAAGTGCAGGGGTTGCAGAGCAATTTGTTGAGGATGCTAACTGGGTTCGTTTAAGAAATGTTACCTTATCTTACGAACTACCAGAGAAGCTTATCTCAAAACTGTCTATATCTTCTGCCAGTATCTATTTCTCAGGACAAAATCTATGGGTAAACACTCCATATACAGGTATTGATCCGGAATCAAGTTTGGTTGCAAATGCAAATGCAAGAGGATTTGAATATTTTAATACACCCGGTTCAAAGAGTTATTCTCTTGGACTCAAGTTATCATTTTAATTATTAATAAAACTTATTATTATGAAAAAAATATTTATTAAATATATTATTAGCTTATTTGCAATAATGTTTTTATTCACAACATCGTGCGAATGGGTTGATCCAGATATAAATAACGATCCTAATAATTCAATAGATGTTTCAATGGATCTGTTGTTATCACCTTCTCAAGCTGGTATGGCTTACACTTTGGCAGGATATGGTTCCTTCTTTTCAGCATGGTTTACACAACAAATGTCCGGTGGTGAAGGGCAAGCTGCAGATTATGACAAATATCAGGTTCAAAATACAGCAACTAACCGTATCTGGAGAAATAGTTATAGAGGTTATTTGTATGACTTAAAACTTATGATTGAAAAGTCTGATGAATTAGAAGCACCGCATTATAAGGGAGTAGGTCAGGTATTAACAGCACTAACATTAGGATATTTAACAGATATGTTTGGAAATATACCTTGGAGTGATGCATTAGAACCTACCAATATTAAACCAACTTATGATACTCAAGAAGAAATATATGCTGAAATCAATAGATTATTAACAGAAGCGGTTACAAATCTTTCCACTGATGCCGGTTTATTTCCAGTAGGTGGAGATGACTTGATTTATGGAGGCACAGCAGCAAACTGGATACTTGCAGCAAATTCTTTAAGAGCCAGATATGAATTACATAAATCAAAAATGGCAGGGTTTGATTATCAGGATGTTTTAGATATTCTTGCTTTGGGCACATTCACATCAATTAGTGATGATATGGATTTTAAATTTGGGACTGCGGCTTCAGCAAATTGCCCATTATCTCAGATGTATACAGATCGAATTAACTACATGATCATGGGAGAACATTATGTTGATGCTATGAATGCTACAAATGATCCTCGTTTACCTATGGTAGCTTTTGAAATTGAAGGAGGTGGTTATACTGGAGGTGCTCCTGGAGCAACGGATGCTACAGCATCACTAGCTGGTGGACAATACTATGCGCCTTTAACAGGAGATGGAACAATTCATTTTATTACGTATGCTGAAGTTAAATTTATTGAAGCAGAATGCTTATTACCTACTGACCCTGACGCTGCAGCTACTGCATATAACGATGGGGTTAAGGCATCACTTGCAAAGCTTGGGGTAAGCAATCCAGCTTGGGAAGCTGCAAATGCTAATGAAGATGCAACAACTATTGATCTAGAAACGATAATAAATGGCAAATATCTCGCATTGTTTTGTGAGCAAGAAGCTTGGACAGATTGGAGAAGAACAGGGTTTCCTTCAATTGCACCAGCTCCAAATGGCGTTATTACCCAAATTCCACGTAGGTTGCCTTATCCAGATGACGAGCAAACTTATAATACTGAAAATGTTGAAGCTCAGGGAGTATTCTCTACAGTTGCATTAACTAAAAGATTGTGGTGGGATGTTGAATAATTAATATAACAATTATAATAAATTAAAAACTGCTTCTAATTTTAGAAGCAGTTTTTTATTGTCATTTAATAAATATGAAGCAAAATAATAAAGCTTCTTATCTACTAGAAGAAATGTGCTTGTTTTCTATGTGGATTACAAAATCAGCATTTAAGCTTGTTGAGATATAATTTTTGAAACTTTAAGTTATGATTTAATACTTTTTGTGGTAAATTAGGTTGTAATCTAGTAATCGTATTTTTTAAGTAAAATTTAATCGATATATAATACACGTTATCTAATAAATTGATTTTGTAATTGATGATTTAACTATATTTAAATAATAATAGTATAATATAAAATGTGATAAGTCAATAACTTATTAAAATCCTAATACTTGAATAGAGATGAGAAAATTAATATTGTCAATTGCTTTTATTTGTATTATGTGTAATGGTTACTGTCAGTGTAAATACAAAACGAAAAGTATTGAGAAAGAGATTGATATAATTTATGAAATGATTCAAAATACAACTGCTTGGGCAAAAGAAAAGGATACAGCTTTACTTTATAGTATTATTGCTGATGATCCAAGGTATTTAGAAATACACCCTGGTAATAAAGTTGTTAAAGGAATCAAACAGTTTAAAGAAGCAGAAAAAACTTGGTTGGACCCACGGTTTAAGCATATTGGATTTGAAACTTCCGACATGCATATAAATATATCACAAGATGGAAATGTTGCCTGGTTTTATTGCATGTTGAATGATATAAACGAATGGGATGGTAAGCCTGCAGCATGGGAAAATACACGTTGGACTGGGGTTTTGGAGAAAAGAAACGGAACCTGGAAAATGGTTCAGATGCACTTTTCATTTGCACATTAGAAGAAAAATTGTAATAATAAGTTGATTTTTAAAAAAAATACACGTAAGTTTGTAGACTAAACGGTCGGTAAATTATTATGAGAGAAACTAAACAGATATTATTAGAAGAGAGTACAAAATTATTCCTTGAAAAAAGCTTTAAGGAGGTAACATTAAAGGATATTTTAGATAAAACAGGTATTGCGAAAGGGTCATTTTATTATTATTTCAAAAGCAAAGAACAATTGTTTATTGAAATAGTAGATAACTTCTTGCTAATGCTATCAGATGTTATTCCAGTTAAAAAGTTAGAAGGGGTTGGAATAAAGGATTTTATAGATTTGTATTTAGAAGCAACATCTAAGTACATTAAGAAAATAAAAACATTGTACGAAGAAATATCAATAGTGAATATTAATTATTATCGTTTAATGTTTGATGCCATGATTTATTATCCAGGGTTTAAGCAGAAATTTGATAAAATGAATGAGGATGAATTTAATCTATGGATAAAAGTCATTGAAAATGCTAAAAAAAACAAAGAAATTAAAGAGAATATTGATTCAACCGTTTTAGCAAAACAATTTATTCATTTATATGATGGTTTAGGTATGAGTTCGGTATTCAACAATGATATAGAAAACCTTAATCAAAATGCAAAAAAAATGCTCGGGGATTTTTTAGAATATATAGAAAGGTAAATTTTTTTATTGTAAAATAGACCGACTGGTCGGTAAAATAAACAAAATTATGAAAAAGAAATTCATTTTAATCCTATTTGTCTTTATTATTATTGACGCACATGGTCAGGAAGTAAAACCACTTGAACTAATTGATTGTCTTACTAGAGCATTGCAAAATGATGTTGAAATGCAAACTGCACGGTTTAATTTACAGAAAAGTGAATTTAGTATAAAAGAATCGAGAAGTTATGGTTTGCCACAACTAAATGCTTCTGGTAAAATTGAAGATTTTTTTGAAATTCCTGTTTTGATTGTACCCGGAGATATTTTTGGTTCGCCCGGAGAAAAGGTTCCAATAGAGTTTGGAACAAAATATAACTGTGAAGTAGGAGCAACTGCCACTCAAATTCTCTATAATCAAACGTATTTTGTGTCACTGAAACTTGCAAAAACAATGCACGATTTTCAGGTTTTAAATTTTGAACAGACCAAAAATGATGTCATTTATAATTTGAGTAAACTATATTATGTGATTTGTATAACTCGAAATCAGCGAGAAATTGTAAAGGGTAATCTCCAACGACTTGAAAAATTATATTCTTTAACCAAAGAGCTTTATGAAAATGATCTAATAAGGAAAGTTGATTTGGATCAGGTTGATGTACAAAAAACAAACCTAGAAACAAATTATGATAATCTTCAACTGCTTTATAAGAATCAGCTTGATATTTTAAAATACCATATAGGGTTAGGTCAGAGTGAATCCATTCAGCTGGATGATTCAATACTTTATAAAGATGAATCACTGCTACAAACAGAATCTGATGTTGAAAACAGGACTGAATTTAAGTTAATGGAAAAACATCAGGAGATAGCTAGAACACAAATCAAATTAGCAAAAAGTACATTTTATCCAACCTTGACAGGATATGCTAATTATACCTATCAGGCACAAAGCGATGAAACAGATTTTTTTCAATCTGGAAGTGATAAGTGGTTTAAAATAGGACTTGTAGGAGTTAGCTTAAATTATAACATTTTTAGTGGTTTTGAGAGAAGAACGAAAATTCAGAAAGCCAAAATTGAATTAGAAATAGTGGAATTACAAAAGGATGAATCGAAGAAAATACTTACAACTGAATACATTAATGCTCAAAGAAATTACTCCAATAGCCTGTTAAATATCAACAGACAAAAGAAGAATATGGATCAGGCAAAACAAGTATTTCAGGTACAAAGAGATCAATACCGCGAATCTATCATATCCATGCAGGAGCTGCTTCTGGCCGAATCTGAGCTGAGTAAGGCAGAAATTGCTTATTTGAATGCACTTTATCAGAAAAAGGTATCAGAGTTGGAAATATTAAGAACATTAGGAAATTTAGAACAGTTAATTGAAAAATAAACAGATATGAAAACACTTAAGAAGATATTAAATATCGTGATAACACTGGTTGTTATTGGAGTAGTTGTATTTAAACTTTATTCCAATAAAAAACAAATTGATGAAAACTTACATCAACTGGAACAAAAATCGATGCTCATACCGGTAGAAGTAACTGAAGCTAAATTAGGTAAATTGCATCAGGAGCTGAGTTTTACCGGTGTTTTTGATGCAAACAATGACTTAACTTTAACTTCAGAAGTTAGCGGTAAAGTGGAAAAAATATTTAAACAGGAAGGAGATCCTGTAAAAAGGGGAGAAAAAATATTTTGTATAGAAAATAGCCTGTTTAAATCGCAATTACAATTAGCAGAAGATAATCTGAATAAAACAAAAAAGAATCTTGAACGATTTAAAAATCTTGAATCAACACAAGCTATTTCTATACAGAAGCTGGAAGATATTCAATTGGCTTATAAAAAAGCGAAGTTGGATTATGAAACGGCCTTGTTTAATTATGAAGAATCATTTTTTGAATCACCAATTCATGGAATAATTAATAAACATATGGTTGAGATTGGAACTTATGTTTTTCCGGGAAAACCGGTATGCCAGATTGTGAGTTGTAAACCTTTAATTTTTAAAACACTCATAACAGAAAATGATCTGCTTAAAATTAAGAAAGATCAGCCTGTAGTAATCATTCCTGATATTACTTCAGATAGAGAGTTAAATGGAGAAATAACGCATGTTGCTTCTAAAACCAATAATTCCGGAAAGTATGAAATGGAAGTTATGGTTCATGATAATAATTTAATGATTAAACCCGGAATGTTAGGGAAAGCAATAGTAACTGTAAATGGAACTGACAAGCAATTGATGATACCGCGAAAGTGCCTGGAAGGTTCTATAAAAGATCCAAAGGTTTATATCATTCGGAATAGTATTGCTGAATTGGTGCCTATTCAAATTGAAGATATTTTGGATGAGCAATTAATTGTTAAAAGCGGCATTGGTGTTCATGATCAGATAGTTGTAAATGGTCAAATTAATTTAGACCATGGCACCATGGTTCGGATTGTAAATTAATAGAAAAAGAAAAAGTTATGAATATCTCAGATATATCGATAAAAAGGCCTACGCTTATAGTTGTAATTTTTACAGTTATCGTGTTTTTAGGAATTTATAGTTATAGGGATTTAAACTATGAACTATTGCCAAAGTTTACATCTCCTGTTTTTACTGTTTTAACTATTTATCCGGGAGCTTCTCCAACTGAAGTCGAGAATAGCGTTACAAAAGATATTGAAGATGTGCTATCTTCTCTTGAAAATATAGATAATGTAAGATCTATTTCTCAGGAAGGAGTTTCAATGGTTGTTGTAGAGTTAACGCAAAAAGCCGATATTGATTTAGCACTGCAGAATGCCCGGCAAAAGGTTAATAATATCGCAGGAATGTTACCGGATCAATGCAAACAACCAATGATTTCAAAAATATCTGTTAGCGATTTACCTATTATTTATATTGGATCCATATCCGATTTACCTGCAACTGATTTTTTTGATTTGCTGAATTATAAAATTAAACCGATTTTAAATAGTATAGATGGTGTTGCACAAGTGAATCTTATAGGAGCAAGAGAACGCGAGATTAGGGTAAATATAGATAAAGACAAACTGGATCATTATAATTTGTCCATCTTACAAGTGCAGCAGGTAATTAATAGTTCAAGTATGGATTTTCCAACCGGAAATGTTAAAAATGCCACGGAGCAAATGGTCATTAGGCTAGGTGCAAAATTTGAAGAAATAAATGCTTTACGAAATTTAGTAGTAAAACAGAATCCTGACGGAAGTAACATTAAGTTAAAAGATATTGCGGAAGTAATTGATTCTGAAAAAGAGATGGATAACATCAATAGAGTAAACGGCTTGCCATCGGTTGGTCTTACTATTCAGAAGCAAAGCGATGCAAATGCTGTTCAGGTAAGTGAGTATGTGCATAACAAAATTGCTGAGTTAGAGCAAGAATATAAGGAAATAGGATTAAAGTTTATTGTTTCTAAGGATACTACGCAGTTTACTATAGAAGCCGCCGATGCTGTAATGGATGATCTAATCAACGCGGTTATGTTGGTTACACTGGTCATGATATTATTCCTGCATGGAATAAGAAACGGATTAATTGTTATGGTTTCAGTGCCCATTTCATTAATATCCGCCTTTTTAGGGATGTACATTTTTGGGTTCACATTAAACCTGATGACATTGTTGGCATTATCGTTGGTTATTGGAATTTTAGTGGACGATGCGATTGTAGTGTTAGAGAATGTTTATCGACACCTGGAAATGGGTAAATCAAAAATACAAGCTACCATAGATGGAGTAAAGGAGATTTCCATTACTGTTATTTCAACAACACTGGTTTTGGTTATTGTATTTTTACCTGTAAGTATTGTAAAAAGTATTATCAGTCCTATTCTAAGACCATTTGCACTGGTTATTGTGGTTTCAACATTAATAAGCCTGTTTGTAGCCTTTACAGTAATACCATTATTAACTTCCCGTTTTTCCAAGCTGGAAATCTTGAAAAATTCATCAGTTAAGGATAAGTTTATTTTATGGTTCGAGAAACGAATTGAAAATTTTGGGCACTTCATAAAACGAATACTAATTTGGTCTTTACGTCATAAGTTTAGTACGCTTTTTATAGCAACTATTTTATTTTTTGGATCAATTGCACTTATTGGATTTGGTTTTATTGGTAACGAGTTTATTGGGATTGGAGATCAGGGAGAATTTATACTTCAGCTCGAAGTGCCCAGAAATAGTACGTTAGATCAGACAAATAAGAATACATTCAAAGTTGAAGAGATTATCAGGCAACATCATGAAGTATGCAATATTTATACAACTGTAGGAAGTACCAGTGATTTTTTAACCGTACAGGGAGGTAAGTATAAATCTGAAATAAATGTTAAATTGATTGATAAAGATTTAAGAGAAAAATCTACGGATGAGGTTGCCAATAATTTAGTTGAAGAAATTACTGAAAATATTCCGGGTGTAAAGGTACGAAAAGCATTATCAGCAATAACCGGGGGAGCCGATCAGAGTCCAATTCAGATTGTTTTTAAGTCTACCAACAGAGATACTTTATATAAATATGCGAATATACTTAAAGATTCAATATCCAATATTCCGGGAACAAATGATACCAGGCTTACTATCGAAGGTTATAATCCCGAAGTTGTTGTAAAAGTTGATAAAGAAAAGATGGCTCATTATGGATTGAGTTTAGGTATTGTCGGGTCGACCATGTATACAGCATTTAATGGTAATGATGATTCAAAGTTCAGAGCCGGAGAGCATGAATATGATATCAACATTATATTAGATCAGTTTGATCGAAAAAGTATTAATGACATAAAAAACCTGACATTTATTAATGTTTATGGAAACCAAATAAAACTACAACAGTTTGCTCATGTATCTTATGCATCAGGAAGCTCAAAATTGGAAAGATATAACCGAATATCTTCTGTAACACTGGAGTCTCAGGTTTTAGGCAGGCCTGCAGGCGATGTGGGAGATGACATAAAGACCTTTTTGGATCCAATGATTTTACCACAAGATGTTTCCTATACTTACGAAGGTGATATGAAATATCAGGCTGATGCTTTTGGCAAATTAGGATTCGCATTTATAGCTTCCATTTTTTTCGTTTATTTAATTATGGTAGCATTATATGAATCATTTGTTTATCCGTTCGTTGTGTTATTTTCAATTCCGTTGGCAATAATAGGAGCACTGTTAGCATTAGCTTTAACAAAAGGGACACTAAGTATTTTTACTTTATTAGGCATGATCATGCTTATAGGAATTGTGGCTAAAAATGCAATTCTTGTTGTTGATTTTACAAATATCTTAAAATCGAAAGGCTATGTTACAGCAAGAGCTTTGGTTAGTGCAACTAAATTAAGGTTAAGACCAATTTTAATGACATCCGTTTCATTAATAATAGGACTTTTACCACTGGCATTATCAAAAGGGGCAGCAACAGAATGGAAAAGCGGATTGGCATGGGTTATTATTGGGGGCTTAACAAGCTCCATGTTGTTAACATTAATTGTAGTTCCAATTATTTATCAATTAATAGATAATTTGAAAAACTTTATTGGGCTAAAAATTAAAACTTTAAAATAAATTCAGTTTTCTTATAAGGAATAGAGCTAAAGATTAAATCTCCCTTATGCATTTGCATAATTTTCTTCGAGATACTTAATCCAATACCTGTTCCTTCTTTTTTTGTGCTAAAGAAAGGAACAAAGATACTGTCTTCAATTTCTTTTTCAATACCTGTACCATTATCAACAATGCTTATGAATGTTCTATCATTGCTATAAAATGCACATACATCAATTTTAGGATCTTTAACCTGTTTTACAAAATAGATAGAATTTCTAATCAAGTTCAACAGAACCTGGAATATCATTTTTTCATCGGCGTAAATGTGCATATTATCAGAAAAAACCTTGTGCGTAAAGTCAATGTTGTATTCTGCTAGAGAATCTTTTACCAAGATACTAATGTCTTTAAATAGTTCGTGAACCGATATGCGAATTTTATTCGGTTGTGGTATATCGGAATATTTATTATATGAACTTATAAACCTTTTTAAACCTTTACTTCTTTTATCTATTGCTTTCAATCCATTGTGCACCGAATTAAAGTTCTGTCTGTGTAATTCATCTTCAAAGAAATTAGGATAATTATTTTCTTCAAAAAGATTGATCAAGGTTTGGGTAAGCGATTCAATGGGTGCAATTGAGTTCATTAATTCATGTGTAATTACACTCATAAGTTTTTGCCAACTTTCAATTTCCTGATATGCTAATTCATCTCCAATATCTTGTAAAGATATAATGCTTAATTGTTCTTTTTGAAGAACAATATGGCTTGACTTGATAGACAGTTTAACCGACTTTTTATCTTGGGATAAAATCATAGAATCTAAATGTAAGATCAACGAATAATTAGTATTTATGTTTTTTAGTTTTTCCGAAATACCTTCCTGAATAGTATTCAGTTCATTGATGTTATGTATTTGTTTTAGTCTGAAAAGTTTAAGAAATGAGTTGTTGCTTAGTTTTATATCGCCTGTATCATTAAAAACTAAAACAGCCATTGGAATATTATGCAATACACTATCCAATAAGGTAAAAAGAGATTCTTTTTCAAATTTTAACTCTTTAAAAGCTTGTATGGTATCTTTTATGGCCGTATTCAGATCTGATTTTTTTTCCTTTTTTTCTGATTGGAACGATAAATCATTATATTTTATCGAATTAAGGATATTCGCAATTTTACGATTATTCATATTGAAACTGCGTAGTAAAAGAAGAAACTGAATAACTAGAATTGCAATTAAATGAATTCTTGTATAGGTTAATCCGGTTTCGTAGAAGGAATGCAGGATAAAGAAGCAATTAATAATAACTAAGATTAATTGAATCGAAATACTTATAAGAAACTTGTTAAATTTCATATTTTTCAATTTTTCGATATAATGTTGCTCTTGTGATGCCTAATACTTTAGATGCTTGTGTTAGATTTCCTTTGCATTCGCGCACAACTTGTTCAATCAATTTCTTTTCATTTTCATGCAAATTTTTAGTTGTATCAGTTTTATCAGGAGATTTATTAACGATCTTTAAGTTGATTTCATTAAGTTTTACTTCATTATCATCGCTTAAAATAACGGTATTCTCAATAGTATGCTCTAATTGTCTTATGTTTCCCGGCCAATCATATTTGGTTAACTTATTAATGGTTGATTTTGAAAAGCGTAGGTTTGGTTTTTTATATTTTTTTCTGAATCGGTCAATAAAATGATTTATCAATAAAGGAATATCTTCTTTTCGGTATCGTAAAGCCGGAATTTCTATTTGCACCGTATTGAGTCGGAATAATAAATCTTCTCTGAATAGATTATTTTTTATTAAATCATAAGGATTTCTATTGCTTGCCGATATAATTCTGTTATCTATTTTAATATAATGATTTGAACCTATTCTATTAACTTCCCTGGTTTGAATAATCCGAAGAAGTTTGGCCTGCAAAGTGATTGGAATATTTGAAATTTCATCTAAAAATAATGTTCCTTTATGGGAAATCTCAAACCTTCCGGGTCTTTCCGTTTTAGCATCCGTAAAGGCACCTTTAACATGACCAAATAATTCAGTTTCAAATAGTGTTTCGGGAATAGAGCCTAAGTCAACATCAACAAATATTTCATTTTTTCTTTCACTTAACATATGTGTTTTACGTGCAAATAAACTTTTTCCTGTTCCGTTTTCTCCCAATAAAAGAATATTTGCATCGGTGATAGATGCTTTTTTTAGATCCGATAAAACCTTTTTAATTTCAGGGCTTTTTGTAGGAATGTATATATCTTCTTTGTTAAGATCAGCGTTTATTTGACTGTGTTTTTGTTTTAATGTATTTAACTCTAATCTTGATTTCCTTAGTTTATAAGCATTTAGAACTGTTGTTATTAACCGATCATTATCCCATGGTTTAGTAATAAAATCAGTTGCACCTTTTTTTATTCCTTTTACAGCTAATTCGACATTCCCATATGCTGTTATAAATATTACCGCAATATTTATATCTTTTTCAAGTATCTTATTTAGCCAGAAAAATCCTTCGTTACCGGTATGGATTTTTGCTTCAAAGTTCATATCCAGTATGATAACATCGATGTTTTCTTTCTGTAAAATAGTATTTAAGATATCAGGTTTTTTCGATGTTAGAATGGATTTAAAATACTTATCAAAAAGCATTTTTAAAGCTAAAAGCACTTCACTGTTATCATCAATAATAAGCAGAGTTCCTTCTTTTTTCATCTCAGAACCGATTTATTGTATAAAAATAATACAAATAAACGTATAAAAGTAATACGATTTTTATTTAATGTTAAGTGGCTAAAGTTTTGAAAAACAAAATATTGTAAATTTGGCATAGGGTTTGGCGTAGATAGTTTGGTTTCAATAAAAAAATATGATGATTAAAATTTATTTTATAACGGCTTTAAGATTAATACAAAAGAATATTAGCAATTCAATCATCAATGTTATTGGATTATCAATTGGAATAACTTTTTCCATAATCATCTTTGTGTTTATTAAACACGAAACAGGTTATGAGTTGTTTAATAAGAATGTTAATTCAGTTTCCAGAGTCGGTTATAAAATGTTTACTCCTGATGGAAATGTGTCTTATCATACAAATTCATTTATTCCTTTAGCCAATCTTTTAATTGATAATTTCCCATATATCGAGAAAGCAGGTAGGTGGGGTGTAAAATATGATACGAGATTATTTTATAATGATAATCTCGTATCGGAATCACGCGCGGGTTATATCGATACTGATATGCTTGCGATACTTGATTTAGAATTTATAGTTGGGTTTCATCAGGAGCTATTAAAAGATCCACATGCAGTTATTATTACAAAATCTTTGGCGAATAAAATCTTCAAAAATGAAAATCCTTTAGGGAAAGAATTAAAAATCGATAATGAGTATAATGCTACAGTATCAGCTATAATTGATGATTATCCGGAAAATAGCGATTTTAAATTTGACCTATTGATTCCTTTTAAGAATTATTTTGGTTTTAATAATCTTGATGAAAATAATTGGGGAGGTAACCCTATAGAAACCTATGTATTATTTGAAAATAAAAATTTAGAATCAGTTGAGAAGGAGTTTACAAAGCTTGTTTTGGAAAACGCCCCTGTTCCAAAAGGAGTTGGTATTGAAATTTATTTACAAAGCATTGCGGATAAACATTTAAAATCTGCAAATGGAGGTGGACTTTTAAAGATTCTGATCATGTTAGGAATAATTACTTTGTTTGTCTTAATTATTGCTTGTGTAAACTTTGTAAATCTTGCTACAGCAAAAGTTTTAAATAGAACTAAAGAAATAGGTATTAAGAAAGTATTAGGAGCTAAACGTAAAGATTTAATAATTCAATTTTTTATGGAAATTATTTTTTTGACACTTATTTCATTTACTAACTCAATTGTATTTGCCGAGCTTCTCATAAAGCCTTTTAATGCATTAACTAATAATTCAATAATTATTGATTATAGTGATTTATCAATTATACTTGGTTTTCTTATTATCTTTTTATTTACGATAGTATTCTCCGGTTTATATCCGGCATTATATTTTTCTGCATTCAACCCGCAAAAGATTTTAAAAAGTGGCTTTAATATTAAGACTAAAGGTGTTTTAAGAAAATCCTTAGTGGTATTTCAATTTTTTATCGCGACAGTATTAATTATCGTTTCCTATACAATTAATAAGCAAATAAAATTTTCATTAAATGCCGAACTGGGTTATAACCAGAAAAATGTAATAAGAATCAATTTGCCTACTGAAAATACATCAAAAAAATATGAACTGTTTAAAAATGAATTGTTAAAAAGCCCTGAGATTCTTTATGTTACATCATCTGTGCAGGACCCAACATGGATATCATCGAGTGTGTGGGATGCACAGTGGGATGGCAAAAATACAGATGATCGAATACTTTTTAATTGGGATAAGGTAAATACAAACTATATAGAAGTAATGCAAATACCTATACTTAAAGGCCGTTCATTTACAGATGAAAATAGTAAAGACAGTGCTGTTTCATATATTATAAATGAAAAGGCATTAAAAGTTATGAAGCTGGACGATCCTATTGGGAAAAGATTTTCGATGTTCGAACAGGAAGGTTCTATCGTAGGTATTATAAAAGATTTTCATTTTGAATCCATGCACAAAGCTATAAAACCGTTGGTTTTAAAATTGGAAAAAGAATGGAAAAAAAGAGCATATATTAGAGTAAATAACAATAAACCTGAAACGCTATCATTCATTAAGTCTTCATGGCAAAAAATATTTCCGGAAGAAGAATACAGTATGATGTTTCTGGATAATTTAAATAAGTATAATTATACAAAAGAACGAAATATAGGGCAACTCATTTTTTATGCTGCAATGCTTTCCTTACTGATATCTTTCCTTGGTTTGGTTGGACTATCGCTGTTTTTAATTCAAAAGAAATTAAAGGAAATTGCAATTCGAAAAATACTTGGAGCATCTGTTCCGCAGATTATTTTAAGATTGTTTTTTAGCTTTTCAAAAAGCATTATTATTTCAAATATAATCGCATGGCCCATATGTTACTTTTTGCTAAATAAATTGCTTGAGCAAAATTATGCTTACCATATTGAATTAAAGTGGTATGAACTTGTAATTGTGTTAGTGAGCTTTTTATTTACAGCATTTATTATCATTGGCTATAAATCAATTCAAGCGGCTCGTACAAACCCTGCTAATATCATTAGATATGAATAATATATAGAAAATGAAAAGACGAATGACCATATTAATAAGTTTAGTAATTGTTGGGTTGATTATATGCTGCTTAATATTCAACATTGATTTAGCCAATGATTTTATTACTAAGCAAGAAGTAGTTAGCAGTATAGTTAGCGATTACGATTTATACAATTGTAATGATCCTATTTATTATCCTAACCCAAGCTTAGGTTTTCAAATAATCATTGTCTTTTCAGTAATTATATTATTAGCAATTGCAGATATACATATTTTGAAACGAATTAACAGTACTAAACAATAGAATAATTATGAAAAAGAATATACTATTAATTCTGGCACTTTTTGTATTTGGAACCATTTTCGGTCAGGAAAAAAAGAATACAAAAAAGTTTCAGCAAAAGAAACTGGAAATAAACTTTCGTTATGGTGGTAAATATATAATTGATAAATCACCTGATAAATTTATTTACATCACTCTAATCGATACAGGTAACCCTGATTTTAAGATTGAGATAAATGAATTTACAGATAAAATTGAGTTAAAGGAAACGAATATCAGGTACAATGGGAACAGGCCCACTTCAAAAACCAATAATACCTGGAAAATATTATTACCGGACTATACTGAACTAGAAGGTAACGGTGCAACAGTTGATGTTGAGATTTATAATGTAAATGGTATTTTTAAGATTTCTTCAGCATCTGGTAATGTAAGAATAGGTAATTCCGGAGGACTTTTTGATGTAATAGGAGCTTCTACAAATGTTCAGTTTAGTAATTTAACCGGTAAATTTAAAGTTAGTGTAAATAATGGTGATATTGATGCTAAAGAAATTACAATTGTCGGTAAAAGCAAGTTCGTTACCAATGATGGTGATATCAATATTACTTTATCGAAAAGTCCTGAGAATGATTTATCTATCATGACAGGCAGCGGAAAGGGAATTGTAAACTATATGGGGAATAAAATTCAAGGAGAATTTACATTTAAAGCTCGACAGGAATACGGAAGAATTAGTTCACCCATTAATTTTCAAGAAGAAAAGGTTATTTTAGATGATATAATGTATTATGAAAAAAGAACAGATTTTGGTAAGAAAACAGAATATGATATGAAGAGTTTCACAGTAGGAAGAAAATCACCTAAAATATTTATGTCAACAGTTACGGGCAAGGTCAAACTAAAAGAATAGTATGATGAATTTAATAATGATAAAATCAATATTGCGTAAACTTAAAAGAAACATATCTTTTACAATAATTAAAGTTATTGGACTTGCAATAGGTCTTGCGTGCAGTTTAACAATTATATTGTGGATTTTTGATGAGCTAAAGTATGATAAGTATATAGATGATTCTAATGATATCTATCGCGTACTTAGCTATGGGAAAACATATATTGTAAATGGTGCTATATGGTTACCTGGTCCATTAACACCTGAAGCTAAAGAAAAGCTACCTCAAGTGAAAGATTATATGAGAATTACGTTTACTCCGAAAATTGTTTTAAAGCATTCCGAGAAAAAATTGTCTGTTGAGAAAGGACTTATTGCCGATTCCAACTTTTTTAGCTTTTTTAATTTTAATATGCAATATGGCAATGCAGAGACTTGTTTACAGAATTCTAATTCAATTGTAATTTCCGATGATTTAGCTGATAAGTTTTTTGGAGAAACGAATCCCATGGGAAAACTATTAGAATCAGATGAAGGACAATTTATGATTACAGGTGTAATGAGTATACCTGAAAACTCATCTCTGGTTCCTGATTTTATTATACCTATATCCTATCTTGAATCAAAAGGATCTAAATTTACATATTGGAGTAGATTGGATGTAATTGCATATTTAAAATTAAACAATAATGCTGATACTCATCAGGTTGAAGAAAGTTTGGTTCAGCTGGCAATAAATAATCATAGTCCTCAGGTAGAAGATGATGGTGTCGTGTTTAAATTGCAATCAATAAAAGAAATACATTTAGATGGAGAGCATGGTTCATATTTGAGTTTTTATGATATAGGTAATAAAAAAACAGTATTTATTTTTTCTTCTATTGCTATCTTTATTTTGGTTTTGGCAATTATAAATTTTATTAATTTAACAACTGCAAGCTCTAATGCCATAAAAAAAGAGTTAAGTATTAGAAAAGTGTTAGGCGCATCACGCAAAAACTTAATAAAGCATATTTATTTAGAAAGTTTTGTAGTTATATTCATGGCTTTTGATATTGCAGTATTAATTACCGAATTGTTCTTAAAGTATTTTAATAATCTAACAGGAAAGGAATTTAGTTTATCAAATATGTTGGATCTTAAACTACTAACGTTTATGTCTATATTGTTTCTTGTAGTATGGATTATCTCCGGCACATATCCTGCATTGAAACTTTCATCTATTGGTAAAAATAGAAACCCACACAAGCTTGCTTTTACATTTTCCAATAAAAATAATCCAATATTAAGGAAATCATTGGTGGTATTTCAGTTTTTTATTACGGCAATTTTAATCACTTCATTTTTAACAATTTTTAAGCAAATCTCATATATAAAAAATAAGGACATTGGATTTGAGCCAAAAAATATAATGTACATACCAATGAAAGGAGATTTTGCTAATAAGTATGATCAAGTTAAAGAGCGGTTACTTAATTTAGAATTAATTACATATGTAACTAATCAAGATTACTTATGGGCCGATCTGAATAATAGATCTACAGGTTTTTATTGGGAAGGAAAAGATCCGGATTATAAGCCTGAAATGCATATACCACAGGTTGGATTTGAATACGTTGAAGCTCTCGATATGGAAATAGTTGCAGGAAGATCTTTTAATAAAAATTATGCTACTGATTCGAATGCATACATTCTAACCGAAAGTGCTGTAAATAAAATAGGAGTAGCCGACCCCTTAGGAATGCAGCTTAAAGTAAGTGATGGAAGTAATTGGCATACAGGGAATATTATTGGTGTTGTAAAAGATTTTAACTTTAAATCGCTTAAAACTCAAATTGAACCCATGGTGCTTAGATTTGATAAAAAGCCGGGAGAGAATACAACATATGGGCAAGTGCTTATTAAATATAAAGAAGGTTATGAACAAGAAGTAATACAATATGTTAAAAATATTTGGAATGAAGTTAACCCTAATCTACCTTTTGACTATAATTTTTTAATAGAAAGATATGATAAATTATATGAAAAAGATAAAAAGGTGTTTAAAGTAATTACATCATTTGCATTATTAACCATACTCATTTCTTGTCTTGGTTTGTATGGACTAATTACATTTACTATTGAAAGAAGAGAAAAAGAGATAGGTATAAGAAAAGCAAATGGAGCAGTTACTACAAATATCATTGTATTGTTAATTAAAGAGTTTATAATATTAGTATTTATAGGATTTACAATTGCTATTCCTTTTAGTTATTTTTTTATGAGTGGATGGTTGGACAATTATGCTTATAAAACCAATCTGAGCGTTTGGCCTTTTGCAGTTACATTGCTTATTTTGATTATAATTTCTATCCTGTCTATTATTTATAAATCAGTAAAGGCTTCATTAAAAAATCCGGTGGATATATTAAGATACGAATAGTTTTTTATCGAAGAATAAGGCAATTTAACGAATTGTAAGATGCAATTTTATAACTTGTATTGACTTTTACAATAAACGAAAGAATAGATGGAATATACCAGATCGAAAATAGGTATTAGTCAAATTATACTTGCGCAGTTAATTGCAATATCAATTTGGATGCTTATCACTATCTTGCAGTGGGCTAATAATCCAAAATCTAGTCCTGGCTTAGCTATACCACTTATTGTAAGAAGTGCTGAAGCTATATCTGTATTTCTTATTTCTGGTATATTGATTTTTATAAATGAGAAAATAAGATCTGACAAAAGAAAATCGCAGATTAGGTTACTTTTAATTTTTATAATTTATTGTGGAGCCTTATTGGCAAACTTAATATCTTTAGGTTTAAGGAAAATTATTGGTTATGCTCCACCACGAATTGAAGGTTACTTTTTCATTCAAAGTTTACATTTTTATATTCCAATATTTCTTGTTTTAATTTTATATGGAATAACAAAAAACCGAATAGAAATACAAATTGAGCGAGAAAATAAGTTGAAAGCCGAGGGCTTGGCGCAACAAGCTAAATGGATAATGCTTCGATATCAGGTAAATCCACATTTCTTATTTAATGCATTAAATACCATTCGTGCTTTAATAGGTGTAAATGATGAAGATGCAAAAAAGATAGTAACTGAAATGTCAGATTATTTTAGATATTCACTTTCATCAGAAGAAAAAGAAACAATTACAATTGAAGAAGAGATTAATGCAGCATTAAATTATCTTAAAATTCAGAAAATACGTTTTCAGGATAAATTAGTATATGAGATTAACATTTATGAAGATTCCAAACTTTGTTATATTCCTTTTTTTACAATTCAAACCTTAGTGGAAAATGCTATAAAATACGGTTTAAAAACCAGCAATGAATTATTGAAAATTATAATTGAGAGTAAGCGAATAAATAATGATTTAGACATTTATGTAAAGAATTCAGGCAAAATTGTTCTCCAAAATGGAGAAAGCACAAACAAAGGAATTAGTAACCTTAAAGAACGTTTAAATCTGTTATATCCAAATCGAAGTAATTTTGAGTTGTACGAAGAAGATGATTTTGTTATTTCTCATATTTATTTTAACTTGAAAATGTGATTTGTAATTTGAAAGTGGCATGTTTGAAAAATTTATTTTTAGTAATGATATACGCTATAGATTGTTTAGGCATCTATTATATTGGATGTTTTTTGCTTTTTTGATGATAAATTTTAGAATAGCTAATGATGAATATTTCATCCCAGAATTTAAAAGAGTTATTACTTATTTACTTTATTATATAGCCACAACAATTATTTTATTATATGTTATTATTCCCTTTTATCTTAAGAAAAATAAGATATTTAGCCTATTTATTGCACTCATAGTTTTTTTATTCTTTAGTTTGTTAGGGCAACATTTAATAGAATATTTTAGAACACAAGAATTATTAAATTATTCGACTAATTATTGGAGTGAGTTTACTTTTAAATTTAGATTCTGTATTTCGGCTTATGCTGTTCCATGTTCCTTCAAAATTGTAAAACTATATTATACTAATCACATAAGACTTATTGAAATTGAAAAATTAGAAAAGGAAAATAAGATTAAAATATTGACTGAACAGTTAAATCCGCATTTCCTATTTAATGCATTTGCAACTATACGATCTTTAATAGGTGAAAATGACGATAATGCCAAGAAGATAGTTAACGAAATATCAGAATATTATAGATATGCTTTAGTTAATAATGATAAAGATAGCAGAGCACTGCAGGAAGAAGTAAATAGTGTTAAGAATTATGTGGAAATTCAAAAAATTCGGTTTAAGAGCGAAATAAATGTAAGTTTTAATATTGATGATGATTCAAGATATGTTATGATTCCATTTCTTGCTATTCAGATTTTGGTTGAAAATGCAATTAAATATGGTTCAAGAAACAACGAAAATTCACTAGAAATAGAAATAAAATCCAGAATTGTTAATAATCAACTGAAAATTGTAGTCACCAATTCGGGACTAATAAAAAATAATGAAAGCAAAGAAAATAGTACTAAAACAGGCTTAAATAATTTAAAAAAGAGATTAGATATTCTTTATCCCAATAATAACTCATTTAAGTTATATGAAAAAGAAAATAAAGTTTTTGCTGAGATAATAATTAATTATTTGTAAAATGAAAATCTGGAATACAATTATTGTTGACGATGAGCCTTATATAAGGCAAGAATTAAGAACAATGCTCTCTGAATATGATTTTATTAAGATATTAGGGGAAAGTGGAGATGTGAAAGATGCAAAAGAATTAATTAATTCTTTAAAACCAGAATTAGTGTTTTTAGATATAGATCTTGGTGCATATACTGGATTTGATTTATTAGAACAGGTAGAGACAAATTTTCAAACGATTTTCGTTACAGCATACAATGAGTTTGCCATAAGAGCTTTCGAAGTCAATGCCCTTGACTATCTTTTAAAACCGGTTAATCCGGACAGATTGAAAGAAACAATTAAAAGATTGGGAAACCCTTACAAAGAAGAAAAGAAAGTTTTATTAGAACCATTCGATAAAATATTAATAAATCAGCATAGTAAGTCACGATTTATAACAGTTGATTCAATTAGCTATATAGAAGCACGTGGTGATTATTCCAAAATATGTACAAAAAATAACATATGTGGGGTAATACACCAAACCATGAAAAAATGGATACAAAGATTACCTTCTAATTTATTTTGTCAGGTGCATCGCTCATTTATTGTGAATCTCAATCATATTGATCAGTTAATAAAGAAAGAAAGTAATTGTTATAACATTATGTTAATGAATTTACCTAAATTAATACCTGTTAGCAAATCTTACTCCAAACAATTAAGAGATAAATACATCATCAAGTAATTTTTATTTATCTATAAATATTTTTGTTGTGAACATTTCGAATTCTAATCTGCTATTTCATTTTATCGAATAATAATTCTATTTATCCAAAGAGCTGCTTGCAATTCTTAATTTCTGAATAATTATGTAAAAAAAATACAATAATTATGAAAAGGATATTTGCTGCAGCATTAATACTTATTTCGATTAATATTAAAGCATTCCATAATGTAAAAGTTAATTTTGAATCCGATAACTGGAAAATTATAACAGGAAAAGTAGAAGAACATTTAGGAAGAACATGTTTTCAAGGGTATGGGATGGTAAAAGATATGATATTTGAAGATGGTATTATAGAAGTAGATATTGCTGTTAATGGTAAAAGGTCATATCCAGGGATAATATTCAGACAACAGTCTTCAATAAACAAAGAAAGATTTTATATCAGACCACATAGGGCGGGATTATATGATGATGCTTTTCAATATGTACCTACTATAAATGGTATTGACGCCTGGCAAATATATAATGGACCTGGTTATACTGCTATTTATGATGATATTGTTAACGAATGGATTCACTTTAAGATTGAGATTCAGGGAACAAGAGCTCAGGTTTTTATTGATGATAGCAAGATTCCTGCTCTTGAGATATTCAATTTAGAACATGAAAAGAGTAGTGGATTGATTGGTTTATTAGGTCCTATGGACTCATCAGCATATTTTTCTAATTTAAGTTATACTGTTGATACCATATTGAATTTTCCAGATTTACCAGTAAAAGTTAGAAAACAAAATATCATTAAGAAATGGGAGATAGCAGAGCCAATTAAAGATAAGGATATTAAGCATTATGAAAAGTATCCCAGTAAAGATATTTTAAGTAATTTGACTTGGAAAAATTGCGTAGCGGATAAGAACGGATATATTGATTTAGCAAAATTTATCACTCCTAAGCAACGACCATATGTAACAATTGCAAAAACTCAAATAGAATCTACTACAGGAGGGGTGCAAAAATTAAATTTTGGATATAGTGATATAATTTATGTGTTCGTGAATGGGAAGATTGTTTTTTGTGGAGATAATAGTTATAGGTCAAGGGATTCCGGGTTCTTAGGTGCGGTTGGCTTGCACGATGCAGTGTTTGTGGATTTGCAAAAAGGACAAAATGAGATATTAATTATTTTAAAAGATATTTTTGGTGGTTGGGGATTTATCTTTCAAAAGGAAGATAAGGATGGTATTATAAATAATCAATTTCTTGAAAGCGTTTGGGAGTCTGATAATCAATTTAATGTTCCAGAAACAACAGTATATGATAAGAAAAATAACTGCGTGTATATTAGTAATTATGATGGATACGTGTTCAGCAATAACAAAGGCTTGCAAACCATCGCCAAATTGAATTTAACTGATTACAGTATTAATCATAAATGGATAGATGGATTAAATAACCCAATGGGAATGGCAATTAAGGATAACTTCCTTTATGTTGTTGAAGGCAATGCATTAGTAAGAATTGATATAACAAAGGCAGAAATTGAAGAGCGTATGTCTTTTAATAAGGTCGGTATGTTAAATGATATTGCAGTTAGTGATAATTTGATGTTGTTAACTGATTTCAGGGGGAATAAGATTTTTGAATTTAAAGATAATACTTTGAGTGAATGGTTTAGTTCTGATTTATTAATGAATCCCAATGGAATCGAAATTTATAAAGATGAAGTTTATGTTTTAACAGATAAAGATCATGCCTTAAAGAGAATTGATGTTAAAGAAAAAGAAATAAATACCATAAAGCGATTTGAAACAGGCTTAATGGATGGAATAGAGTTAGATGATTTTGGTAATATCTATATTTCTCTAAATGAAGGACAGATATTCAGAATACAAAATGATGAAGTAACTGAAATTCTTAACACCCAGGGCTCTGGTTGTATTGCTAATTTTGAATTAATACCTGAAAGAAACTATCTTATTGTTCCTACTTTTACAGACAATAGTGTGTCAGTTTATAAGTTTAGAGATAAATTCCAGTAAACGGTGTAAAATGATTTCTATAATCGATATTTGTTAAAGTTTGGAAAACATGGATTTGCGCGTTAATATTACAAGAATTGTTGACAGGTTAAATGCAATTGGAGAAATTGGATATCTCAAGGGAAAAGGTATTAACAGACTTGCATTTACAGAATATGATAAACAAGCTCGCGATTTAATTATTAAATGGATGAAAGAGCTAAACCTGCAAGTTAAAATTGATCAAATAGGTAATATTTTTGGAATTAGAGAAGGTGTTTCTAAATGCAAACCAGTGATGACAGGCTCGCATATAGACACTGTTCTAAATGCGGGCAAATATGATGGAGTATATGGCGTTGTAGCTGGTTTAGAACTAATAAATGTACTTAATGAAAATAATATAAATACGAAACGACCTATTATAATTGCTGTATTTTCAAATGAAGAAGGTGTTAGATTTAGTCCTGATATGTTAGGAAGTTCTGTCTTTATTGGAAGAATTCCTATTAATGATGCATTGAAGATTACAAATAGTGAAGGTGAGATAATTGAACAGGAGTTGACTAAAATTGAACATAAAGCAATAACAAATAGTGTTGATTTAAATCCAATAAGTTTTGTTGAGCTTCATGTTGAACAAGGACCTGTACTAGAAATTGAAGATATACAAATTGGAATAGTTGAAAGAGTTGTTGGAATCAATTGGTTTGAAATAGAAATTAATGGAAATTCCAATCATGCGGGAACGACTCCAATAGAAAATCGAATAGATCCGGCAATAACCGCAAGCGAAATAATATTATTTGTTAGAGAACTAGCGTTAGATAAGAACAACAAGTTATTAGCCACCTGCGGAAATGTAAGATTTGAACCAAACATGATTAATGTTATTGCTGAGAAAGTGACACTTGTTATAGATTTAAGAAGTGCAAATCAAAACTCTTTAGAAAAAGCAAAAGATAGATTATTTGAGTATTTAAAATGTTTAATGAAAAAAGAATCCGTTAGGATTTCATTTAAGCAGATAGTAGATGTTCCTGTTACTAGCTTTGATCAGGATTTGTTATGTCATATTGAGAATATAACTAAGATGCTAGATTATAGATATCGCAGGATTACATCTGGAGCAGGACACGATGCACAATTAATATCCAATTTATGTTCTTCAGCAATGATATTTGTTCCTAGCAAAGATGGGATTAGTCATACCCCCAAAGAATTTACATTTAAAAATGACTTAGAAGCAGGGGCAAATGTTTTATTATATTCATTGTTAGAACAAGCTAACTCATAGTGCACTTATCGAAATAAAAGATAGTTTGTCTAATATTAAATGAGCAAATAATTTGTTTTTATTTACTTTAAAATAAAAATGAAAAATTGTATTCTAGTATTAGTAATATGTTTGGTAGTCGTTGAATCCTTCGCACAAACTATATCATATGAAGAATTGATAAATAAAATCAACACATTAGAGAGCGATGGAAATTATAAAGATGCAAAAGAATTTATAAATGCAAGTATAGATAAATACGATAATCACTGGTTCTCTTTATCGAAAGAATTAGTTTATGTAAATGAGAAGTTGGGTTTGTATGAAGAAAATTTGGCCATTTTTTGCGATGCTCACAAAAAGGGATATTTTTATTTTATTCACCCAGCAATGCCCAAATATAACCCCTATAAACAGTATGAAGAATTTGCCGAAATATCCAAAGATGACATAAAATTGCTAAGAGCAGCCAATGAAAGTTCAAACACTATTTATGATGTTCAATTACCAGATAATTATAGCAAAGAATCATATTATCCAATGATAATTTTACTTCATGGTGGCGGAAGAAACTTGAAAGATGTAAAAGAACACTGGCAAACAGATGCTCTAAATAAAGAATATATTAAAGTATATGTGCAATCCTATCGACATTTTGATTCTGAAACATACGGGTGGGGCTCAGCAGATAAAAGGTTAGAGCAGGACTTAGAAAGAATTTATAAAGAATTATTAGAAAATTACTCTATAGATACGAATTCAATTCTAATGGGAAGTATTAGTGCAGGAGCTAACCCGGTTATTGAACTTTCTCTGAGATCCCTAATCCCAGTAAAAGGCTTTATCTTGTTTTGTCCTGATTTACCCATCTTTATTAAGGAAAACAAATTGGAATTTATAAAAGACTTTAATGTGAAAGCTATTATTGTGTCTGGTGAGAACGATCATTTTATTCCGAAACAAAAAACAATGATTCATGTTCTGGATAGCTTAAATATTTCCAACAATTATACAATAGTTAAAAACATGGGACATCAATATCCGGATGACGAGAATTATTATATCACCGAAGGATTAAAATACATAAATGATACGGACCTAATTAAACCCGAATTAAAAGAATACATTAAGAATAGGATTGAGATCGGTTACAATAAAGGAATTTCAATTGGAATAATAGATACTACAGAAATTAATTATTATAACTACGGTAGTGCATTTAACACTTCAAAGGCCACACCAACAAAAAATACAATTTACGAAATAGGATCAGTCTGCAAGATTTTCACGACCAGCCTTTACTCTATACTGTTAGATTTGGGTGAGGTTGGTGAAGATGATAAGGTAGGAGACTTTTTTAAACGTTCAGAACTTACGGGTGATATAAGAAATATTAAGTTAATGGATTTAGCTACTCATACTTCAGGACTACCATCTTTTCCTTCAAATTTAGATATTAATGAACCAGGAAATTTTTCGCTTGGTTATAAGTATAATGATTTCTTCGATTTTCTTAATGATTACAAAATTCCGGAAGAAAGGATTTATAATTATTCCAATTCAGGAATAGCATTGTTGGCTATAATACTTGAAAGAATAACTGAAAAAAAATACTCCCAACTTTTGAAAGAATATATCTTCGATGATTTAAAAATGACTAATACATTCATAGAAGTGCCAAAAGAACAACAAGAAAGGTTTGCTGATGGAAGTTCATTGGGCGTTGAAAAAGAACACTGGAATTTATCTCCTGTTTTTGTACCTGTTGGTGGATTAAAAAGTACAGGTGTTGATTTAATAAAGTTTTTATCTGCAAATATGCATTTAGTGGATTACCCACATTATAATGCAATGGCGAATGCAAAGGATATAAAAGTAAAAATTTCTGATAGCGAATCATCAGGAATTGGTTGGAGAATTAAAGAAATAGACCAACAGCTTATTTTATGGCATAATGGAAATACAGGTGGTTTTTCAGGGTTTATAGGATTTAATTCCAGTAACTCAAAAGGAGTAGTTGTTTTATCAAATAGTAATGCAAATGTTAATGAAATAGGTTGGAAACTTTTAGATGATAATTATTCACTAAAAGACTTAAAGAATCATGTCTGTTTTAAGTTAGTTAAGCTTATTAATGAATATAGCCTTGATTCTGCGTTGAATTTCTATAGTAGCGAAATTTCAAAGGATAAGTCGGATTATATTTTAGGAGAAATGCAGTTGGCAGAATTAGCAAATGCTTATATAACAAAAGACACTAATGTATCAGAACAGATATATGAATTTGCTTTAGATAAATATGCAAGTTCAATAAATATAAATATTGCAGCAGTAAATTTTTATAAATCAATCGATAGAATTGATAAAGCTAAATCTTTACTTTTTGAAATTCAGAAGCAATACCCTGAAAATGTAATAATAGCTAACATGATTAAGGAGTTAGAGAATTAATCTATGTTGCAAAATGTAATATAGATGTTATAAAGTTTAACATTAATAAAATGACATTTAAATGTAACTGGTAGATAATTAATTAATAACGTTTTTTTGGTTTGATTTTCGTGTAATTAAAACCACTAACATTAAAAAAGAAATTATGAAAAAGAAATTAAAAATTACATTAATTATTGTTGGTGTTATTTTTATTGCAAAAGTAATTACTCTCATTGGAGTAAAAGCACAACAGAATCCTAATAATGACTATTTACTTGAAACAGTTTGGGGAGGCACCAAACGAACCAGTAAATTTAATCCGGAGCAGTATTCTCCAGGATGTCACTCAACTGCCTTAGCACAGATCATGTATTATCACAGGTTACAACCGCATGGTCAAAAAGAATACACTACAAAAAAAGGTCATCATATTAAAGTGAATTATAATGATCACGATTTTAACTGGGACCTTTTTGTGAATAATGTGGATGATAATACTCCACAAGAAAAAGTGGATGAGCTTGCACTATACCGTTATTATTTAGCAACGGTTGTAGAGAAAAATTTTGGTAATGGAAGTTACCAGAAAACATTTCATAAAAGTCAGCTAAAAAAACACTTTGATTGTAAAGTACGAGAACGATTCGGTTATAAAACTTTTTTATTAAGCCGAAGAAAAGTTCGCAACATCATTGTTAAAGAAATTAACAACAAACGTCCTGTTTATTTTCATTATACCGACTTTAACGGAAACGGTCATAGTGTTGTTCTGGATGGTTACAAACAAAAAGATGATGGTTTATGGATTCATGCTAATTATGGATGGGGAGGAAAGGAAAATAAATGGTTAAAGTACGAAAAGGATTGCTTTATAAAAAACCAAAAGCTAGAATTACTAATTACTGTTAAGCCAAAATAAATGCAGAAGAGACTAAATAACTCAGGAATAAAATATATTGTATTTACAATACTATTAGTGATTTTTCAAAGCTCAGTATTATTTATTGCAGCAGGTGATGCAACAATAGTTAGATATTGGTTATTTGTTATCATAAATATCATTTATATATTGTTTTCGCTAATATTAATGTATTGCAAAGTTCCTGAGTTACTTAATTCTCGTGGAAATCATAAGAAAGATGCTGAAAAAAAAGATATTGTATTAGTTAAGTTAATTAACTTACAAATGTTGCTAGTTCTTCCTGTACTAGTTGGTCTTGATCATAGATTAAATTGGTCATATCTTAACAAATACTTTATAATAATAGGGTTCATATTTTATATTTTATCAAATATTCTGGTTTTAAGTTCAATGATTGCAAACAAATACTTTGAGACAAATATTAGATTACAATCAGATCGAGATCATCAAGTTGTTAAGGTGTGGCCATATAATTTAATAAGACATCCCGGATATACCGGAACTATACTTTGGCTTATAGGTGTGCCTATGATATTAGGTTCTTTTGTTGGATTAATTTTCTCTTTTATTATTATTGCTGAGATGATTATAAGAACTAACAATGAAGATGGTTTTTTAACAGATCATCTTAAGGGATATATTGATTATCAGAATGAAGTGAAATATAGATTATTTCCTGGAATATGGTGATAATTTAAAATATAAAAGATATGAAAAAAAGTAGCTTTTTATTAATAGTGGTTTTATTGTTAGCAATCTATAGTTGCAGAGATTCGAAGAGAACTGAGAAAATAAATAACTTAACGATAATTCATTCGGATGGAACTCCCTACGAGAGAGGATTGATTCATGGACAGCAATTACGCGAAGAAATTGATACCATTATCAATAGATGGAAGAATATTGTTGAAGAAGAATTTGAGCAAGATTTCGATAAGGTAATTAAAGAGTTTTTTAAAAGAACTACTTATGTTGAAATAATTAAAAAAGTATGTCCTGATTTACTCCAGGAAGTTTATGGTATATCAGAAGGTTGTGGAATAAAATTCGAAACGATTCTGGCTTTTCAGTTAAGTGAAGAGATTTCTGCTTTATCTAATGAAATGGGAGACAAACATTGCACTGCTATTGGAATTAACAAAACTGAAATGGAACCAACATACCTTGCTCAAAATATGGATCCTGAGAAATTTCTGCATGGTTTTCCTCTAATACTTCATATTACTGATGATAAGACGAAAATAGAATCTTATGTGTATACTTTTCCAGGTTTTATTGGATTGGATGGGCTTAACTCAGAAGGTGTTGCTATAACATGTAATAGTATGTCTATGTTAAATTATAGTAAACACGGATTACCGGTTTCATTCATTGTGAGAACTGTATTGGAGCAACCTCATGAAGAGTGTGCATTTGATTTTATTAAAGATGTGCCAATAGGAATTTCTCAGTGTTTTACTATTGGAGGGATTAGTCAGGTTAAGTGCTTTGAATGTTCTGCGAATCAAAAAAAGGAATATTATCCTTTTAAAAATAAAAACATTGTATTGCATACAAACTTTGCGGCCGCAAATAGGGATTTTAGTAATCAATTTATTCAGGTATTGGCCGAGTACGGAAAAACAACTGATGATCCTTATTACTGTCCGCGGTTTTACCTGGCTTACGATAAAATACAAGAGGTGAACTATAAATTAAATTATGAAAACATAAAGTCCATACTAAGTTTAACTGAGCCTGAAGTTTGGCCTATTTCAAATGACGATACGTATGGCTGCTTAATAATGAAACTGGATAAAAATCCAACTTTATTTATTGCACCAGGGAGACCTGATAAAACCCATTTTATTGAACTGACATTTTAAAACATATGATTAGAGAATTGAAATATGAAGATATTGATTCTGTAAAGGATTTTCCACCTATAGATTGGAATTTTGACTATAAAAGTTTCTTAATTGACCATTTAGGGCAAAACTATTTTTTCGCTATTGTATTTGAGCATAATAATGCAATTATTGGAACAGGGAATTGTTTTTATCTTGGTAAGGTCGGATGGTTAGCAAATATTATTGTTTTAGATCAATATAGGGGAAATGGTTTCGGAACCAAAATTACCAAATCTCTAAGCGATTATTTAGTAAGTAAGGGATGTGCCATCCAATCTTTAATAGCTACTAAGTTAGGAAAAAACGTATATAAAAGAATGGGATTCAGAGAAGTATGCAGTTACTCTTATTTTAAGAATATAGATGTGCAGGAAATGCCATTGGATCTAAGACTTAAAAGAACTCATGATATTTTTTTTGATAAAGTATGTCTTTTGGATAAAGAAACAAATAATGAAGACAGAAGTACTTTGCTAAAAAGATATTATAATGATGGGTGGGTTGTATGTGATACACGGGATAAATTGGAAGGCTTTTACCTCCCAAACTTTGGACATGGTTTAATTATAGCAAGTACAAATGAAGCAGGAGAGTTATTATTGCAGGTTAAGCACTCCGCTAAAAATCAAAGAACAGCAGTTCCGGAACAAAATTTACATGGGTTAGAATTCTTTAACAATAGCAGTTTTGTTAAAACCGGTGAGTGCACAAAAATGGTTTTAGGAAATGATTTTTCATGGAAACCACAGAATGTATATTCATATGGTAGTGGATGCTTTGGTTAAGTCAATTAAAATAAATTAATGAGCCTGTTAAGTAGAAATATGACTTTAGTTGTATTCATGATATTTTTATTTTCTTGTACAGAAAATAAGGAGGTAGAAATAAATAATGAAATTAACTGTCTTGACAGTATTGAGGGTATAGATTATTCCTATCTGTCAGCCACTCAGACTGTCAATTTTAAACTGCCTTCTTTTTCCTACTATTTTGAAAATATCTCACAGTTTTCAGGTTTGAGCAATTCCATAAATTCAAGGCTTACAAATCTAGAAAGCTTTCAAGATATAAATCACTTATTGTTTACTTTAATCGGAATCCGAACAGGTGGTTATGGACCGCCGGTTATCAGTGATCAGACCGAAATTTTAAATGAGGATGAGTTGAATAGTATTTTGAAATCTAAAATGCTAAATTTTGATGAGAAAAGTATGATTGAATGGAATAAGTTATCATTTAATTTTAAAAAGCAAATCATTGAGTTATATCTTGCTATTGAAGATGCAGATGTTTTACTCAAAGATTTTTCAGATCCGTTAAAAGAGTATTTATATTCAGAAGAAGCAGAAACTTTGGATGACCTGCATAACCTGCTGATAAAACCTTGGAAAACCAAGGAGCTTTCCGATTTTACTTTGGTTGACAGACTGAGTGAAATTGACCTGGTCAAACTTTCATATGCATCAAGGATTATTTTAGAAAAAATAGACCGGTTACTTAAATATAAAGCAAGTAATTTTATTGATGATTTTACGCATTGTAGCGTTAATTCTAATCTTGGTGATTTCTTGATAAGTGGAACATCAAATGATAGTATTAACGATGATTTTCTTTTCACTATAGAATTAGGTGGTGATGATGTTTATAAAGGAAACATTGCAACATCAGATCCTTTAAATAAACTCGTAAGTATTATTATTGATTTTAAAGGAGATGATGAATATATAACCGATGGATATTTATGTTCATCACTTGTTGGATTCTCATGTTTAGTTGATTTACAAGGCTCAGATAAATATTTTGCCGGAAAACCAGGAATAGCAAGTGCATCTTTTGGAACTTCTTTTCTTTATGATTATAGCGGTAATGATATATATAGGAGTACATCGAAACACTCAATGGGAGCTGCTATTTTTGGGGCTTCTGCTTTAATCGATATGGATGGCGATGATTGTTACAATTCAGTATCCTATTCACAGGGGTTTGGTGGTACTTTTGGCGTTGGCTGCTTATATGATAAAAATGGAGATGATCATTATAACACAGATACATTATTATATAAAAAGAGACAACTACCTTCATTTGTTCAGGGTGCATCAAAAGGGCGGTGGGCAGAAGCTACTGATGGGCAGAGTTTAGGAGGTGGTGTAGGTATATTAATCGATGAATCAGGTTATGATGAATTTTATGCAAATAGTTTTTCTCAAGGAGCATCTTATTTTTTTGGTATAGGATTGTTTTATAATCAACTTGGAGATGATAAGTATAATGCAATAAGTCATAGTCAAGGATATGCTGCACACTATACTTTAGCAAGCTTTATAGATGAGGAAGGTGATGATACTTATAATAAAAAATCTAATAAAGATGAGTTAACTCAAATAATAGGATGTGGAAGAGACTTATCTGTGGGGCTATTTCAAGATAAAGGTGGAGATGACGAATACTTTTTTGGTAATCGAAGTGCTGGAATAGGAGATATGAATGGGATAGGAGTAATGATTGATTACAAAGGTGCTGATGAATACAATTGGATAAATAATGGCAAGTATTCGAATTCACCTTCAATGGGTAAAACTTTTAAAACTTTTGAAGGACTGAATAAATCTAGAGTACATCCTGCAAAAGATTTATGTAAAGGTATTTTTCTTGATATGCATGGTGATTTTAAAATCAAAAAACAAAAAAATGAAAATGAATAGAACACAGGTAAATATGATAAAATGGTATGCTATAATAATTGGGACAATAATTATTTTAACGTGGGTTTTAATTCTGTTAAATAATAATGATTTTCAAGAAGGTATTAAAGAATTGACTTTTCATTTAATATCTGAGTTTATAATGGCATTTACATGTATAACCGGTGGCGTTTTAATTCATCGAAAAAAAATAACGGGGTGTTTTATCGTATTCATTGGATTTGGCATGTTAATTTACTCAACTCTAAATGCAGGCGGTTATTATTTGGAACTTGGTGATTATGTAATGCCATTGTTAATGCTATTCTTATTTCTAACAACTGTGTTTTTAACTTTTTTATTAATTAGAATATTAAGCTATGAAAACAAATAAACTAGGATTATTTCTTGCGATAACCCTATGTGTATCATTTATAACGGGATGTATGAAAGATGATCAGCATAAAACTGTTCGTGAATTGAATGAGTTTATTATTGAATTGCCGGAAAAATCTCCATTAACATATTCGGATCAGTTTATTAAAGAACTAAAAAACTGGCATAATTACGAAGTTATCGGATTAGGCGAATCTGCACATGGTGCCAGGGAATTCTTTGAGTTAAAGCATAGATTATTCAAGTATTTAGTAGAAAATGAAGAATTTAAAGTTTTAGCATATGAATTTAATTTTCGAACATCTCTTAAAATTGATAGATATATTACAGAAGGAATTGGAGAGTTAGATTCTTTGTTTTCAGGAGAAATGTGGATTCAGGATAATTATGAAGTTCAAGATTTGGTAAAGTGGATGAGAAATTATAATGAAAGTAAAAAAGAGAATGAGAAAATTCATTTTATTGGGGTTGATAATCAATTAGATGCTTTTTATCCTGAGAAAACACTTGAAGGTATAAAGAGTTATTTTCCTGAGATCATTACTGAAAATAAGGATATAGTTCAGGAAATAATTGAATTAGAGCATATCAGATATAAACATATAACTACTCCGGAATATGAAAGAAGAAGAGACTTATATGCGGAATTACTAATTGTTGCACAGGCATATTTTGATGATAAACATGAATATGTTGAAACACAAGATTATAAAATTACTATACAGCTAGTTGAATCATTGATTCGATCAAACTACTGGTTATATAATATCTATACGGGTAAAGAGAATAACAGAGATTCTGATATGGCAAACAATGTATTGTGGGTTAAAAATACCTTTAACTCTAAAGTTGCTTTATGGGCACATACATCTCATGTGCAAAACAATCCAACATATTATGGTGCTAACGGCATGGGTTCTACCGGTTATTATTTGAAAAAAACATTTGGTGAGAATTACTTAATTGTTTCAACAGCTTTTACCAATGGTACAGTAAAAGCAGTAATGGAAGGTAGTAATGGAAAAGACACTCCTCCTTTAGATTGCAAAATTATCGGGGATCCGTTGCCGGGATCAATAAATGAGATATTTAGTGAAGCTAAATATAAAAATTTCTTTGTTGATATAAGTCAACTAAAGAAAGGCAGTCAACTATATTCTTATTTAGATACTATTAGAACGTTATTCGGAATAGGAGATTTTTATGCGGGTGCGTTAGAACCACATTACCTATCTCCGGATAGAAAAATAATCTTATTAAATGCTACGGACTTGGTTTTTTATTTTTCAAATGTAAATCAGGTTAATGTGCATGAAAGATTTAAGAAGAACTTATAAACATCTAAAACTCTATGTAATGGATATAAATAAAATCATTGTAAGGTATTTAAGTTTAAGAAAAAGCCTTTTATTGTTAGTTGTTTTGATAAATATAAATACTATTAATGCTCAGCATTTGAGTAAAAAAGAACTCATAGAAGACACTAGACAAATGGTTAATATAATCGAAGAGTGTCATCCTGACCCTTATTCAAAATTTGGAGGCAAAATAGATTTTCATTTAGCTTTTCAGCAAACTTTAATGGCAATTCCTGAACAAGGAATGGATGTAGAAGATTTCTGGTGGTTGCTTTCGAGTTTTTTAGCTAAGTTGGAAGATGGTCATACGTATTTATTTCCGGTTAAATACCCCAATACGAAACATCCAGGAGGAATACCAATGCGTTTTAAAGTATTAGCTGACTCGGTTTTTGTTGTATACAAAGTAGCAGAAGTGGATCATGAGCCATTAATAGGATCACAAGTTATAAGCATAAATGATATAGAAATAAATAAACTTTTAGTGCGGCTGGAATCTCTTTACCCAATGGAAAATATATTTGATAAGTTTAGAAATCTGGAGGTTTATTTATGGTATGCCGATTACATGGAAAAACTATTTCCCAAGTGGAGCCCGGGAAACCCGGTTGAACTAGAACTTCTTAAAGATAATGAAAAAATTGCGGTTTCTATTGCAACAGACAGCAGTGCAACTTATAAAACACATGGTGTTAATAATTCTAAATTAGAATTACCAAAAACAGATAAATGTGATTTTGTTTTTGATTGGTTAGATCAAAAAAACAATATCGCTTATATTAGAATAGATAAGCAGGACGAATTCAGAGAGTATGCCGAACAGTTAGTGGCAGGTTTAGATGATATAGAAGATCCTAATGTTAAAAAGGCATACCGAAAAGAATATTTAAAATATGCTCATGCATGGCATCAAAGATACCATGGTGCTCCCGGACCGGATAGTTTAGATGCGGTTATTGATGGTTTACCTTCTTTTACGGAGTTTATGATAAAAACTATACAAAAAATGAAGGAGTACGGTACCGATAATTTAATTATTGATCTCAGATATAACAGAGGCGGAGTTTCGTTATTATCTGATATTCTTATTTATGTGCTTTATGGTAAAGAACATCTTGCTTTTTTGGATAATGACAATTATTCGATAACTTTTCATTCAGAATTAAATGTTAAAACAGCTTCTTCTTTAAGTATCGAAAAATTAAATAAAACCTATAAAAACGAACAGCAATTTCCACTTCAATTAGGAGATTATGATTTTAATTCGATGTATAAGTGGAAGACATTACGTGAAAAGAATGATAGTTATGAAATACCTGCCAGCAGATATAAAACTGCAAAAACTTTTTATAAAGAATATATTGCAGAGAATCATGATGGTTTATATCAACCTGAAAATATTTTTGTTATAGGCAGTTCTTCAACATTTAGTGCAGGTTATGAGACACTAGTTAAATTAGTAAAATCAGGAGTGAAATTTATAGGTGTTCCACCTGCCCAATCGGGTAATTGTTTTGGAATGGGCATATTACCTGTAGATGGTTTAAAGAACTCAAGAATAAAACTGAATGTTTCGGTAAAAAAGGTTGTTATTTTTCCGGATGACGCAAAAAAAGGACATCAGCTAAATCCGGATATTCCTTTAGATTATAATTTATTTAAAACCAATAATTTTGATAAGAATACATCAGTTGGAGTTTTAATTGATAGGTTGAATAAATAAGTAGTTACCAAGATATATAACAAAAACTTGTAAAAATGAAAATATGAAATTCAAAAATGTAACTAGGATAAGTATGATCATAGTGATACTTATGTCTTTACTGATTTCTAATGTACAAAGCCAAGAGTCTACAGCCGAAAATGGTCAAGGGAGATATAAAATATTAAAGTTTCACAAGGATTCGATTAAAATTCCTTTTTCAATGCACAATGGAAAACCATTAATGCATCTGGAAATCAATAACAAAAAGGCAACTTTAATGATAGATAATGGTGTTTTATGGGATCATGTTTGGCTTTTCGGTTCTCCGCTTGTTACTGAACTGCAACTAAAACCGGTTGACTACGGCTCAGTTGAAGGTGCTAAAAAAGAAAATTCCAGTACTGCTTATATATCAGAAAACTTAACATTAAAATTCAATGATATCATTTTTTATGATCAGCCTTCATTTGTATCGCCTCCGGAAGCAGGATTTGCTGCAATGTTTCCGGGAGTAGATGGGCAACTTAGCAATACGTTCTTTAAACATTTTATTGTAGAATTTGATTTTATTAAAAATGAAATAATATTACATAACCCCAAAAAATATAAATATACCGGTAATGGTTGTGCTCTTGATATGCAGCTTACAGAAAACAACACATTTTCAGTTCCTATAAAAATAACAATGAATGATGGAAAAATTTATAATGACAGGGCTGATATTGACCTTGGTGGTATATATGCATTTAAAGTAGCTTTAAATACTGTTCATAATATTCAAGTTCCTTCAGGTGCAAAGCAAAGACCAACTTTAGGAGGGATAGAATATTTTGCTAAGATAAATGAAATAACCATTGGAGATTATATTTTTAAAGAGCCAACTGTTACTTTCGGTGATGAAAAAACCACACGAGTTCACCCAAAAAACATTGGCATGATTGGTCTTCCGATGTTTATGAAATTCAATGTAATATTCGATTATTTCAACAACATAATGTATCTGGAATCGAATGAAAACTTTAATTAAGTAAATCTTTAAACCTAAAGAAAAGTGAAATTTAAGAACTACATTAAGAAAACAATGAAAATAGTAGGATTAACAATTCTGGGATTATTAATTTTACTGTTCTTGATCAGTCCATTATTTCGAAGATATGTTTTAATGGGAATGGCAGATGTTTATGATTTTAATAAACTACCCACTACAAAGCTTGAGCGATGTGAAAGTAATTTTTCATTTAATAGAACTTCTGAGAATTATAATTTTGAAGGATTTACCTATGAAGGAACTTCTGTTGATCAATTTGATGAATTTCTTGAGCAGAATAACACAAATGCTTTTATTATTGTTAAGAATGATACTATCATTTACGAAAACTACTTTAATGGTCATCATAAAGAATCAATTTGTAAGATATTTTCAATCACAAAAAATGTACTCACAACATTAATTGGTATTGCAATAGATAAGGGACAGATTGAAAGTGTGCATGATCCATTAATAAAATACATCCCGGAGTTACGAAACAAAGGTCTGGATAAATTGACTATTTATAATTGTTTAAATGGAACTGCAGGGATTAAATATAACAAAAACTATTTGCCTTTTAGTGATGAGGCTAAAATGTACTATAGTTTGAATATTCGTGAATTATTGCAAAATATAGAGTTGGAATATGAACCTGGCAAACTATGGCGTACTGAGAATTATAGTCCGCAATTATTAGGCTGGGTGCTGGAAAGAGCAACAGGGACTTCTATAACTAATTATTTGCATGATAATCTGTGGCAGCCATTAGGCTTAAATAGTGGAAAATTTGTAATAGACAGCGAAAAAAACAGATTTGAAAAAACTGAAAGTGGACTGGTTATTAGACCAATTGACTTAGTTAAATTTGGCAGATTGTGGCTTAATAATGGTAGCTGGGAAGGCAAACAAATCGTATCAGAAGATTGGATAAAGGCAAGTACTCATGTTAAAAAAAATGAGAAGATCCAAATTTATTGGGAATCTGAAAATATGAACGAATACTATAAACAGATGTGGTGGTGTTTTTCAACGGATAACAACTTAACAAAGTATTCAGCTAATGGTCACTTTTATCAAAGGTTGGTTATTGTACCTGATAAAAATATCATTGTATTAAGACTAGGTAGTGCAAAAGGTGATGTTATATGGGGTAGATGTATACAACAAGTTATTGAATTTGTGGATTAAGAAGTCTTATAATTAACTCGTGCCTTTTGATATGCATATAAAAAACAAACTTTACCGGACAAATTGCAAAACATTTTAAATTAATTATCTTATGAAGAATATAACTTTATTATTAATTGCCTTTTTTACCATAAACTCCAACTTTAAATTATATGCTCAAAATGATTTTCCAGTTGGAAAAGAATTAATTACCGTTAAAGGAGATACGGTAACTGTTAATGATATTTTAAGCGATCAAAAACCTAAGCTCTTATTCTTCTGTTTTACCGGTTGCAAGGGTTGCAAGATATCTTTAGATCAAACTTTAATAAATCATTATAAGGAATGGGAAGATAAATATGGAGTACAAATTATTGCTATTTCTGGCGATAAAGAATCTAATCGAACCAAAGCCATTGAGTCATTTAAGAAATATCCATTTGATTTGTATTTTGACATTGAGAAAGAGCTTTTTGCTTTAATGCCGGAAACACCATGGAAAGGGAAAAGGATTAAAGCTTATCCAACTTTAGTTTATATTAATTCCTATAAAAGATATAAGGCAATTGATACATGGAATGCTGATATAATAGAAGCGGAGTTAAAACAATAACTAAGGTCAAATTACTTATTATTTAATAAAAATTTAAGCCATGAAAACTAAGTTATGTTTATGGGAAAGTTTATGTTTAATCTGGTTAATAATTCTAATAGGTGGTTGCAATAGCAAAAAAATTACCAATAAAGTATTAGAGTTTAAAGATGTTAGTGAGTTATTAGCAGATTCATTAAAAACAATAAGTTCTTTAAAGTCTGTAGATGAAATCTATCTATTACAGTATTATGGAGACTACAAGAAAGTATTAGAAAATGAAAATATGCAATTACAAAATAATGCAAAAGTAGCATGTAGTATTTTTTCAATAAATAATGATTCGTGTTCTTTATTGGGAAGAAACCTTGATTTACAGTTTAACTTAACAAATGTCTTAATAGGCAAATATAATCCTAAAAATGCTTATAGCTCTATAACATTATGCGCATTAGATTTTTTGGTGGGTAACTCAAAACTAAAAACTGATAGTTTATCAGCATTTTCTAAACAACAAATCTTGAAAGTTCCATTTTATGTTATGGATGGAATAAATGACCAAGGATTAGCTGTTGGAATTGCTGCACTCCCTTCTCAAAAAATTAATCCAGAGAATAATAAAGAAAAAATAGATGTTTTACTATTAAATAGGTTAATACTTGATAATGCAAAAAATGTAGATGAAGCAATAGAGATTGCAAAAAAATACGATGTTTTCGATGCTGATATAAATACGATATCTCATCATTATTTAGTCTCAGATGCTGAAGGAAATTCTGTTATCATAGAATATCAAAATGGTAAAATGGAATTTATCCAGGACAAGAAGAACTATCAAATAGTTACCAACTCATATGTGAAAGATAAATCTTTACAAGAAAGGAATATACATAATAGATATTTGAAGATTGATGAGGCATTAGAAAAAGAAAATATTTATTCGGTTGAATCTGCAATGGAAGTTTTGCAGAAAGTATCCTGGCAAAAAGAAGGTAATAAAGGAGGAACTCAGTGGTCTGTTATTTACGATCTAAAAAATAAAACAGGAGTTATTTCTATTCATGGGAATTATAGCAATCAATATACATTTATGTTACAATAGAATGTATAATTATCTTAAGGTTTTTATTAGGATTTATTTAAATCTTAAGCTATTGTTTTTAATTAGTTGTAAGAAATGGTCAATTAGTAAAAAGTAACATAATGTTCTATTAAATATTAATGTATATGGATCTTTTTGAAGATAAAAATCTGTTCAAAGATTTCTTTTATAATGCTCCTTTTCCAATGATGATGATAAGTAATGATGGCTTATTTATAGACGTTAATAGAGCAGCAGTAATAGAATCTGAATACCAAAAGTATGAATTAATTGGAAAACCACTGGAAATAATTTTTACAGATTTTGAATATCAGGCAGGGAAGTTGCATTTTATCACAGTTCTTAAAGAAGGAAAAAGTTTTGGAGAAGTTCCAATCAAAACTAAGGGGGGTAAAATTCTTAATTATAGAGTTTTTGCAATAAGAGTAAATAATCAGATGATAATAGGTATTTCGATTAATATTACCAAAGAGAAGATTTATTTAAATGAACTTCTGAAAAGCGAAATAAAGTATAAAACTTACATCAAGAATGCTCCAGTTGGACACTTTATTATGGATAAAACAGGTAAATTTCTTGAAGTAAATATTGAGGCTACTAATCAGGTAGATTTTCCAGAAGAATATATACTCAATAAAAAAGCTCAGGATTTCTTCTCCCCTGAAAATCCGGAATTAGGACTTAAACATATGAAAGTATTATTAAGCAGAGGAAAGGCTAATGGCGATGTCTTGGTAAGAGATGCTCAAGGTAAGGATCATTATTTTAGAATGAGTGGAGTTAAGCTTGAAGATGATAAATTTTTGTTGTTTTCAACAGAGACAACAGAATTAAGCATTGCCAAACAACAACTTGAAGATTCAAACCAAAGGTTAAAAAAAATAAACAGGAAGCTTCTAGAACAACAAAATGAACTTAAGAAATCTAGACTGGAAGCAGAAGAAAGACAGAAATATTCGAACATTATTGCCAGGTTAGCTAAAAAGCTTATTGAGCCCGGGATGTCTATTGAAGAAATTGGAGATTTAATATATCATTATACTTTGAGATTAACTTCAAGTGAATATGGATATGTTTCTGCATTGAATAAAGAATTAGAATATATAGCAGCACAATCATTAACAGAAGTATTACCCCAAATGTGTAATGTTAATGAGAAAAAGATCGTTTTTCCTGATTACGAAAAATTACAAAATATTAAATGTGAAGATTTCAATAAAGTCAGAGCTTTTTTTATCAATAATTATCCAACAATGGGTGTATTAAAAGAATTACCTGATGGGAATGTACCCATAAAGAATCTAATTATAGTACCCGTTATAGTTAAAGATAAACTGTTCGGCAAAATTGCTGTTGCAAATAAACCATTACCATATAATGTTAATGATTTAAATGTAATTAAAGAGTTGGCTAATATTTATGGTATTGCAGTCTATAGAAAAACTATAGAAGATGATTTATTGAATGCCAAAGAAAAAATCGAAGAAAGTGAAAGGAAATATAGGTTGATAACTGAAAATTCGACAGATGTGATATGGACTATGGATTTATACTTAAATTATAAGTATTTAAGTCCAAGTTCTGAAAGAATAACTGGGTATACCACAGAGGATCGTCGTAGGATTTCTGATTATGAGCTGTTTGATAGAGATGAATACATAAAGGTTAAATTAATGCTTAAAGAGTGGATTAAAAAACATATTAACGATCCATTAAATGCAACACCATTCAAATTTGAACTTAAAGGTATAAGAGCTGATAATTCTATCTTTTTTGTTGAAGTTGTTGGAGGATTTTTGATTGAAGATAATAAAGCTATTGGTTTGCAAGGATCGACTCGTGATATAACAGTTCGCAAGAAAATAGAGAGAGAGTTAAATATCGCAAAGTTAAATGCGGAGGAAAGTGATAATCTAAAGTCGGCATTCCTTGCGAATATGAGTCATGAAATAAGGACTCCCATGAATGCAATAGTTGGTTTTTCGCATTTATTACTCGAAAAAAAACTACCTAAAGAAAAACAAAGAAAATTCTTAGAAATAATTGGAAGCAGATCAAAGGATCTATTGCAAATAATTAATGATATTATAGATATCTCTAAAATTGAGTCGAATCAAATGGAAATCGTGAAGCATGCGATAAGTTTAAATGAGTTGTTAAATGGGTTGTATGATTATTATGCTTATCAAAGTTGCATTAACGGAAAAAACATTAAATTTTCAATTGTAAAATCAATCGTCAAGAACGATATAATATATACAGACTCAGATCGCTTAAAGCAGATTTTGAATAACCTACTTTCGAATGCATTTAAATTTACTGAGCAGGGTTTAATTGAATTGGGAGTTAGTTGTACCAAAGATAATATTCAATTTTATGTAAAAGATACAGGAATAGGTATTTCTACATCTGAGCAAGAAATAATCTTTCAAAGATTTAGTCAGGCAAATAAAAACACTTCCAAATTATATGGTGGTACAGGTTTAGGATTAGCAATTACTAAGCAACTTGTAGAGCTTTTGGGAGGTAAGATATGGGTCGAGTCAGAACTGAATAAGGGTTCATGTTTTTATTTTATTATACCGATTGTTGAAGAGAACAAAAATATAAACATGGATGAATTTAAAGATTTAAACTTCAGGAATCATAATGAAAAAGGAAAGATAATAAATGTGTAAGGGGTTATAAGCCAATAGATAAATGTAGATTATTATAAATCCAATATAATTAAAATCAAACAAATGAAATTATTTAAAAGAGTTATAAGTTCAATATTTTTAATTATTATTATTGGTTCAGGTTTATATGGTCAAAAGAGTATGAATGGATTTTGGGAAGGACCACATCCGTCCGATTTAAGCAAAAAATTTTATATCCATATGTTTACTGAAAGTGAAGAAACTAAAGCCAAAGGATATTGGACAGAAAATAGTTTTTATCGTTTGAAATTTCAGGTTGATAGTGTTTTAATAAAGGATAAAGATGTAGTATTTAGAATTCCAAGTTGGGGATGCTATTATGAAGGTAAATTAATAAATCCAGGTAAAATAAGCGGAGGGTTTCAGTGTATTGGTGAGCCTTATGATAGTGTGGTATTAACAAAGAATAATGAAATTGCTAATTACTTGATTAAACCAAAGTCAGATTTTTATGATCATTACAAATACAAGTATTTAAAACCTGAAATCGGTGATGAAATATTGAAAGTAGCAACATATGCATCAAAACAAGATTCAAGTTTTATTTATTCATTAATGCAAGAAATCATTGATGGAGAATATGGTAGGATAAATTCATTTCTATTAATAAAAGACAATCGATTAATCTGCGAAGAATACTTTTACGGATTTACGAAAGAAGATTTACATCATATCGAATCATCCAATAAAAGTTTAACATCTTTGTTAATAGGTATAGCAAAAGACAAAGGATTTTTAACAGATATAAATGAACCAATCTGTCAAATATTTCCGGAATATAAACATTTAAAAGATAGTGGATATAATCAGATAACAATTAAAAACTTGTTAACCATGTCGTCTGGTTTTGGACCTGAAGACAATAAAATTTACAGATCAAATAACTATGTAAAATATATTCTCGAACAGAAATTAGTTGATGCGGTAGGAGATAAATTTGCATATAATGGAAGTAATACGGAAGTACTTGGAGCAATCATTAAGAAAAAAACAGGCATGTTTGCCGATGAATTTGCGAAAAAATATTTATTTGATCCTTTAAATATTAAGAGATACAATTGGGAAAAACAAAATGCTTATCCGTGCATGGGAGGCTCCTTGCAATTGTTGCCCAGGGATTTTGCCAAGATCGGTTTTTTAGTATTAAAGAATGGTGAGCTTAATGAATCTAGGATTATATCAGAGGAATGGATTAAAGAATCAACATCCGAAAAAATAAAAACACATATTGATGGTGATAATTATTCCTATCAATGGTGGAACATCAATTTAACATCAGATAATAAAAATTATAAAGTTATTTGGGCTAATGGCTGGGGTGGACAATTTTTATATATAATACCACAATTAAATGTGGTTATTGCAACAATTGGTTATAACTACGAGTATGATTCATGGGCTATTACGAAAGGGATTCAAAAATATCTATACTTGCTGGATAATTAAATAGCTTACTTAACTCGGCCTGTCTTTAACCAATTACCCCAGTCTTCTCTTCCATTCTTTTTAGCTGTTTTAGCTGCAAGATTCCAATCATACTTCAAGGCAAGATTTTCAATCTGAACATTACCACCATTAATATGAAGAATTGAATATCGAGTATGCGGACTTCCACTTTGCATTATATGATATACCGGGGTTGTATCATCATAAGCTTGAATACCAACACTGCCAGGATTAATTATAGTTTTATCATTTATTTTAATAACATTTTGTAAATGACTGTGGCCACAAATGATTATTTTTTGATTAATACTTTCGATACATTTTTGTAATTCATTTATTTCTTTAATTTTAGGAAAACCCAGACTGACATCTTCAATTAAATATTTATTGAAACTGCAAGGTGTCCCATGACAGATATAAATTTGTTCATTAATAATTTTATCAAATGGTAAAGATTTTATCCAGTTAAAATGATGATCTTTTATGTTATCGCAAGTAAACAGGAATGATTTATGATCATTTGTATTAACATTCTTTTCCAATAGTATAGAGTCTTCATTTCCGCATATTGAAATAATACTTGAACTAATTAGAATGTCTGCGCATCCTTTAGGATCTATACTTCCATAAAGACTATCCCCTAGGTTTAATATAAAATCAACTTTTCTTTTTTTTATATCTTTTAGAACTTCTTCTAATGCAAAGATATTACTGTGTATATCTGAAATAACAGCGAGTTTTATATTCATGTATTAAATGTAATGCATTGGCAAAAATAATGCAACAATATAGCGATCATTTATCTTTTAATTCGATGAACGTTTTAATTCTATGTGGGGTAAGACGGTAAGTGGTTTTTTTAATTATTTAGTTACTATTCCTATTAGCTAATTTCCCCCATGTGTTATCCATTTGTTCCTTTTTAAAGGTTTCTGTAATTTTAATATACCTTTTTAAATCTTTATCCTTTTTAGGAGCACCCATTTCTTTTAATGCTTCAATACTTATTCCTAGCATAATACTATTAGTGATAAATGTTTTTCTAGCTGTGTGGAATGTGATGGCTTTATGTTTTGGTATTATTTTTTCAGTTTTCTCACTTCCACTTTCTTTGCGAATTATTATTTTTTGATTAAATCCTTCACCTTCTTCTTGATCTTTTGCTATTTTCTTACAGCATTCTTTTATGTTTTCATTCGTATTTTGGTTTGATATCACGGGTAAAGGGGATGTGTTGTTTTTGTACTTTTTTAAAACATCTAAGGCAAAGGGATTTAATAGTACTTTTGTAAATATATTAGGTTTTTCATGATATTTTAAAAGGTGATCTTCTTTGATGTGTTCATGCTTTAATGATGAAATATCACTATATCTTAATCCAGTAAAGCAAGAGAAACAATATACATCTTTTACATGATTTAATTTCTCGTTATTAAAGTCATGATTGTATAAGGTGAGAAGTTCATCCATAGAAAGAAATATGACTTCTTTTTCTGGTTCTTTACTATCAAATTCTTCATAAAAGTCTCCGTCATAATTACCTCTCTTTTTAGCCCAACGAAGAAAAGTTCCCAGGACAGCCAAGATCTTTGCATGATAACCATTTTCGTAAAAATTCTCAATAAACATATAGTTTTCTAGCTCATCGAGAAAATTAGCATCGATTGATCCCCAGTGGATTACGTAATTAGTTTTAGTCTGAAATTTATCAAGGAAATTTTTAGCGGTAGTATAACCTTTTACTGTATTATTAGCTTTACTCTTCTTTATGAAAAGATCAAAAACCGAAAAGAAGTTATTTTCATGCAAATCCATTTTTGAAGATTGAAATAATAGATTTTTTATTTCGCTTTCAGTTGGTAGCCCTTTTTCTAATAGTGCTTTATTAAAAAGGTCTTTTGCCATACTCTCAATTTCATCTATCAGTTGATTTGTTTTTAGATTGTCTTTGTATTCTTTGTCTAATTGAGAGTTTAGTTTTAATCTTTGACTACTTTTATTCCAATCTCTTGGTTTTACACTGCCAATGTTTTTTCTATATTTTTTGTAATTAACTACAACTTGAGCAATAATTGGAATTTTACCAGATTTATTTACTTTTTGTGATTTTAAGTAAAAATTTATCCTGCCATAACATTGATGTTTTCTTATAAAAAAATATAAAAAAGGGGTCAAATTAGGGTCAAATAATTTATACTATGTATTAAAATGAAGTAAATTTGTTTTTCAGCCATTTATAAAAAACCCATATTTACAAGGGTTTTGGTAAAATGTGGTAAAATGAAGTAAAATAGATTCAAGTCCTGCCCTGGGTAAAAAAGCCGAAGATTATTTCTTCGGCTTTTTTTGTTTTTAAGAAATTAAAATTAATTTTATTATATAATAAGTATTTAAATTAAATTTTTTTTTGATTATGAGAACACCTAAGTTTTTATTAACCGCCCTTATCCTTTTTACCTTTAATTCGTGTGTAAAGTATCCATACTATCAGGTTTATAAGGTTGATCCTGTAAAAGATGTTGAGTATAGGTCTAATAAGTTGATTTATGAAGATGACAACTGTCAAGTAACTTATGATTTATGGTCTGACGGTGGAGATGTTGGTTTTGTTTTTTATAATAAAACGACAAAGAATATCTATTTGAATTTAAAGGAGTGCTTTTTCATTTTAAACGGAGTTGCATATAATTATTTTAAGGATAGGGTGTATACCAATGCAAGTAATCAAAATTTGGAATTGATGCAATCAAATGTAATAAAGTTGAAAAAAAACCAGGTTCAATAGTTTCTACAGGTTTGGTTGTAAGTTATAATGAAGAACCTATAATTTGTATTCCAGCAAATAGTTCAAAAGTTATTAATGAGTATATAATTAATAATTCAATTTATCGAGATTGTGATCTTTTTAAATATCCTACCAAAAAACAGATAAATACAATTAATTTTTCAAAAGAAAATAGTCCTTTTGTATTTAGTAATCGTATTGTTTACTATATAGAAAAACCAGAAGATATTTATCATTTCGAAAATGAATTTTATATAACAGAGATAACCAATTATCCAGAAAGTGAAATTGTTGAAGAGAAATCAGAAGTTTTTTGTGGACAAAAAGGGGATGATTTGAAGAAAATTAAGGATGAAGCTCCATTTAAATTTTATATTAAATATTCAAAAAGTGATGATTGGAAACATTAATCTTTTGGTTATTTTCTAAACCATAAAAAACCAGAATAGAAATCCTATTCTGGTTTTTTATAATTAAATTTATTTTATTTTATTTCATGATTTCTGCAAAGTATTTGTAGAAATAAGGAATTGTATTTATTCCATTATAGAACTGTTCTAAAGGAAAGTTTTCGTTTGGTGAGTGAATTGCATCCGACTCTAAACCAAATCCCATTAAAACAGATTTAATTCCTAATATCTTTTCAAATTCAGAAATAATTGGAATACTACCGCCAC